>JAJSZT010000003.1 GCA_030272815.1 Deltaproteobacteria bacterium
CCCTCTGCTGAATCCCACTACACGATAAGCGCCCCTTACGGTTTGCTCACTCGATATTTCAACTGCCGTCGTATCCCTTCATTCGTGGTTTCCTCTCCTCGCAGAGTTTGGCTCGCTGGTGGTCAGGATACGATCTTCCACCAACGCCGGGGATATTTAGTATACCGGCCTTCCCTATTCCGGTAATTTCACACAGATGTCATAACGAGATACAGTGGGCCTCCCGGGGTGAACCTCGGCTACTTTCAGCGCACGATCGTCAGATATACGGAGTTTTCCATGATGGATATAGGACTTTATCCTGTGTTGCGGACTCGTCCCGGATTCCCCCGCCTCATCTGCCTGCCCTCTACCTTTCGGTACGGGACATACCTGTATGTCGACCCACGCTTTTGCCTCCGGCCTCCTTCAGAAATTGCCTCGCGACAATCCCCTTGCCATTGGCTACCCTTCGCCTCCATCAGGCTGGGTCTGGACTTTACCTGAAATATGTGTCATTATTTCAAATAGCACCATTTAGCAGCCGGGCCTTGCCCGGCACACAACCAAATCATCAATTGTCGCCGCGAACTGGCCATACACCGCCGCCGAAGTCCTTAAGGCCGACGCCCACGCGGCCACTGCCCATGTTCACGTTCCAGGCCTCGCCCGTATCGCCCGCAAACGTAGTACTGGACCAGTGGCCGCCGGACTGAACATTGTCAAACGGATGCTCGCTGGGAAGGACCGGAGAATTCTGCGTGGTATCCACCAGGCTGGCCAGCTCCTCTACGGTGGGAAGCCGCCAGCCCTTGCGACCAGCAATAATAAGAGTGCGGCAGTATATCATGGCAACCAGCCATGTTTTAGTCCCAACTATATTGGCATTCTTTGCCCAGACAAGCCCGGTCTCCTTGTCCAGCACTGCCTCTCCGCCCATCACACATTCGAATCGACTGGAGTTACAGCCAGTCGTCGGATCACCGTCAGTAGAGTCCAGCTTCTGACTCCACGTGGGCGGGATTTCATCGAGCGTCTTCATGGTAGGTCCGGGAGCGGCGCTCGGTTCCAGATCACCCGCGCTAACCAGCCCTGGCAAGAACAGTGCCGTGGCAATAAAGGCCGTGATGATTGCTAACGCCAATATTGATTTTTTCCTTTTTCTCATTTTTCCGTACCTCCTTTGTTTGTTGGTAAATGCTTAGATGTTGTAATTGAGTGATAGAAAAAAGAACATTCAACACTCCAGCACTTTAATACTCCAATACTCCGGCTCTACCCGCTCATTCCAAACTTTAAACGTATGCTATCAGATTGATTGTACCGTTTAATTTCTTCCTACGTCGGACAGCTCCATCAGGCTGCGTGGACCAGAAGACGAGTCAATCCTCTCCAGTAACTTTTCAGCCACTTTACAGTCGTCCGCTTTCAATGCGCTGTAGATGGCTTGGCTTGACAACTTACAGTCCATTATACGAACACCCGGTTTTTGGGAGAACTTTTGGCGTTGCGCTTCATTTCATCGTCATTTTAGCTTTATGAAACAAAAACAGGGCGAGCAAGAGCTTCAGGTGTGATCAATTTCAAAATCCCGCTTTTAGCGGGATTTGAGTGCATTAGAGATCGTTAAGAAAGAACCTGACAGGATTATGTATTTTTCTATAAAATTTCGCTGAACTGCAACCTTAGATTTAATTATTAACACGCAAGAATCATGCAAAATTAAAGGGTTGCAAGCAAATGATACAATTTCAGATAGTTGACTGAAACGTATAGAAAAATAGGAAGACAATACCATAGATTTTAGTGTGAAATTGGGAAGTAAATTACATAATTTTATGGTAATTTTTTACACATATTCAGAGTCAGATAAGATAAGAGCGAGTAAAATATAGAACGAATTGAGTGTAACCAAAATAGAACATTGGTAATTGGAAAAAACCAAAACGTAACAGTTCATCCCTATCGTCATTCCGGCGAAAGCCGGAATCCAGTTAAACAATACCCTTTTCGCATGGATTCCGGCTTTCGCCGGAATGACGGAGGGGAGTTGGATTATGGATAAATGTTCTATTTTGGTTACACTCGAACGAATTATCTGTTGAATATAAATCAATTCCAGCGTATATTTATAAATAGTCGTTCACGGCTTGAAACTTGAAATTGGAAAGTAGAAATTGGGAAGAACAGTACAAAAGCATGAAGGCCAAATTTCCAATTTCTATTTTCTAATTTCAACGTGATATTTCCACCATCCTTAAGGTTGAAGTTTCTGATGCTGCCAACCTTATCACCTGGCTCATCATTTTCAATGTGGCTATCTGTAAAAGCAGGATGCCAATCGGGCAAGGCATTAAAGTCTCGTATTCTTGCCCACACTTCATCAATGGGCGCATTAATAACAGAACTCCTAAAGATTTTAGCCATAGCATCCCTCCTTCCGTGTTATTTAAAAGGGTTATAAGGCTGAACGGTGCTCGGCGATGGGTGTCCCTATCCCTATAGGCAATTATCTTCCTTTGGAGGTGTATAGACTTTATGGAACTACAACTTGATAGGTAAACCCATTACCTACGGCCGTACGTTTGCCTGCCACCAATGGCAGAAGGCCGCCGTGAACGTTTATGTCAACCTTATCACCAGTGCCTGCTGTACTCGGCGGAATTACGCGAACAGGCAAATAGATAGTATCCCCAGGTCGAAGCAAACGACCCTTTGCTCCCACAAGTAATCCCTTGCGCTCAATAGAAGTAAGCTTTTTTCTTTCGACTGGCTTGGGGCGTGGAGGCAGCACGACCTGCCAGCCAGGTGGAAGATCATCCACAAAAACCATGAGTTCCGCATCAACATCAAGATAATTTGTTGCCGCAACTACTAAGTTCGTTCCAACAACAGTCTCCGTTGTGTTGAAGTTTCGAATGGCAACATTACTGCTCCGCCGCGCCTCTGTTGTGAGCGGAAGGTCGCTATCATGCATGACTATGGCGCCAACGCACCAATGCCGTTCGCCCCAACTATTTGTACCAACTGGTACGGTCCAGGGAACCGTCACCGTCGTACCACCAGATGGAACGGTCAACGACGTTCGGCTGGCAATGAGTGTGGCATCCGGGTTCGGAAACTCAAGTGAGATCCGCGGGTCAGTGTAGTAAATGTCCAACCGCACGTTGGTTTGGGTAGTCCCTATATTGTTTCGAATGCGGATGTTCAAATCGACAGTGGCGCCCTGATCAAGGGTAGCCGGAACAGTCCAGATATCCGGACTTACCCAGAATGCATGGCTCCAATTTGTACCCGTCCACACGGCCGAAGGTTCCACCCCGGTGTCTGCCGCATAGTCTTTCATCCACAATTCTCTCGCGCCTGCATCATGTATCAACGCCAGAGCCGCTGGCAGGTTCTCTTGATTGCTCGGTACAATCTCCGCAGGTGGGGGGTCGAACCCACCCAAGCCTCCAGAGGCAGGCCTCAACTCGGGCGTGAATGCGGAAACACGATGTTCTCCCCAAAACCAGTCCGTGGTCTCTCCCGAAGCAGTGTATCCGATCGTCTCTGAATATGTGTGTCCATGCACTGCCTGTATTACATTGATACTCCGCAACGCAAGCTGCCGGAGCGTTTCTTCCCCAGAGGCGTCCATTGTGGTGTAACCCCACGGACGCAGAAAAAGCTCGCTGAAGCTGTGGTAGGTCAACATGGTCTTCAGGTTATCGAGGCCATTGACGAATGTTCTTAACGCCGAGATTTCAGGCTCGCTGAATGCTGCGGGCCCACGATACATGTCACTACTTGTGCTTCCCGAGGAACCACTCGAAAGGCCCCACTCGTAGCCCCAGTTCCGGTTCAGATCAACACCAAAAGTCCCATCTCCGTTGTTTCGTCGGTTCTTACGCCAGAAACGGTAGCCCGACGGGGACCAAGTGTAGGCAAATCCATCGGGGTTGACGACCGGAACAATCCAGATCTCGAGGTTGTTGACGTCTGCTTGTAGCTGAGGGTTGGTAGAATATTGGGATAGAATTTGTTCCGCGAGATACAAAGCCATTTCGACACTGATCCATTCACGCGCATGATGCATGGCAACGAAAAGTACATCGCCTTCGTCAGATTCATCCGTCGCCACGTTATCGGAGATTTTAAGTGCTTTGATGGGCATCCCACCATGGCTTGTACCAATGGTTGACAGTTGGGCTAGCCCCGGATAGGCCGCAACTAGCTCATTTAAAATTGTATCGACCTGACTCGGACTGTGAAAGTTACTGAAGTCGATATCAGCATGCGATAACCCGGACAACGCAAATGTGAGGCTGAAAGCCCACAACGTAGCTTTAATCCACTTTTTCATGATTGTCCCCCTCTTTTTATAGGCGCAGGCTCCGGTAATATCTCGACGTTATAACCCACGTCCTTGAGCTGATCGATCTGGTAATCAAAGGCTCCCCCATAGATCACAATTTTGACCTTGCGGTCGGTCTGATGAGAGTCGATCGATTCCTTACGTTCTGGTTTGGCGCTATAGATGTCAACCTCCATAGCGCCGATTTTTGCCACGTCTTCCATGCTCTCCACAGCGATTCGAACCTGACGTGGACGTGGCTCATGCCCCGAAATCGCTACGATTTGGGAGCCACTGCGTACGAGTGCTCTGAGCTGCCCTATTGTGGCGTCTACAATTAGATATTGTTTTTCACGGTTTATGATCCGTACACCATTGGCAACCAATTCAGCTTCCGGAACTGAGCGATCAATGCGGACGACACGCCGGAATACATCGTACGCATTCTGCCTTTTGAGGTCATAACCCAGATCAACCAAGTGGGGTAGCTGGTTGGCATCTTCGAAGAAGAAGACGGTAAGCCCTTCCATCCGAACGACCTCGAGACCAAATTTCTGAACGAGCAGCGTCGCTTCGTCAGCATCCGCGACTTGGACACTGAGGATCGGCCTGGGGTCATTCGGTTCAAGATTCACCGGCTTACCCTCTATCTTTGGTTCACAGCCAGTCAAGAGCACCAAAGCAACAACGCAAGACATGCTTACCAGCCTGCAGATTAGATGTTTAGACATAATTTCCTCCTTAACTGATTGAATTTATGAGAAGTAAGCGGTGTCGGTGACAACGACGAATGAATTGTCGCTGACACCCTTGTAATTGATTGTTTAACCTCATCCGCCTCTAATACCTTGTTTGCACAAGGAAACTTCCGGATCTCCCGAGTTCCCGAGCTACCCCTTTAAACACATGCCCCGCTCTCAGGCCCCGGTGGTGTCCTGAATACTCGCCATAGCGCATCCAAGACTGCTGCCTTCCAGTGCATGCAAACTGTCAGCTTTCCCTTCACACGTACAAAGGTTATCCTTACGGTCCACAACTCTACATTTTTCGGAGCTCAATCACACAGCCTGCATCCTTACTCTGCCCGGCTTAGGACTCCCGTTACCGGGTTTGCCCTCGGACTTCACTAATGATTTGCCGGCTAAGCTTTGATCATGTGGGACTTTCTTAACCTCAGCGCCAGAGCAAGCTCTGCAAAGAGGAAAATGACAGTTTTGTCACCCGATCACCCACTGGGTAACGATATCGAATTTCAAAGACTCTTTGCCTTATCCCAACGATTCGGATTTATCTCGGCACGAGAAAGGTGTTGTTAGCTACGCTTCTCCTTCGCCGATTGGTTCAGCACTGGTTCCCAGGAATGCCCGGCCCGCCGTGAAGTAGATATAGACAGGCTTTTCGTTTCTAAGTACATCGATCACGTTTTCGAACATCGTGGAAGGCAAGTACATTCGGATGATCCCGCTACTTTCATAGTCGTTCTCAAAGAACTGACCAGGATCATTGAACCTAATCCACGCACGCACTTTTCCGGCTGTGTCCTTTAGCTGGATTTGAGCACGGTTTGTTTGATATCCAGAAGGACTCCCGTAAAACAAAACGCTGTAGCTACCAATTGTGTAAGCCATGATAAATCTCCTTTCATAAATGTTGAAGTTGATACTGCTACACGAATGATGAGATCGCTCTTTCCGTTTACCACCTCCCTTGTTTTCGCCTAACCGTTATCTCTTGAATAGAGAAAAAACATAAAATTTCGTGGGCTACGGTATAATCCTCCCTGCGACTAATGTCACAATCTTACGGACATCCCCGACTCAACTCATTAATATTTAAGATGTGACCATGGCACCTCCCGCCGCAGCATCCATTAGGAGGATTCCGACCGGACGGTTTCGCCTTATGTGGGTTATTCAGAAACTTGGAGAACGATTAGGATAAGCCGCCATCTAAAGCGCGACAGCGCTTTAGATGGTCGGACTTATTCCTTTTGTTGGACCAAGTATCCCCGAACAGGTTGGCGTCCCATTTCTCCTCTAGAGCTTGACCCGGGTCTGGGTGTACCTGTGACCCGGCGCCGAGACGCAGACCTCGATATAGCGCAGCAACGCAGGCATCCGCGACGGCGTCAGCCGCAGATCGCTTACCGGTATGCCCATGCGCGCAGAGGTAAGGGCGGCGCGCTTGACCAGTTTTCCCCGGTACCAGATGGTAACTACCGCCTCCGCCGGGACGGGGCGGACGTGGATGTTCAGGTTGTTGCGCCGGATGCTGCCTCTCAGCCTGATCGGCGCAGGCTCTTCCGCCCATAGTTGCAAGGTGGGGTCGCCCACCACATGGTACATCTCGAAATGGCCCTTGACCCCCGCATTTGTGCCGTGTGCCACCAGCAGGTAGGATTTCGCATAGTTGAGGATATCGCCGAGCCGGTTGTGCTTGATCGCGTAGCTGGCGTTGGTGCCCGGGAAGCCGGCGATGATACCTGGCCACATGGCATCGAACAGGGCCTTAATGAGGCTGTCGTTGCGCCAAGTGCCTGAGTACTCGGTGGGAGCGACCAGGGAAGGCGCCCCGCCTTTCAGCTCCATGATGTCCTCGGCGAAGCTGTCGCTGGGATTGTAGTCGAAACGGCCGGTGCGGCAGTTGATACTGTAGAAAATCGACGGATAGGGGCTCAGAATGGACTGTAGATGCTCCTTTCTAAAACTGGGATGAACCCAGCCCGTCTCACCGCCGTGATCGCGGTGGCCCACCACCAGTTGGCCCTCGGAGGTCTCGGAGATCAGCATATCCGTGGCATCGTCACCGTCCACGATGGCGTTGCGCACCTCCGCCGGCACCGCTGTGCCGTCCTTGTATTGTTGCGGATTGGGGTTGTTGGAGACATACACCCGCTCTACGGCGAAACCGATGGAGGTCATGTGCTCGCGGATGCCTTCCATGGTCTTCATGTAGGCTCGGTTGGCGCGCCCGTCCTGGGGCCCGTCGTCTTGGAAATAGGCCGCGAAGGTCATGCGCCGGTAATAGTCAGGGTCGCAGGGCGGGGTGCGCTCGTAGTCGATGATCTGCTTCACCACCGCGTTCGCGTCGTCCAGTGAGCTAACGGGAATACGGCCACCGGATACCGAAGGCAGCACGCAATCGCTGGCGTGGGCGGGGTCTTTCTTGGTGAAATAGTAGTGGTCTGTGGTGTTACCAGCACGCTCCTCCGACGCAATGGCCGCGACGTCGCCGAGCAGCAGCACATAGCGCAGGCGGGACAGGAAGAATCTGCGGCGGACGCGAATATACTTCTTGATCTTTGCCACCGAGTTGCCCACGGTTGCGATGGACACGGTCTCGGTGATCAGACCTTTGCGCTTCTTCCAGTCGGCCAGTAGTTGCGCGGCACCCTTCAGCTTGTCGTCATAGATGATGAGGAACTCGGGGCCTCGGGGTTTAATTACAATGGGACCGGGTATACGATTCACCGGTATCCGCTCAGCGATACGGCGCCGCGGATTGAGGACCAGGTTGCCGTAACCTTCGCGGTTCACGGACGGATCCATCAGGGGGAACTCCTCCATCTCCTCCTCGTCCACCTCCTTTGCGGTCAACTTGATGGTCACTTTGATATTGCTGTAGCCGACTATCTGCCGTTTGCCCGGGCTATACTGGAGCGGACGCACGTGGATCGCCAGCACCTTGTAATCGTCCAGGTTTTGCGGCTCGCCGATCTGCACCACGTCCGCTGGATACAGAGCGTCTTCTCCGTAGGCCTCGGTGTCATATTCGAATACTCCCGCTTCATCGGCCTGGTCGGTGGCCTGCTCCTGGGCAGGGGTGACCAGGATATCCTCGATTTTGACCGGCTTGCTCTTTCTTGTGCTGACCTTATAGTCGCAACCGGGCGGGATCTGGACAAAGCGGCCAAACGAGGGCAGGAGCGGCTTGCCGCTCTCGGACACGAACCCGGCCCCCGAAATTCCGACTTCCTTGAACGGCAGGGTCTGGTCGTCTATCTGCTGCTCGTTATCGCCCATGGTGAAGCCTGGGAAGATGTAACCGATCTCAATACGATCCTCTATTTCTTCCACCGATATGACGGGCTTCTCCGAATACAGTTCCACATCGAATTCTTCAGGCAATCCTGAAGGGGATAGAGATACAAACTCAGACATGACAGTTTCTCCTTATTTTGAAACAAATTTATAACACTCTCAAGAACTACTGTTCTTGACTATTTTTGCTATCAATTCATGGCCTTGCGAACATTATGGCGGATCTCTGGGCATTTTCCTCCCTCCTTTGTGGCCGAACGCAAAAGTCAGGGGCAGCCAGGGTTTCCACAGACTTTAATAAAAAGGAAATATATATTTTTTTAGGACACGCCCTGCCAGAACGGCACGGCCCTAACTGTCCACTAAACTGACAGGTTATACGGTATGGATTAATTTACTTTTCATTTACTTTTTTGAGGGAAACAGAAAGCTGGTACTCATATAGATCAATATTGGGTATTTCTGAGCAAGCCAATAATAGATCTTCAGATATTTCTCTTGCTATAATAATCCCTCTTACAACTTGGCCATTATCTGCCTGGTTTTTCCTTATCCATGCCATATATCGTAAAAGTTGACCAACGACCCTGTCATAACCTCTCGAAACTTTAAGCTCAACCACGACGTAATTATTGTAATTTTCCAAAGCCAGTATATGACCCTGTTGATTTACTATCTTCTCGAAAAAATTGACACAATATATAGTACGCACAAGGCGAATTAACAACAATATCTTGTGTCTTGATTTTTAAAATCGGAGTAAATCAACAGAGTCATATCGATGTAACGATTTCCAACAGGAAATTCTATGCCAGTAATATCCTCTTCTTCATAGAGTTTTAGACCTGGTTCAATTTGGTAAAGATTTTTTGAAAGAAAATTTTGAAGGTCCTTTTCATATGCAAACTCGCTCACTTCAAGTGGCTCATCATCCGGTTTAATTTTTCTGGTTTCCTCTAAGGCATCTTGTTTTTTGTAAATAGGTTCTGGGTCAGATGGAGGATCGAACAAACGAAATTTCTGGTTGTCGATTTGGAAAAGAAGATCGTCTTCCCCATCAGAATGAACATTGTAATAAATACGGCTCGGTGCATTGATTGACATTTTAAGCAGGTGGGCGGAAAAGGTAAATATCCACATAAAATAATTAGTGCCTGACGGAAACCCCCTGTTTTCGGTTAGAAATTCGAACTACTAAATCCAATACAAGAACAAAATACTAATTTTTTAATGACAAAAACATCGTATTTCCAATGTGTTAGTTTTGGTTATTTGGCATTTAAATTTGTTTTGAATTTCGGATTTTGCCTGAACATAACTTTTCGTTCAGAAAATAATTACTTTCTAACACACCAGACCTTACAGATAGCTTACAGATTCGGGAAAAAATGAAAATCTATGATTTTTAGAAGAAAAGTGACCTGCGTATCGCTTTTGTCTCTTGCGAAGGTTCAATTCCGAGCGATGCGGAAAGGACCCTCTTGCAGCGTTCGTACACCGATAGCGCCTCAGCTCGGCGGCCGAGCCGGTGATAGCAGGTTATGAGACGCTGATAGAGCTCCTCGGCAAGGTCGTCTGCTTCAAGGCCGCGCTGGTAGTATTGCACAGCCTTTTCCAGTTGTCCCGCCTTTTCCCAGTATCGGCCCAATGTGCTCACACCACGCAGGAACTTGCTCCGACAACGTTCGCGAAGGGAAATTGTCCACGGGTTGCTGCTTTCTCCTGCCAAAAAAGGTCCCTGGTACATGTGGATGGCCTTTCGGGTTAATACAACTGCTTCCATCGCTTCCAGTCCCGTCGGTTCTTTTTTCCAGGCGGCATCGGCTTGCCCGAAAATACGCTCAAATGCCCAGACATCGACCCAGGAGTGTCGTTGATCCAGGCTTACGCGTTCATGCTGAAGTTCGATAGCATTGCGATAGCCGATCACCTTGCGAAGACGGTGCAAAGTGGTTGCGAAAGATTGTTCAACCATGTCGCCGTCTGCTTCAGGCCAGAGTGCATCGCCTATCTGGTCTTTTCTTACCTCTCTGCCTCCGAACGCAATTAAAGCCTTGAGCATTGACAGAGGCTTTTGTTGAGCCTTTCTGCAGAATCGGATCGGTTGTCCGTTTTTCAGCACGACAAACCGTCCTAAAGTGTATATTTTCAGCGCCCAGGGCCATTTTTCTAAGTGAAGCGGTGGGTTGTTCGGGAATGTGTTCAAATATCCCTGGCTGTTCCCGATGGCCAAGGCAGAGCGTAGCAATTGCAATGACGCCTCTGCATAGAGAGATGCCGTTCTGGGATCGCCCCTGAGAATGGATAGTCGGATTTTCAGAAAATAATATTCGGACAGCTCCAATAGCCTGCGTGGACCAAAAGACGAGTCCATCCTCTCCAGTAATTTTTCAGTCACTTTACAGTCGTCCGCTTTCAATGCGCTGTAGATGGCTTGGCTTGACAACTTACAGTCCACTATACGAACACCCGGTTTTTGGGAGAACTTTTGGCGTTGCGCTTCATTTCATCGTCATTTCGGCGCTCGTTAGGGACTTAACTAGGCTTCATGACACAAAATTTACATATCTTGAATTTGAATAATTCCAATAGGGCTTGATATTGAGGTAGAATTCCAAAGCATAAATTAATTCTTTTAATTATTAACATGCAAGAATCATGCAAAATTAAATGGTTACAAGCAAATGATACAATTTCAGATAGTTAACTGAAATGCATAGAAAATTAGGAACACAATACCATGTATTTTAGTGTGAAATTGTGAAGTAAATTACATAATTTTATGGTATTTTTTTACACATATTCAGAGTCAGATAAGATAAGAGCGAATAAAATATAGAACGAATTATCTGTTGAATATAAATCAATTCCAGCGTATATTTATAAATAGCCGTTCACGGCTTGAAACTTGAAATTGGAAAGTAGAAATTTGGGAGAGATTAAAGTAGAAATTGGAAATTGGGAAGAACAGTACAAAGGCATGAAGGCCAAATTTCCAATTTCTATTTTCTAATTTCAACATTCCGTGAACGCTTACATTTACAGTAACGGTTAAAATGCTTCAGACAACCGTGAACCATAAACGGTTTGCCCTTTCAAATAATATTTGATCAAAATTTCGGGAGGTTGGCTATGTCAGGAAAAGAATCATTACCCCTTGAAGATCTTTTGAAACATCCTGAAGTTCAAAAGGTAACCAGCAATATTAACCAGGAATTAGTTGAAAGAAGAGAATATGCTCCTCCTGTATGTAAAGTTTTTACATATCCCTATAGTGCCTTGAAGGATAATTCTAAATTTAGATTTGTTATAGATAATGAAGCAAAAAAGCAAT
This sequence comes from Deltaproteobacteria bacterium, assembly GCA_030272815.1. Classification (GTDB taxonomy): domain Bacteria; phylum Desulfobacterota; class Desulfobacteria; order Desulfobacterales; family ETH-SRB1; genus B13-G4. The sequence continues at coordinate 11,690 of JAJSZT010000003.1, forward strand.
TGCCGAACATTATAGACAATAAGGTACAGAACATAACAGGGGCTGAAGACCTGGAAGAATCTTTAAAAGAAAAATACTGCAAAAAACGTAATATCGGCATTGTATTTTCCGGAGGACCTGCGCCAGGAGGTCATAATGTTATTGCCGGTCTTTATGATGCAGCAAAAAAAGCTAACCCCGAGAATAAAATTTACGGTTTTTTGCTTGGACCAGATGGAATACTTGAAAACGAGGCTATCGAAATTACCGACAGTCTTGTTGACAAGTACAAGAATCTGGGCGGTTTTACAATGCTCAAGACCGGCAGGACTAAAACAGATACAAAAGAAAAAATGGCGCTGTCAAAAGAGACATGCAAAAAGCTTAATCTTGATGCTCTTGTAATAGTAGGGGGAGATGATTCTAACACTAATGCGGCATTTCTTGCTCAAGATATGTTTGAAGACGGCATTCAAGTCATTGGTGTGCCTAAGACAATTGATGGCGATATACAAGTAAAAGACGCTGATGGTAATATTTTATGCGCTATATCCTTTGGGTTTCATACAGCAGCTAGAGCTTTTGCAAATGCTATAAGTAATCTTTGTACTGACTGCAGTTCAGATGTAAAATACTGGCATATTTGCAAGGTTATGGGAAGAGTCGCAAGCCATTTGGCGCTTGAAGTAGCTTTACAGACCCATGCAAATATGACTCTGATCGGTGAGGATCTGGCTGACTATATTGACAAGAGGAGATTCGAAAAGGCAAAGAAAGAAGGGATAACGGATTATAGTGCTTATGGTATTACACTGCGGCATCTTTCGCGCATGATTTGCGATGGTATTGTTAAAAGAGCTGCTTCCGGGAAAAACTATGGTGTAATTGTAATTCCAGAGGGTATTCTGGAGTTTGTTGATGAAATACAGATTTTTATAGTCAAACTTAACGCAATTATTGCTGAATATAACCAGACACATGATACTGATTTTCACTCTGATTTCCCGCTTCTTGAAGATAAACTGGAATATTTGCGCAGGCTGGCAAGACTTTCGCGTGAAGATAATTTGTTTTCGATCTGGAATACAAGGGATGACGATCTTTTCAATGATATACCCGAATTTTTTCAGGAAGGGCTTCTGATGGAAAGAGACAGCCATGGGAATTTTCAGTTTTCGCTGGTTGAGACAGATAAGGTAATCATGGGGCTGGTAAAAAATTATTTAAATATTCTTAAAGAAAAAGGGATTTATAAGCTGGGGATTGATAATTCTTATTATAGAAAGACGCTATCAACAGGCGGACTTGACCCTGATTACTTTGGCCCCATACTTTTCAAGAACTATGATAAAGAAGAGGAGTTTTTCCTTTTAAAAGAATCCATTATATCTAAAAAAATGCTGAAACAGACTATGGTAAACGAAGGAGCTATTCAGAAAAATGACATAATCCCTGCTCCTGTTGAGAAAATTTATAAAAAATCTGTTACAAAGTTTAAGACTCAGGTCCATTTTTACGGTTACGACGGCAGGGGAAGCGACCCCACAAGATTTGATTGTATTTATACTTATAATCTCGGATTAACTGTTTTTAGCCTGATAGCTAATGGCGCAACCAGCCAGATGGCGGCCATAAAAAATTTAGAAATGGATTTTTCCAGGTGGGAGCCGATTGGAATTCCAATTGCTTCACTTATGCATCTTGAAGAAAGAAAAGGAAAACTATCACTTGTATTGGAAAAAAGTGTTGTGGATGTTAATTCTATATCCTTTCAAGTTGTAAAATCATTGAGAGATAAATGGCTTGCGGCAGCGCCTTGCGAGAACAATTACAGAAGACCGGGGCCAATACGTTTTACCGGAAAAAGCGAGGAAGACAGGCCCATAACACTTGTATTGAATGCACTTGCAAAGCACAGTTGACAAAAAATTTATCAATGGGAACCGGCATAAATTATCGGCTTGTATCGAAAAGCTTGGACCCGCTCTTCAATGTGACATTCCTGGCAAATGTCTATTGTAACATTACGAATGATATAAGCCGGATCCTCTGTTTCGATATGGATCTTGCCGGGCCCGTGGCAGACTTCGCATCCTGCATTTTTAAGTTCAGGTGTCTTTTCAGGGCTTATAAAACCGCCGGGTTTCTCGTATCCCATGGTATGGCAGGCATAACATCCCTGGATTTCATCTTCAGTAAGACCTTTTTTCATCTTTTCTATACTTTCAAAGGAACGGCTTTTTCTGGCATAACGCATGAAAGGAATATACTGTGCTTCGTGGCAGGGTTTACAAGAATCAGAGCCCATATACCTGTTTTCTTTTTTCTCCTCTGCAAATGAAGGAAATGAAAAAACAAGAAACACCAGTAAAGATAAACATATAGTGTGTATTTTTTTGTTCATACCTTACTCCTATACAAATTTTTATTAATCAAACAATTCTTGTTATAGAAATCAATAGCCATATACCAATGACTATAAAAAAGATCCCTGCTCCGATTTGTATATAATTTGGAGGTAAAAGGCGACTCAACCCTGCCCCGAATAATACCGCAAGAAGGGAACTCACAATCAGGGCAAAGGCTGAGCCCAAAAATACAGAAATCTTTGAATTGTAATTAGCTGAAAGGCTTAATGTGGCCAGTTGGGTTTTATCTCCAAGTTCTGCAAGGAATACTAAACCAAATGTAGTAATAAAAAGTTTAAAATCCATGCTGTTTTCCGGTTAGAAGTTCTGTTGCTTTTTGTACAATGTTTTCAGATGTAAATCCGAATTTTTTCATAACTATATTTCCAGGTGCGGAAGCACCGAATCTATTTATACCGATTATTGCGCCATTGCTTCCTGTATAGCGCTCCCATCCCATGGAGATACCTGCCTCAACAGCGATCCGTATAGTTACATCAGGCAGGAGTACTTTATCTTTATATTCTTGTGACGTTTTTTCAAAGAGTTCCCAGCTCGGCATACTTACTACTCTGACAGAGACACCCTTTTCTTCAAGGATTTTTCCTGCTTCGAGTGCAATGTGTACTTCCGAGCCTGTAGCTATTAGTATAATATCTGGTTTACCGTCGGAATCCGACAGAATATAAGCGCCGTTAACCAGCTTGTCAGCAGAGCTGTAAATTGTCCTGTCAATAACTGGAAGTTTTTGACGGCTGAGAATTAAGGCAACCGGACCATCTGTAGTTTGGACAGCCAAACGCCATGATTCTATCGTTTCTGTAGCGTCAGCAGGTCGAATTACTGTAAGCACGGGAATAGCTCTTAAACTGGCGATGTGTTCTACCGGCTGGTGAGTTGGGCCGTCTTCGCCAACAGCAATACTGTCATGGGTAAATATGTATATTACAGGCAACTTCATCAGTCCGGCGAGACGTATTGCCGGCCGCATATAGTCGGCGAAAACAAGAAAAGTCCCGCCATAAGGCCGGAGCCCTTTATGAAGAACCATTCCTGACATTATTCCTCCCATAGCATGTTCCCTTACCCCGAAACGTATATTCCTCCCATCAAACATATTTTTTTGAAAATCATGAGAAGATTCAATAATAGTCTTATTTGAGGGAGCTAAATCTGCAGAACCTCCTATAAGATAAGGTATATTTTCGGCAATTGCATTAAGTATTTTTCCTGAAGCAACTCTTGTAGCTACCGGCCCTTCATTTTTTGAAAAATCAGGTAAGTTAGCATCCCAGCCTTCATTTAAAGAGTTGTTTAATGAATCATTCAATTTTTTTGACAGGTCAGGATATTTACTGCAATATTTTTCGAACTTTTCTTTCCAGATTGATTCGGCTTTTTTCCCTTTGCCAATGCATTCCCCAAACATTTTAAGAACTTGCTCTGGAACATAAAAAGAAACATTTTCATTCCAGCCTAAATTCTTTTTTGTTAAGCGGATTTCTTCTTCTCCAAGAGGAGCTCCATGAGCTTCAGCGGAGTCTTGTTTATTCGGGCTGCCAAAGGCAATATTGGTGCGTAGAACAATAAGAGATGGTTTGGTTGTTTCCGCTCTGGCTTCTTTAATGGCTTTATGGATATCGCTTAAATTGTTTCCGTCTTCTACTTTAGTTACATGCCAGTTATAGGCTTTGAATCTAAGGGCAACATCTTCAGTAAATGTTATATCTGTATTTCCTTCAATGGATATCTTGTTGTCATCATAGATACAAATCAACTTTCCAAGACCCATGTGTCCGGCAAAAGATGCGGCTTCAGCAGCGATCCCTTCCATAAGGTCTCCATCACCGCACATTATGTAGGTATAATGATCTATGATTTCATAATCAGAACGGTTAAAAATTGCTGCAAGATGCCTTTCAGCCAGGGCCATTCCTACAGCATTAGCGATCCCCTGTCCTAATGGACCGGTTGTAGTTTCAACACCAGGGGTATGACCGAATTCCGGGTGCCCGGGAGTTTTGCTTCCCCACTGACGGAAATTTTTTATGTCATCCAGGCTTAAATCGTAGCCGGAAAGGTAAAGCAGACTGTAAAGAAGCATAGAGGCATGTCCGCCTGAAAGTACAAAGCGGTCTCTATCTATCCATTCAGGATTTTTGGAATTATGTTTCAGAAAACATTTCCACAGGGTATAGGCCGCAGGTGCAAGACCCATTGGTGCACCAGGATGGCCGGAATTGGCTTTTTGAATAGCGTCCATGGAAAGCGTGCGGATTGTATTAACACAAAGCTCATCAATTTCTGACAAACCATTATTCATAATTAGCATCTCCTTGTTGAGGGAATTCGTTTGAGAATGAATCTTTGGTGAATTTGATACTCTCGTTTTAATTTATATGCAAGAGTTTTCATTTTCAGGCTCTTGGCATCAGCGTAAGCGCCAACCCTTGTTATCCTCGTATAAAAGATCAGATTGCAAAATCTGTTAAAAAAGATATTATAGATAAAAGCGATCTCATACTGGTAATGGAAAAATCCCATGCAAAGAACTTTTTGGATGCCTTCCCAGAAGCTGAAGGCAAAGTTTTTTTAATCAGGCGCTTTGCTCGCTTTGGTTCTAAAAATCGAGGCATCGCAGATCCTTATGAGTTAAATTATGAGGCTTATCGTTTCTGCTTTCTAGATATTCAGGACTGTATTTCAGGTCTGGCAGAGCATTCATCTTTGAGCCTGTAAAAGGATTGCAGGGTAAAGGATTAATCTTGATGGCTGAAGGAACGCTCTTTGCGGAACTTATTAAAAATTTAGATCAATTCGACCGCAAACTTATCTTTGTATTAGATGGTCTTAGAGAAAAGCAGAATAGAATGACTCTTATTACTTCCAGGTTTGAGCTTTGCAGATTGTTACATCTTGAATATAATAGCGATAATATAAAAAAACTGGATTGGTCATTGCAGCGTTTAATGCAAACTAAGTTATTCTCGTCCGAGCCTGGATCCGGGTTTTCAATTGCCACAAAGACAATTTCGGGAATAGATCAGGAAGAACAAACAGAGAAGCTGATAATTTCTTTAGGAAGACTTTTTTCTATTTAGGTTAAATAAATTGTGCTTAAACCGGGCGGCCTTCTAGTCCATTGCATCAAGTACCTCAAACCCTTCCTTTTCAAGCGCTTTTTTTATAATATCGGTTTGGCAGACAGAGAGCCGGAAGTAATATGTTCTTTTGTTTGCGGGTTGGGCTGTCATGCCCACATTAATTATATCCCCTCCATTATCATTTATAATTTGCAGCGCTTTTTTGAATGCCCCTGGTTTTTTTCCTGTCACTACATCAATACGTGAACTCGCGGTAAGCATCCCCATCATCTCAATAAAGGCTCTCAAGATATCCGTTCCGGTTATTATGCCCACCAGTTTGCCGTTTTTTTCAACCGGCATTCCGCCAATTTTGTGCTTATAAATGAGCTGGGCTGCAATCTCGAGATCATCGTCAGGATCAACTGTAATAGGATTTTTTATAATTAAGTCCGAGAGCGTGACGCCAGCGACCATTGAGGGTATAAGTCCTTGTTTCAAATCTGCAAGCGTAACCAGGCCTGCGAGCAAGTTTTTCTCTGAAACCACAGGCAGATGCCGGATTGAGTTGATTTTCATCAATTCGATAGCCTCGCTTATGGAGGCCTTTTCCGTTATTGTGATAGGATCGGAAATCATTAAGGAATGTATTTTCATGGGGCTTTCCTTGGTTGATAACTGCAAAGAGGTTCTTCTGCCAGAAAATCGCCGGTCGCCTCATAAGCTCTTGCTCTGCAGCCACCGCAAACCTTTTTGAATTCGCATTTTCCGCACTTCCCCTTTAGTTTATTGAAATCGCGTAAGGCCAAAAATATTTCTGAATTGTTCCAGATGTCTGCAAATGATGTCTTTGTAACGTCACCGCAGTTTACTTGAAGAAACCCGCAGGGTTGTACAATACCTCTGTGCGAGATAAAACAAAATCCTGTTCCTCCAAGACATCCTCTGGTTACTGCATCAAGACCATACGTTTTAAAACTAACTGATTTTCCTTCTTTTTTTGCTCTTTGCCTGAGTATTCTGTAGTAATGTGGAGCGCATGTAGCTTTTAATTGCAGGGGTGTCTTTTCCCTTTGATCATAAAACCAGTTAAGAGTACGTTCATATTCTTCAGACGATATTTCCTGGTCCAGAATATATTTGCCGCGGCCTGTCGGTACCAGAAGAAAAATATGGTGGGCTACTGCGCCAAGATTAACAGCCAGTTCCTGGATTTTTGGGATCTGATCCAGGTTTGCTTTTGTTATTGTTGTATTTATTTGAAATTCTATTCCTGCTTTTTTTGCCAGGCCTATGCCTCGGAGTGCGCTGTCAAAGGCACCGTCAACCCCCCTGAAGCTGTCATGGCTTTCTTTTGTGTCGCCATCCAGGCTTATACTTATTCTTTTTATGCCCGCATCCGCCATTTTTTGGGCAGATTGTTCCGTTATAAGCGTTCCGTTTGGAGCCATAACCATCCTCAGGCCCTTATCCGTACCGTAACGTGCTATTTTAAAAATGTCGGGCCTTAACAAAGGCTCTCCGCCTGTAAGTATGATTATGGGCTGCCCAACTTCTGCTATCTGATCAAGAAGCTGCAGAGAAGTCTTTGTGTCAAGCTCGTTGGTGTATGGACCTTTTGTGGCCGAGGCACGGCAGTGTTTGCATGAAAGATTGCAGTTGCGTGTGGTTTCCCATGCAACAAGTCGAAGTGTAAATCCTTTGTTTTCGGCGTGCGGATGAGATTTCTGTGGAGATATGTGATCGTTGTTCGTCATATAGTTTTTAACTCTTTGGCGGCATCAACAGCAAAATATGTAAGAATCATGTCGGCGCCGGCGCGCTTGATTGATGTTAATGTTTCCATCATAACTTTTTTGCCGTCTATCCACCCCATTTTTTCGGCGGCTTTAATCATTGCGTATTCGCCGCTGACATTGTATGCGGCAACGGGAAGAGTTATTTCATTGCGTATGCGATATATAATGTCAAGATAAGGAAGGGCCGGCTTGACCATGATTATATCAGCGCCTTCTTCTATATCCAGCGTAACTTCCCGGAGCGCCTCAAGTGAATTGGCAGGATCCATCTGGTATGTTCTTCTATCTCCGAATTTTGGAGAAGAGTGTGCTGCGCTGCGGAACGGCCCGTAATAAGATGAGCAGTACTTGGCTGCATATGACATGATGGGAGTATTGCTGAAGCCGTTTTCATCAAGGGCATTGCGGATTTCAGCAACACGGCCGTCCATCATGTCCGATGGTGCAACCATATCTGCTCCTGCTTTTGCATGCGACAAAGCAGTTCTGGCAAGAAGGTCAAGAGTGGCATCGTTGTTTATGATTTGCCCTTCCACAATTCCACAGTGGCCATGATTCGTGTACTGACATAAACATACATCAGTTATTACAACAAGATCCGGTATCTTTTTTTTCAGAGCTGTTGTTGCCTTTTGAACGATACCATCCTTTGCATAAGCACTAGTTGCAAGAGGATCTTTGTTATCAGGTATTCCAAAAAGCATAACAGCAGGTATGCCCAGATTAAAAGCTTCTCCGGCTGTTTTAACAAGATTGTCTATGGATAATTGATAGTGTCCGGTCATGGACTCGATGGGATTTTTAACTTTTTTGCCGCCTATTGCGAAAAGGGGAAAAATAAAGTCATCTGCAGAAAGAGTGGTTTCACGAATCATTCGCCGGAAGGCTTCATTTTGTCTCAAGCGTCTTGGCCTGTATTCTGGGAATAACATCAATTCGCTCCCTTGTAACTCTTAGCTCATAGCTTATCAACTTATAGACTTTCAGATAAATAATTTCACAAGGCCAGAAGGAGGAAAGCGTATTAGTTATACGTCGACGACTGATAACGCAGTGAAATTATTTATCTGAAAGTCTATAGCAGCTTTTTTGCTTTTACGCTATCTCTTCATCTGTAAGATAACATGCCGGATCCGGTGCAAAAACATCGCCTGTTACGGCTTCGGCTCTCACCCTGAAGTTTCCTGCGCAAATATCCAGCCATCGGCATTTAGCACATCTACCCTTTACATACTTTTTTTTCTCTTTAAGCTTTTTCATTAAAGGTTCTGAGGTGTCTGTCCATATTTCGGAAAATGGTCTTTTCTGGACATTTCCGAAACTGTAATGTCGCCAGAACTGATCGGCGTAAACCTCTCCATCCCAGCTAATGCATCCAATGCCCCGGCCGGAATTGTTTCCCTCATTCATCTTGAGAAGCTCAAGGACTTCTGCCGCGCGTTTCGGATCTTCTTTAAGCAACCTTAGATAAAGGTATGGCCCGTCAGCATGATTATCAACAGTTAATATTTCTTTTTCCTTTCCCTTGTCATGGAGCTTTTTGGTAAGATCCATTATCAGGTCAACTGCTTTTCTGGTTTCATCGTGAGTTAAATCTTCTTCCACGAGTTTTGACCCGCGGCCGGCATAGACAAGGTGATAAAAACATGCCCTTGGAATATCCATATCTTCAAGAAGATTAAATATATTCTCGATTTCATCGACATTGAACTTATTGATGGTAAAGCGAAGACCTACTTTTATTCCTGCATCCTTGCAGTTTTTAATGCCTTCAACAGCTGCCCTGAAAGCGCCCTTAACACCCCTGAAACGGTCGTTGATTTTTTCCATTCCATCAAGGCTTATGCCCACATATGAAAGGCCGATGTCCTTTAGTACACGAGCCATTTGCTGTGTTATCAAAGTTCCGTTTGTTGATATTACCGCCCGCATGCCTTTTTCAACGGCATATGCGGCAAGCTCGGGGAGATCCTCTCGTATCGTAGGCTCTCCGCCGGAAAGTAATAGCACAGGCACTTTGTACTGGGAGAGATCATCTATAAGGTTTTTACCCTCTTCGGTGGTAAGCTCATTATCAAAAGATTGGTCCTTTGCATGAGCGTAACAGTGAACACACTTTAAATTGCAACGTCTTGTAATGTTCCATACTACAACAGGCCGTTTATCTTTGGAAAACTGAAGCAGATGGGAAGGTAATTCTGATGACTTGCGTCCGTATCGAAGAGCATCTGACGGCTCGACCGTTCCACAATAAAGTTTTGATATTCCAATCATTTTTAAGGTCTCTTAATTAATAATTAAAACTATGGTTTGATAGAAGTTACATTCTCCAACTCGTCTTTTATTAGCTGGTTAATAAAAGACTCAGGGGCCAGCAACGCTTCCTTTGTAATAAAGAAGCGGTTTTTGCCGGTTTTTTCCTGGATAAGTTTTAGACCGTTTTCAAACTCATTGGTGAGCTTTTTATAAAGATTATCGAGTTTAATGCCGGAATTAATCATTTGCTCGATAATGAAATCAATAGCATTTTCTTCCAGAACAATGTTAATATCTCTATTTTTGAAAAAATACAGCTCTATTTTTTTTATATCATCATAATAGGATTTGATATTTTTTATAGCATTTCCAATGTCCATTATATTTTTACAGTAATAAGAAGCAACTACATCAATACGAGATGGAGTAAGAGTAAGATTGTACTTGTCACTTAAATTTTTCTTATTTGCCGTTATATATTCATTAATGAATTTTTTTTCTTCAAGTTCAAGCCTTTCAAAGGTTTGGTCCAGCTCTTTGGTATTTGATATTTCTAAAAGTTTTTTTAGAGATCCTTTCTGATTTTCCATTACAGAAACGTTTACAGGAAATTTTTTGATATTAGTTGAAGGCAGTTTCTTTTCAAACAGGAGCAGAGCTTTTTCAATTGCACTTACCAGGCCCCTTGCTCCTGTATTTTCTTCAAAGGCGCGTTTTGCTAAAATACGAAATACTTCGGATTCAAATTTTATATCAATACCATATGCTGCGAAATCGAGTTTTTTCCCAAGGATTACGGGGTTGTTAGGATTTCTCAGAATTTCGTAAAGGTCGCGTTCAGTCAAATTATCAAAAACAGCTTTTACAGGAAGACGTCCTACAAATTCTGTTTCAAATCCGTATGCTATAAGATCTTCTGATCTAGCATGCTTGAGAATATCAACTTCTTCCTGAGCGCTTATTATCTTTGCGCCAAAGCCGATACCCTGATCTTTCATGCGTTTTTTAATTATCTCCGAAATATCGCTAAAAGCCCCGCTCATGATAAACAGGATATTTTTGGTGTTTACAGAACGTTTGTCCCTTTTACCTGTTTTACGAAATCGTTCAATCTCCTGAATCATTGAAATCGGGTCATGCGGAACCTTTAAATCAACATCTGTCTCTTCCATGGGTTTAAGCAGGGCGCGCTGCACGCCCGTTCGTGAAACATCAGCACCAATTATCTGTTTGTTTGCCGCGATTTTATCGAGTTCGTCAATGTAAATAATGCCATGCTGAGCGAGTTCAATATTGTCGTCTGCTTCCCTGACAAGGTCACGGATCAGATCTTCTACATCTCCTCCCACATAGCCTGTCTCGCTGAATTTTGTGGCATCACCCTTTACAAAGGGAACACCGATTCTATTAGCTATCAGCTTGATCATATATGTCTTGCCGACACCTGTGGGACCGATCATAAGGATATTGTTCTTTATGCTGCCTACGATCTCATTGATTTTTTCAAGTGAGACATCGGCGTGTTTTATCCGGTTGAAGTGAGTACAGATTTTTGTAGCAAGAATTGCTTTGGCATCATCCTGCTTAACTATATATTGATCAAGATAAGAGACAAGATCCTCGGGTATTAGATCGAAATTAATTTTTTGCTCTTTTTTTGGGAGCACTTCTGCTTTTTCCAAAATAGCTTCCTGGGGAAGAACTATTGGAGATACAATTTTAACGCTGTTCCCAAACTTCTTGGACAGAAATTCACTTATTTCTTTTTCAATTTCTCTTGGATTTGGCATTTTTTCATCATGTTCTTTCATAATTTTTAATTATAATCACATATATCAGAAAATGCAAGCAAGAGACTTGAAATTGATACTTTAGCTTTTTGAAAATATATCTGCCGAATTTGTTTTAAAAAACTAAAGTGTTACAAATTTTACTTGCAAAAAAGATAGAGAATTATGATTATTAATGTTATACAATTTTAATATCATATGTGACACAGTTATAACTTGCGTTTCTGACATTCCGAACGAATGTGACAAATAAGCTCAATTTGTGGCAATGCTTAGTATAGATAACATATATAAATTTAAAAAGTACATCCTAAACTAACTGCTGAATACCGATCTCCGCCCCCTGAATTATTTATGATATTATTGAGATAATGTATATCGAATTGTCCTTTATATACAACATGTTACCGATTAGGAGAAATAACCATGTACGAGCGAGATATAGTACGTTTTAGAGAGTTGCTCCTCAAACAGCGCAATGAGATTTTTGAAAGGCTTCGGGGCTTTGAATCTGATTGGAAGGAGCTGGAAGAGCGCGATATTGAACCGGAAGAAGAAGCTCAAAAGGCAGATATAACTGGTCTTTACGATCAGTTGGATGAACGTGAAAAGATGCAAATAGAAGAAATCGATCTATCGCTATGTAGAATTGCTGCTGGTAGCTATGGGGTGTGTGAAATCTGTGAAAAATTGATTTCTTTGAAACGGCTGGAGATGTTACCCGCAACTCGCCTGTGTCGCAAATGTGCACACAGGTATGAGGAAGAACAAAAGAGGTTGCCTCGGGCTGAAGAGGTAATTGTCTGTGAGGAACTACCCAGCGAGTATAAGGGCCTGTCCAGCGAACAAGTGCGTCTGTTGATTTTTGAACATTTAAGCAATGACGGTCGGGTCGATGTTGAAGAACTCAAAATCTTATGTAAAAATAAAATAATTTATCTTGAGGGCATTGTCCCAAGCGAGAAAGAGCACCAAATTCTACTAAGGATTCTAAGAGATATAATGGGTTTTACGTCCATTGTTGATCATCTTCAAACTACTGATCTGATATGGGAGAGGGAGGATCGCTCCCCTGGCAGAGCCGATTACCCCCCTAGCATTGATGTTGATGAGATCACAGACGATGTGCTTGAGTCACAAGAAAAGGAAATCCCTTATATGTTTCCCGATCGACCGCCGCCGGAAGAAGAATAAACTATGGCAACTTGCTGTTTCTATTGGAAATAAGGAGGAAATAGGATGAAAGTTCCATTACAAATTACCGCCCGAAACTTTGAACTTACTGAGGCAATCGAAGACTCAATTCGCGAGAAAGCGGAAAAATTGGATCTTTGTTACGATAAAATTATGAGATGTAGTGTGCTGGTTGAAGCCCCTCATCGCCATCATCACAAAGGAGTTTTATACAATGTGAGGATAGATATTACGATACCTGGCAAAGAATTAGCTGTTACAAGAGAGACACATGAAGATTTATATGTTGCTATCGGAAATGCCTTCCGTGCGGCTTGTCGTCAGCTTGAAAAATACACTGAGCGGTTGCGCGGGGATGTGAAACACCACGAAGAAAAAACTCTTGCTTTTGTAAGCGCTCTGTTCCAGGAAAAGGGTTATGGATTTCTGACCACATCCGATGGTCGGGAGATATATTTCCATCGAAACAGTGTAATAGAGGATAAGTTTAAAGACCTTAATATAGGAACTAAGGTATGTTTTGTTGAAGAATCAGGAGAAAAAGGGCCACAGGCCAGTACTGTAAAGCTATCATAGAAAAAAATATTGAAAAAACTCTTTTACGAAAAGGTATGTAAAATGGGCTCCATTGATGAACAGATTTTAAAATCAGCCAAGGAAATAGTCGTTAAATTTATAGAGGCTGGGAGGCTTTCTCCGACCGGCTTCGATGAAACGTTCAAAAGTATTTATTACACAGTTGAAGAGGCCGTGCAAGGTTCAAGAGAAAAGCCTGAAGAAGAAAAATAGTACTGGAGAATATAATGAGTGAATCTTCTTTAGAAAAAGTTAGTATTGAAAAAGCAAGTGAAGATCTATTTGACTTTGCAATTGATCGTTCAGATATAAAACTGATTTTGCAAAATTTGCCCGAGGATATAAAAATCAACCGGGTTTCAATAGAATATGAAATTCAATTATTAAAAATTTTAGCTGTTGGATGGAGCATTTCGTTTTTTTTGGATGAAAATTCTCTAAAGAAAGAATTATCAGAATCATTTTGGAATGCTGTTCAAAGTTTTTCTCAGAGCATTTCGATGCTCTCATCTTCATCTGCGGGTAAAGAGATTGACTACTTTAATACTTTGAAAGAACGCTTAGATACATATTTAAATACGTTAAATCTTATTCCTGACAATCCTGATCCTCTGGCATCAATTGGTCCGAAATTTGCTAAAATTTGCGGAAGTAAAGATAATGCACACATTATGCTATCTGGATCAAAAGTATTTAACCTTTCAGTCGGAAGTGTAAAAAATTATTTCGAGTCTGTCCAAATTGAATAAGCAAAGGAATTATTCCCACCTGATACAGAAAAAGGGAAAAATATCCCTTACAACGACCAAAATATCCATATCTTTTTTTAGGCGGTGGATTTTGGGAGAATGTTATATGTTGCGTTTATTCCTTTACTGTAATTTCTTTTGCTTTAAAGAGAGCAAATTTTGTGCAGACCGGTCCAAATATCTCATTAAAAGCTACCGCAATTAAAGTGATATTCAAGATGACTGACTGGAATTCAAAGTAGCTGGAATCCTCGGTAATTAGAAGGGTTAGACCAATAGCAACACCAGCTTGGGGGATCAAGGTCAATCCTAGATATTTCTTGATAGTTTCAGATGCACCGGAAAGAGCCCCTCCCACATAAGTTCCAACGATTTTTCCTATAATACGCGCGAATACAAAAATAATTCCCCAGGTAATCATGGTTGGTCCCAGGGTCGTAAATATTTTCAGGTTCAAGTGCGCACCAGCCAATACAAAGAAAAAACAATAGATGGGCGGGGTCAGCCTCTCCAGATTAGTAACAATATCACTGTTTCTTGAGGAGATATTTACAAGGGTTAAACCCAAAAACATATTAGTCAGAAGAGCCGAAGTATGCGAGATAGAGGCTAATCCGATTCCTAACAAAACTATTGCTAAAATAATAATAAGACTATCAGTAACTTCTTTGGTGATCTTAATAAGAAAGTGGGTTACCAGACCAAGTATAACTCCGATAACCAGTGCTACTAAAATTTCCATGAAAGAGGCAGCTAAGGACCGAAAAGCAGTCTCGCCAAAAGTTGATAGCTGCGTGAGGTCAAAAGTCAAAACCAGGCCAAAGAGAATGATAGCAATCGCATCGTCCAGAGCAACCACAGCTAAAGTTGTTTCGGTTAAAGGCCCCTGAGCATGGTATTCTCTTATAATTGCCACTGTAGCTGCAGGTGCGGTTGCGGTGGCGATAGCGGCCAATGGGAGAGCGGCACCCAGAGGCATCTTAAAAAGATAAAGAAAAACAAAAACCAAGAGAAATGCTCCCATTGCCTGTGAAATGGTAATGAGGATAAAACGAAAACCGAGCCTTTTTACAAGACCAAAGCTTAATCCAGCTCCGATGGTTAAGGCAATGATTCCCAAGGCAAGCTGAGGGATAAAATCAAATTGAGACAAGTCATTTTTACTAAATATGTTTAATAAGGAGGGGCCAAAAATGATGCCGGCTATAATATAACCTGTAACCCTGGGAAGTTTGACCATGTTTATCAGCCGGCCGAAAATAAAACCTATTATAAGAAGGCCTGAAGCTAAAAGGAAAACATCCTGTTTAAATGTTGTTAAAAGCTGTTCGATCCACATAGTTAATCAATAGAACCTTCTTCAAGTAATATGCGGGATAAGCTTGACCGGTCGACTATGCCTACCAGACGTTTATTTCTAACAACTGGCACGCGTTTGAAGTCTTTATGAAGCATTAACTCGACTACATTAGAAGCAGGGGTATCTTCCTCGACGAAATATACATCTTTGATCATATAATCTCTAACCATCGCCTGACCGACCTGCGTTAACTTCTTAACGACTTGAGAAATGTTCATGAGATGAATCACATCCGGGTTTTCGATTTTTACTTTTTCAGGAAAGATGGAGGTAATAATATCTGTTTCTGAGATCCAACCAGTGACCTCGTTTTTTTTATTTACTACCGGGATACCGATAAGCTCGCGGATGGAAAGTAATTCTGCTACTTCCTTGAGCGGAGTATCTTCTGTAACTGAAGTAAGGTCTCTTGTTATAAAGTCCTTTACTTTTTTCATCTTAGGCGATCTTCCTTACTTTTGCCATGACACAAAGCTCTTCAGCTTGCTTCTTAGAATGTATATAGTTCATTTTGTTCAGAGCTGTAGAAAGTGCAGCTCCCAAGCCAAATTTGAGAGCTTCTCCAATATCATTTGTCTTCAAGTAATTATGAATAAAGCCGGCGAGCATTCCATCTCGAACTCCCAGCATGATAACATTAGATCCTTCAATTTTAATTTCTCCTTCCCATGCTTCATCTTTTTTTGCTACAAAATAACATAGATCCCCGTACTTTAATATAACTATTTCCGCGCCTTTATTAAGTAACCATTGGACTGCTTTGGAACGTGATGCCGGACTACATATATCTTCTCCAAAGATATAACAAGTTTCTCTCAAGTCCGGACAAACAATAAAAAGGGAAGTGCCGGCCAGGCATTCTTTGAGAATCGATTCTTGAAGATTAAGAACTACTTTTACTTTCTTCTTGTTAGCGGAAAGAATAAGTTCATTAATAAAGTTTGGGGTAATTCCTTTAGGAAGGCTTCCTCCAATTTCTACGAGTTTCGCGGAGTGAAGCAGTCTTTTGAAATTTGCTTTGAAGCTGTTAAGATAACGTGGTTCTATG
Source organism: Deltaproteobacteria bacterium (assembly GCA_030272815.1). Classification (GTDB taxonomy): domain Bacteria; phylum Desulfobacterota; class Desulfobacteria; order Desulfobacterales; family ETH-SRB1; genus B13-G4. Next base: position 27,932 of record JAJSZT010000003.1, read on the forward strand.
TGAGAGCTTTTTTCTATAAACAGAGACTGCCTGTTTTTTTTATCTTCAATAATATAAAAGTCCGTTCTGATCTCTTGGTCTATGTAAGTGAAGCTGGTGGTTACTCCAATCTTTCTTAAAGATCCCTCGAACGCTCGGCTGCCCTGACCACCTAGAAAGCCAGTGGCTACAACTTCATCTCCTAAGACCGCCAGGGAGCCGGCAACATTGATGCCTTTCCCTCCAGGCATTCTCAAGGTCGATACAGCCCGATTCAGTTTTCCCATAGAGATTTCGGAAAAAAATAGAAGATGATCAAAGGCGGGATTTAAGGTTACAGTTACAATCATAGAGACCTCTTTGTTTCCCCGTTCCTTAGGGCTCACTCAAAAATAAATTCACATTTTGATGCGCCGATCCATTCCGCATGACTGCGTTGCTCGTCGGTTAAATAGCCCGCTATTCGCCCTCCTCGCGCCTTGCCATGCGGACGCCTCGACACCTGAAAATGTAAATTTATTTTTGAGAGAACCCTTAGCGTTTCAAATTGCGCCAAAAATATATTTAAAAAACAATTTTATAATAGCACAGCTTAGTATTGATGTAAATCATTTGAAATGCTATTGACATGATACCTTATATTTCAATGGGTTCTCATTGGATGAACCGTCACTTAAACTATATTATTACAATATGTTATAAAAGAAAAGACTTTCGGGGACTGATATTTATGAGAGCGGCAAAAGATTATATTGTTTTTTCTCTGGATGTACCTTCTTTAAAGGAAGCGGAGCAATATGTTGCGCTTCTTTCAGAATATGTTGGCATGTTCAAGGTAGGGCTTGAGCTGTTTATAAGCTCCGGGCCTGAAATCATTAAGATTATAAAAAAGTTAGGAACAGCTAAAATCTTTCTGGATCTTAAACTCCATGATATTCCTGTGACTGTTTCGCGTGCTATGGCAAGCATAGCTGATTTAGGTGTTGATTTTGCAACTGTTCATTGTGGAGAAAATAAAGAAATGCTTGAAGCGGCTGTTGCTGGAAGCCGCGGGAAAGTAAGTGTGGTTGGTGTTACTGTTTTAACAAGCGTATCAGGAGAAGATATTGATGCTGCCGGCTTTTGTCCTGAATTTTCTTCAAATATATCCCTGCTGGTAATGAAAAGAGCACAGATGGCTATGGAAGCCGGCTGTATTGGAGTCGTATGCTCTGGTCTTGAAGTAAAAATGATAAAGGAAAATTTTGGTGAAGGTTTTGTTGCATTAACGCCAGGCATACGACCATTTTGGGAAGGTATGAACAAAGATGATCAGCAGCGCATAACTACTCCGGCCCAGGCAATTGAGAATGGATCAGATTATTTGATAATCGGCAGGCCCATAAGAGATGCAAAAAATCCTAAAGAAGCAGCTATTCATATTGCTGAAGATATAGAGGAAGCCCTTCACTCCCTATCCAATCCAAAAGCTGAGTGAAGGACACGAACCGCCAGTTCCGCATACTTTTCTTCAATTACACAGGATATCCTGATTTCTGAAGTGCTTATCAGTCTAATATTAATATTTTCACGGGCAAGAGTAGAAAACATTTTTGCGGCCACTCCTGAGTGACTCTTCATGCCAACACCGGTAACAGATATTTTTGCGATATTTTCGGCTGACAATACCTCTTCTGCTTTAATTTTTTTGGCTATTTTTTTTGATATTTCCAGCGCCTTGTTGAAGTCAGTTTTTGTAACCGTGAAGGTAAGATCGGTCAAACCTCCTGCCCTGGTATTTTGAATTATCATGTCAACAAGAATGCCTGACTCTGCAAGGGGAGAAAAAATTTTTGCTGCGATACCCGGCTGATCGGGAACTTTTTTCAGGGTTATACGTGCTTCATTTTTATTACAGGTTATGCCTGATACTACAAGATGTTCCATATCAGAATCTTCATTAACAACCATAGTTCCCTCCTCCTCACTGAAAGATGATCTAACATGCACTGGGACATTATATTTTTTTGCAAATTCAACCGAACGAATCTGCAGAACCTTGGCTCCAAGGCTCGACATCTCCAGCGTTTCGTCATAGGATATTTTATCAAGTTTTCTTGCTTTCTTGCAAATATTTGGATCTGCAGTATAAATTCCGTCAACATCAGTATAAATTTCACATAGATCAGCCTTTATTGCTGTGGCTATTGCTACAGCAGATGTATCCGAGCCTCCGCGTCCAAGAGTCGTGATGTTTCCATCAGGGTCGCAACCCTGGAATCCGGCAACAACCACTATGTTATTTTTTTCAATAAGTTCTTTTATACGGCTGGCTCCTATATCAACAATACGCGCACTACCAAAATTGCGGTTTGTTAAAACTTCTGCCTGATATCCCAGCAATGATTCTGCAGGGTAGTTTATCGATTTTAATGTTATGGCAAGAAGGGCTGCGGTTGTCTGTTCTCCTGTGGCAAGCAGAACATCAAGCTCACGCTTTTCGGGAGAGTCGGTAATCCGGCCGGCCATATCGAGAAGACCGTCTGTGACGCCGGCCATGGCCGAAAGGACTACAACTACATTATTTCCCTTGTCAAAGGTTTTTGCAACTCGTTTTGCGACATCACGTATTCGCTTGATATCAGCTACAGAAGTGCCGCCATATTTTTGAACAATTAATCCCATGTTTTCTCCTTAAAGATATCGTCAAGTGGTCTATTCGTGGAGTGGTCAAGTGGTTGTTATTATATAAACAAATAGACTTTGTCCAGGAATTGTATAGTCAATATTCATTGAAATCCTAACATGTTGAATTGTATACAATTATTTTCTCACTCAACTATTTAACAATATCTGTACTTAGAACTATTTTTAATTTTGTAAGCGTTCACGGAACATTGAAATTAGAAATTTGGCCTTCATGCTTTTGTACTGTTCTTCCCAATTTCCAATTTCTATTTCATCTCTCCCCAATTTCTACTTTCCAATTTCAAGTTTCAAGCCGTGAACGGTTGCGTAATTTTTTTATCAGATTTTCCCCTCTAACTCCATGCGCAGTCATGCTAATTTTTCGTGATTTATTATTCAATATCTCTATATGAATTGCCAAATATTCCGGAAGAAGATTTTTCGGAAGTTTATCTGCCCATTCGATAGCTACGACTCCGTCACTGCGGAGTATTTCGTAAAGGCCGATATCATCAAAATCAGCATAATTTTCTATGCGATAAAGATCAACATGAAATAAATGATATCGACCGGGATATTCGTTTATCAAAGTGTAGGTTGGGCTTGTTATGTAATAATCATCCGGGACATCAAGACCTTTAGCTAAACCTTGAACAAATGTAGTTTTTCCGCTTCCAAGGTCGCCGGTTAAGGCCAAAACGGTTTCTGGATCAAGGTGTTTTCCTGTTTTTTCCCCAAGAGCCCGGGTTTCATCAAGAGAATTGGTTATTATTTGGACTTGTTTGTTAATCATTAATAAAATGTTGTATCTGCCCTGGTATGGCGCTCATAACTTCCGTTGCCAGAAAACCAAAGGGAGACATATTTTTTTGCAGTGTATCAGCGGCAGCTCCGTGTAAATAGACGCCCGCATGAGTGGCTGATTCAGGAGAATAACCCTGTGCAACAAAGCCTGCAATAATTCCGGTTAGCACATCCCCCATGCCGCCGGAAGCCATTCCCGGATTGCCGGTGGGGTTGATAAAAACTTTTCCATCAGGGTGAGCGATTACAGTTCTTGCTCCTTTAAGAACAACATGAACTTTAAATTTTTTTGCAAAATTCCTGGCACAATTTATCCGATCATTCTGAATAAAGCTTACAGGCCTGCCTATTAATCTTGACATTTCTCCAGGATGCGGGGTCAATATAATCTGGTGCTTCAAGTTTTTTAGTATATTGATGTTATCAATAAGGTTATTTAAACCGTCCGCATCAATTATAATCGGCAGACCGCATTCCTGAATAATCCGAATAACAAGATTTTTAGTGCCGGAAGCAGTTCCAAGCCCCGGCCCAACAGCAAGGCACTTTTTGCCGGCAATCAGATCCATAATTTCGTTAAATGATGATTCATCAAGTATGCCGCCTTCGGCTTCCGGAAGAGGACTCGTCATTACCTCAAGAACCTGGCTTTCTAAAACAGGGTTTAAACTTTTTGGTATTCCGAGAGTTACAAGTCCTGCGCCTGAACGCATTGCCGATATTGCCGTCATAGCTGCTGCGCCGGTTTTGCCGGTCGAACCTGCAATAATTAAGAGATGGCCTGCATTGCCTTTATGGGCTTCAGGTGATCTTTTTTGCAGCGCATCCCTGACCAGCTCAGATGTAAGAAGGAATTGTCTGGGCCCAACATTTTCAATAATATAGTTAGGTATGCCAATATCTACTATTTCGAGATTTCCGGTATAAGTTGCTCCGGGAAAAATTAAATGGCCTGTTTTGGCAAATGCAAAGGTCGCTGTTGTATGTGCCTGGATGCAGGTACCGCAAGGCCGCCCTGTGTCTGCATTAAGCCCGGAGGGTATATCTACTGCAAAAACAGGTTTCTCTATGCTGTTAATAAACTCGATAATTTTTCGGAAATATCCTTTGACATCCGATTTTAGTCCGGTCCCTAATATGGCATCAATCCATATATCCTGATGAAGCATAGAAGTTTTGTGCTTAGAAAACGATTTTTGGTCCGGCATTTCTATTACGGGAATGTTGAGCGGGGCTAAGATGTTTAAGTTTTCAGCAGCATCACCTTTAACCACAGATTTTTCGGCAAGAAGATATACAGTTACGCTTACGCCTTTTTGAGAAAGATATCGGGCCATTACAAAACCGTCTCCGCCGTTATTCCCGCGTCCGGCTACAATGCCGACCTTTTTGTTAATAAGAGCTTTGAATTTTTTTAATAGTATTCGTGTTGCACCCAGACCAGCATTTTCCATAAGGACTCTGCCGGGAAGACCATATGATTCAATGGTCTGTCTATCCATTTCCTGCATTTCACCAGCAGTTACAAGATACATGTTGTGCTCCATAGGTTAAAAACTCAGGTTTTAGACTGAGTAGCTCAAAGCTCTTTAATAAGCGCCGACATTTCTTTGACAGCTCTATCCATTCCAACAAGCACAGCTCTTGAGACTATGCTGTGGCCTATGCTGAATTCATCAATTTCATGCAGGCCCTTGAAAGCCTTTATGGTATTGTAACATATCCCATGACCGGCATTTATCTTTAGCTTCAGTTTGTGGGCTAGTTTAACAGCATCAACAATTTTGTCAAAAGCTTGATCCCTTTTTTGGGGTGTTGTTGCGTCACAAAAAGTTCCTGTATGAATTTCAACAGTTGAGGCATTTATCTTATGTGCGAGTTTGATTTGTTCAGGTGCTGGATCTATGAAAATACTTACAGGAATACCATTGTCTTGGAGTGAGCCAACGGTTTCAGCAACTGAGTTTTTGTGGACAAAGAGATCCAGTCCACCTTCGGTTGTAAGCTCTTCCTTCTTTTCAGGTACGAGCGTTACAAGATCAGGCTTTATATCAAGAGCTATTCCAACCATTTCAGAAGTTGAAGCCATTTCAAGGATAAGTTTTGTCTGAACAACTTTTCGCAAAATCCTGACATCCCGGTCCTGTATGTGGCGCCTGTCTTTCCTCAAATGAACAACAATTCCATCCGCTCCGGCCAGTTCAGCCAGCACAGCGGCCGCCACAGGTTCCGGGTAGCTGACTTTCCTGGCTTCTCTTAAAGTAGCAACGTGATCAACATTTACAGCTAGTCCTGCCATTATTGAACCTCCCATACTATCCAGTTATATTTTATCTTGTAATTTCAATTACTTTTTTACTGCCCGCTTCGCTCAAGGCGCAGAGGTCGCAGAGGAAAAATATTATTTCTTTTCTGCTGAGAGGGCAGAAAAGAAATGATCTCCATCGCTTCGCGATACTTAAGAATACCAGAAGATCGAATATTCTCCGGCGTTCGTTTATACACCGTAAGGCTTGTGCTTGAGTTTATTGTTTTCCGTCTATCTCAACGGAAAATAATAAAATAATCAATCTTTGCGTTCTCCGCGGCCCTGCGGTGAATATAGCCCACTTTAAACATGCATAGCCCTCAGCCTAACCGCATAGGTTATATTTTTTCTATCAATTTCATAAGTTCTTTGCTCTTTTTTTCCATCTTAAGGGCTTCTTGCTCTGTTGTTTCATGATCATAGCCAAACAGGTGAAGAATTCCGTGAATCAAAAGCTGTATAAAACGTTCTTCCATACTGATTCCCGCATTTACTCCTTCTTGATAAGCGGTTTCAACAGATATAACCACATCGCCCAACAATTGAGGCGAGATGTTTGCAAATTTGCCCTCCCGCATGGGGAAGGCTATAACATTGGTAGGGCCGTATCGATTGAAATATTGTTTGTTTAGAGCCTCTATCAGGGGATCATTAACGATCAGGATGGAAAGTTCTCCATCAGGACAGTCCAAGGCGTTTAAGATGGCCTGGGCTTTCTTCTGTATCATTTCCGGAGAAATTTTGTGTTTTTTTTGCCTGTTGTCTATCAGGACTTTCATCTTTAACCTTTCCATTGATAAAAGAGGATTTTTCAGGATAATCTATGCGGTAGTGATGTGTTCCGCTTAATATTCTATTAAAAGTTTTCGCTATTTTATGCAAATCCTTTAATGTTAATTCGCAGTTATCAATCTGCCCATCAGAAAAAATTTTGTTTATAAGATTTTGCACGAGTCCCTGAATCCTTGATGGCGTGGGATTATCGAGAGTTCTTGAGGCAGCTTCAACAACATCTGCAAGCATGACAAGCCCTGCTTCCTTGGTCTGAGGTTTTGGGCCGGGGTATCTGAAATTGTCTATCTCTACAGCATCCTCTCCCTTTTGTTTCTTTGCTTTTTCGTAAAAGTAGCTGATCAGGCTTGTACCATGGTGTTGCCTTATAGTGTCGATTATGGCTTGGCCAAGTTTATTTTGTCTCGCCATCTCAACACCTTCTTTCACATGAGCAACTAATATATGTTTTGACATGGAAGGAGCAAGTTTGTTGTGTTTGTTTTTCCCGTTTTTCTGGTTTTCGATAAAATACAAAGGCTTCTTTATCTTGCCAATATCGTGATAATAGCCGCAAGCTTTAGCAAGCAATGGATTTGCACCAATTTCAGTCGCTGCAGCTTCAACCATGTTGCCCACAATAACAGAATGGTGATAGGTGCCGGGAGCCTCTATCATTAGCCGGCGAAGAATCGGCCTTTCGAGATTTGCAAGTTCAAGAAGCGTAATATCTGTTGTATAACCAAATGCTATTTCTACAATAGGGGCAATGCCCGTTGTAACGATTCCGGCTACGATACCACCCATAAAGGCAAAAGCCCAGACCTCTAATATTTTGAAGCCTAAAAAGCCTGAAATATAGACAGCAATTGCAGTTGAAAGCACCACATTTAGTAATCCTATTTTTAATCCAGCCTTAATAAATACTTTGCGTTCCCTGCAATTCTGTAACCAGTAAGCTGCCATTGAGCTGTTAAGCAAGAAATAAATGAAAAATTCAAACCTGTTTTGAAAAATTACTGCTGTGCATGCAGCGGTCAGCAAGGCAAAGGGTATTGCTATATCAAGACCAAGAAACAAGCATATGATCATAGCGCCAGAGGCAATAGGAATACCGAAAATAATTGATGAAGGAGAAATTCCAAAAGTCGAATTTTGGGTCAGTGCTTCAGACAATGGTGTAGATACTCTGGCAAACAATAAAATGATTATAAGCATACAAGCCATAACCATCAGGTTTTTATTATGATTACGTGCAAACCGGCTGTTATGATTAATGTGAAGAATATAAGTCAAGACAAGCAGGCACAGTATTATCATAGCTGCACCGATACTAATTGCCAGTATATGTTCTTTTTTTGTCTGGGCCTGCAGATTTTTGAGCTTTAAAAGCTGAACTTTGGTTATTATTTCGCCTTCGCGAAGGAGCATTTCCCCTGTTTTTATTTTGTAAAGAACTGGCTTGATTTCCGTAACAGCTCTTTTTTTTCGTTCTTCGGTTTCATTTGTGTTTAGAGTTATATTTGGCTGTATCAGCTTTTGGACAAAATCTACAATAAGATTGACCGAATTGTAGTTCATATCTTTGAGCATGGGCTGACCGATAATTCTTACCATTGTTTTTGCCTGGTCAGTGCCATAAAATAATTTATGATTATAGATAATTTTTTCAGTTTTTGTTTCAACATCCCTTAATATTATCCCTTTGTCTGATTCTTTAAGAAGAATATCTTTGTTAATTACAACTCCATTATTTATTATTTCTGTTAGAATCCTGGAAATAAGATGGGCGATATTGCTTGAAAACTTTTCTTCTATAAGAATTTTATATGCATCATCACTTACCGTGAAGCCGATTTTTTCCTCAAAGCTATCTTTGAGCTGCCAGAGTTTTTCATTCAATAATAACGGTATGATCTCTTTATTTGTTTCATCTGAATTGATTTTTAATTTTTCATTTGATGAAGCATTGCCTTGACTTTCTTTATATGCTTCGAAAATATCGGCTATTTCAGCAAAAGATTGTTTTACGTTTTGGCCAAGTTTTACGCTAAGAGACGCATTGTTATCGTAAACAGTTAAAACCTCTTCAGCGGCTTTTTTACGGTTTTCCTCTGTAGCTTCTTCATCTTCGATAAGAAAATCTTTTGGTGCTTTAATATCTCTTTCAGCAACATCTCCTAACTTATAGGAATGTTTTGTTATTATAAGAGTTGGATAAAGGATAATGGTAAATATTATGGTAAAACCTATTAGAATGAACCATCTAATAGGTTTGCTTGAGGCAAAAAAATTTCTAATTGCTTTATTATTTTTTTCTAAATTCATATGGGATTTATTGTGTTTATGAATAAACTAATACGGAAAGGAAGTTATAGGCTTTGCGCATAAAACATATGTGTGGTAAACAAAATAAGTAACCGTTCACGGTTACGTAACATTTAGCTTTGTGAAACAAACCGGTTGAGCGGATATATTTTTAAAAAAGCTGTTACGAATTTGTGATACATATATAAAAGATATATTTTCAACTATCAATATTTTTTTTACTTGCTTCCAGCTCTTCATACGCATTGATAATTTTCTGAACTAATTTATGCCTAACCACATCTGTTTTTGAAAAAAAAACGAACTTTATTCCATCTATTCCCTGTAAAATATTTTTTGTTTCTATGAGTCCGGAAGATTTATTAACCGGAAGATCTGTCTGGGTGATATCGCCGGTTATTACGGTCTTGGAGTTAAAACCTATTCGGGTCAGGAACATCTTCATCTGTTCAGACGTTGTATTTTGCGCCTCATCTAAAATAATAAAGGCGTCATTTAAGGTTCTTCCACGCATAAAAGCAAGGGGTGCTACTTCTATAACTCCTTGATGCATGAGATTGGAAACCTTTTCAAAGCGCATCATATCGTGAAGCGCATCATAAAGAGGTCTTAGATACGGATCAACCTTTTCCGTCAGGTCCCCGGGCAAAAAACCCAGAGTCTCGCCAGCCTCAACTGCCGGCCTCGTGAGAATTATTCGGTTTATCTGTTTTTTTGAAAGAGCTGAAACAGCCATAGCCATAGCCAAATATGTTTTGCCTGTTCCAGCAGGCCCTATTCCAAAAACCATATCATAATTGCGGATAGCATCAATATATTCTTTTTGAGAGCGATTTTTGGGTGTAATAAAGCGTTTTTTTGATGCAATGAACACTTTATCCAGAAAGATATCTTTAAGCTTGATATTATCATCAGAACAAAGAGCCCTTACCGCATAATCAATATCGCTGGGATAGACAGGAAGTTTTTCCTTTAAAAGACCGTAAAGCTGATTTAGTATGTTTTTGGCCAGGTTTGTTGCAATGCTGTCGCCCTGAATAATAACAGTGCTGCCTCTTGCGTGGATAGTTATGCCTATTGCTTCTGCAATTTTTTGAAGATTATCGTTATGTTCGCCGAAAAGCTGTTTTGTCAGATCTATATCTGAGAAAGTCAGTTTTATCTGCTTATTGATTGAGTTTTCATCCATAGCGCTTATAACATATCATAACTTTTTTAGATAATGCAAACTGCATTTTATGACTAAAGCCTTCAACCTAAGTTGAGCTGTTTTTTACTCGACCTGCACCACAATGTCTTGCGCAGCAAGGACTTGCGAAAAGTCTCGACATATCCATTGGTATGCCTACGCTTTTCGCAAGTCCTTGCTGCATCAAGATCTTAGCACATTTCTTCGCAAAAAATCGCTCAACTTAGGTTCAAATAAAAACACCTTGACTCATAAAATCCGCTTTGTTAATTTAATTACAGGCCTCGTTAATAATAGTCAATTATGGAGCAATATTTTTGACAAAAAGCTTAATTTCTAGTTTAGGAGTCAGGTTAAATGGTTGTCTTTTTGTTGTACCAATTAAGAGCTTACTTTAAAGGGACGCTATGAATCAGTTTGATATTTTGATTGTAATTGTTTTTGGATTTTGCCTGATAAGGGGTTTTTTTAGAGGGTTTATCAAGGAAATGTCTTCGATAATTGGTGTTTTAGGAGGATTCTATGCAGCTTATACTTATTACTTGGAAGTTGCAAGTCCACTATCAGGATGGATTTCAGACAAATCGTACCTTTATATAATTAGCTTTTTGATTGTTTTTTGCGGAGTTTTCCTTATTATCAGCATTATTGGTGTAGTAATCAAGTATATTCTAAATATTGCATTTTTAGGCTGGATTGATCGTATCTGCGGAGCTGGATTTGGGATAATTAAGGCAACATTAATCGTTTCTGTTTTGTTTATAGCTCTTACCGCCTTCCTCCCAAAGGGGGCACCGATAGTCAAAGACTCTATGCTTTCCCCCCATGTTTCATTTATTTCTGAAAAGATGGCTAAAGTAATTCCTAAAGACATGAAACATCAGTTTGTATCTAAAATTGAGGAATTAAAAAAGGCCTGGAAGAAAAGCTAACTATCCCCCCTAATTATATAATCCTTTCCAAGTTTCGCACCCATCTATTTATGTAGCTGTTCACGGCTTGAAACTTGAAATTGGAAAGTAGAAATTAGGGAGAGATTAAAATAGAAATTGGGAAGAACAGTACAAAAGCATGAAGGCCAAATTTCCAATTTCTAATTTCAACGTTCCGTGAACGCTTACCTATTTATTAAAAGTTTTAAGGGATAAGTTTGGGAATAAATGCTTTAAATAAACTTATTGACGTTTTAAGAGGGGAAAACGGATGCCCATGGGATAAAAAGCAGACACCCCGTTCCATGTCGGTTTATCTTGTAGAAGAGATATATGAGCTTTTAGAAGCAATTGAATCAGGAAATACCGATGATATCTGCGAAGAACTGGGAGATGTTTTGTTTCATATTCTATTTATAGCCAAACTGTTTCAGGAGATGGGCTCTTTTAATATAGAAGACGCTGCTTCTGTAAATAAAGAAAAAATGATACGTCGTCATCCTCATGTTTTTGGTGATAGTAAGGTCAGCCGCCCTGATGATTTAAGAAAACAGTGGCACCAGATTAAGATGAATGAAAAAACACATAGTGAAAATAAATCGATATTGGATTCTATCCCTTCAGGTCTTCCCGCTTTGAGGCGTGCCTACAGGATTTCAGAGCGTGCAGCAAGGGTGGGATTTGACTGGGATAATATTTCAGATGTTATGCAGAAAGTTGAGGAAGAATGCTCTGAATTAAAGACCGAATTAAATGAATCAAGTGAAAATCAAGAAAGTCTGGCAATAGAAATTGGAGATGTTATATTTACCCTTGTAAATGTAGCCAGATTTGCGCGCATTCATCCTGAAAATGCTCTGACAGATTCCATTAAAAAATTTGAAAATCGTTTTAAATATATAGAGAAAGTTATATTAAAAAGCGGCAGAAAAATAGAATCTGTTTCTCAGGGTGAAATGAATGAATTATGGGAAGAAGCCAAAAGAAAAGGTATTGGTTCAGCCACTAAAAATATAATGGGAGCGAGTGTCCATTAATATGATTGCTATTATAGACTATGATGCGGGCAACCTTGCAAGTGTGGAACGGGCTGTTTCATATTTAGGTTTTAAGTGCATTGTTACAAATAACATAAAAACAATAAACAGTTCGGAGCGGATAATATTCCCCGGAGTCGGTGCCGCTGGCGCTGCTATGAATAGTTTGAAACGTCTTGGACTGGATTCAGTTATAAAACAGGCAGTTATTAACGGCAAGCCAATGCTTGGCATATGTCTCGGCACTCAGATAATCATGGAATATAGCGAAGAAAATGAAACACCTTGTCTTAAGATAATAGATGGATTTGTTAAGGCATTTCCGCCAGATATTAAATCCAAAGATGGCAGCCGGTTAAAAATTCCTCACATGGGGTGGAACGGCCTGGAAAACATTAAAAAACATCCGGTTCTTTCGGATTTGCATGAGGATGATGAATTCTACTTTGTTCATGGATACTATCCGAATCCGAACGATTCAGAACATATTCTGGGTACAACAGATTACGGAATTTCTTTTGCATCGGTTATTGGATTCAATAATATAATTGCCACCCAGTTTCATCCTGAAAAAAGCGGTAGACCCGGGCTGTCTTTACTGAAGAATTTCTGCATGTGGAATTATGGTTAGTGTCTGTCCGAAAAGTATTTTTTTAATGCTGGCAAAAGTTTCAGCTTATTTACCGATGTGAAGATTTGTGAAAAAGCTATTAGCCATTAGCGGTTAGCTCTTAGCTAAAGGCTAACTGCTAAAAGCTAACTGCTAAAAATCTTTGATTTGAGAATAGCATCCAACTGTCTATAATTTCAGGTGTTTTGAGTTTTCGTCCACCCAATAGGTTATATAATTCTGCAGGAAAAGGATATGTTAAGTAAGCGCATAATCCCATGCCTTGACGTTCGTGAAGGAAGAACAACAAAAGGCATACGTTTTGAGAATAATGTGGATATTGGAAATCCCGTTGAAATGGCTTCTTTCTACTATGAAGCTGGCGCGGACGAACTTGTTTTTTACGATATTACCGCATCTCACGAAAAAAGAAATATCATGATTGATGTGGTAAGACATGTGGCTGAGACAATATTTATACCTTTCTCAGTAGGCGGAGGAATACGTGACGTAGATGACATGAGAAATGTACTTTTAGCTGGGGCTGAAAAAGTAAGTGTTAATTCAGCGGCAGTTAAAGACCCTGAAATTATATCTAAAGGAGCCGAAATTTTTGGAAGCCAGTGCATAGTCCTTGGAATGGATGTAAAACATGTTGGGGAAAGTGTAAAAATTCCTTCCGGTTATGAAATAGTAATCAATGGAGGAAGAAAGTATATGGGTATTGATGCTCTGAAATGGGCAGTTAAAGCACAAAAACTTGGGGCAGGAGAGATTTGTTTAAATTCTATAGATGCAGATGGAACTCAGGATGGTTATGAGCTGAAACTGACCTCTCTTATTTCAGAGAATGTTAGTATTCCTGTAATCGCATCAGGGGGTGCCGGAAAACCCGAGCATCTTTACGAAGTTCTGACTAAAGGAAAAGCCGATGCGGCGCTTATTGCGTCAATGGTTCATTATGGCACATACACTGTTTCAGAGATTAAGACATACCTGGATTCATGTGGTGTAAAGGTTCGAAAAAGCTGGTGATGGGCATATTAGGATCACATTTTTACTGCTTTTTTAACCACTTGTTCGAGCTGTTTGATCAATACGCTGCCATCTGATATTAAAAGCCTGCCGAAAATTTTTTCATCTTTATCATCAATTGTATTGAAAACGAATTCGTTTTTTTCTTCTTCGGTATATTCAGGGCCGGGTTCTTTTAATTTAAAACTAATTTCACCCCCAACTTTTTTTTGAATACCTGAACGAATGACTCTATCAAAAATTTCATCAGCAACTTTTTTGATGATTGCCTGACGTTTTCCTTCAGATGCTTTATTGATTCCTTTTATGGTTGGTTTTTGTTCCTGAAATTTATTTTGCTCGGAAGTTTTACTTTGTGTGAGCTGTTCGCTTAATACTTTGAGAACATTATGTATTTTATAAGAAGGTATATGCATATTTATCTTCTGACGTCTTTATTAAGTTATATGTAAGCGTTCACGAAACATTGAAATTGGAAATTGGGCATTCATGCTTTTGTACTGTTCTTCCCAATTTCTAATTTCTAATTTCCAATTTAATCTCTCCCTAATTTCTACTTTCCAATTTCAAGTTTCAAGCCGTGAACGGCTACAGTTATATTCCAGAGCATTTCATCCAGCATCCTCAGTCAAATGGCATAGGCTGAATAATATATTCTGATAAAGCTCATATGGCTTTCAAAGGCAATTTCCGGCAGATCGTTATAATTAAAATAAGCCGCATCAGATGCATCGTCGCCTGGCTTAAGGATACCATCATAATTTTTTATAAGATAACCGACCATAAGAACGCTATGATATTTTGGACTGATATTTTTTGTAACGCCAAGAAGCATTTCAATTTTACCTGAAAGGCAGGTTTCTTCTTTCAGCTCTCTTAAAGCACCCTGTTCGGGCGTCTCGCCAAGCTCAATAAACCCCCCGGGCAGACACCAGAAGCCAATTTTTGGCTCTACGCTTCTTTTAACGAGCAATATTCTTTCCTTATTATCAACCACAACAAGGCAGGTAGCAGGTACTGGGTTTTCGTAAATGGGTTCATTGCAGCTTTTGCAGAAAAGGCGAATAGTTCCTTGTAATTGCTTTTCAGAAAGCTTTGCTCCGCAAAAATGACAAAAAGATTTTTTCTGTATCTTAATCGTCAAAGTTTTCCTTTGGTCCTTTGTCGGTTATAATGGGTTTTGCTTTTTTAACAATTTTTTCCGGTGTCCATTCAACTGGATCTTCAAGTCTTTTTGTTTTTGGGCCCGGATCGCAGCTTCCAGAATCAAGTATGGAGCTGATGACAACGGGAGCTGTATCCTGTGCATTAAACACATTTACAAGCATATTATATATAAATTTTTCAACTCGTTTGGACATCCTTTCCCTTATCTCTTTGGGCTGTCCGAGCAGCCTGTTTTCAAACGGAAGGTTAAGCTTCTTGTAATCCCCTCCTTTAAGTCCTTTTGATTCTGCATAGGCAACTATTTCAGACCATATATTTTCAGTAACGCCTTCGCCTTTTACCTTGATAAACTTGCCATCATTATCAAGCCTGGCATTTCCGTAATCATTAACTTCCAGACCCCATGAAATCATTTGAAGAGCTGTAGCCACATTTGCTTTGGTGGTTCTGGTTTTAGCTGCTATCTCTCTCAACCTCTCAGAGCTGTTTCCGGATGTTCCATGCTGTGCACCAGACATATTGTATTTTGCCAAAGCTTCGTGGATTTCAGCGGTCAGGTTTACTTGAATTCCCTGGTCGCTTGCCTCTATACCATGAGTTGTTCCATTATTTAATGCTATCCAGTCAGGAAAAATATTATTGGCATTCAGGCCCTGTATGAGAAACAAAGCTTCGTCCACTGTTGAAAGGCCTTCTTTGCCCTTAATTTCACCAACCTCTGTTTCAAGGCCGGCCCATTCTGGGATAAATGGATTTAGCTCAATGTTCGCAATAAGATTCTTGTCATCAGGCAGGTGTGAAGCATCTATTGCAATAGATGTAATTCCTGCTTCAAATAACGTAGGGATTTCTGTTTTTGCCTCTTCAATATCTTCATCTTTTTTTATGCCATAGTGATCTGCGTGCAAAGCTACCGGTATCGTGATATTTAGCTCATTGCACAGAGCGTCAACAATCCTGGCAATGTTCCAGTAATTTACTGCGCAATAGGCATTTGCGCCACCTTCTGACTTGGCGATTTCAATGATAATGGGCGAATTTGCGCGCTGAGCGGCCTTAAGAGCTCCACGTATCGCAAAATAATTTCTGCCATTAGCAGCCATTGCGATTGCTTTACCCTTTGTAATCATAGCTCTGTCTATAAACTTTCCACTAACGATTAATGCTTTTGAATTGGGGAAAAGCGTTACTACGTTTGGCGGACGGCCGATTTTAAGAGCCTTTTCAAAATCAATTGAATTATTGACTCTATTATTTGACATAGCTTAACCTCCTTTTAACTAACATGTTAACTAAATTGAGCGATTTTTTAATCTATAGTCCTTTTTAGATGTGAAAATCAATCATTATATATTGTAAATAGAGTAATTCATTGTTAAGCTGTCATGCAAATTTACTTTAAGGAGCAACTGATTATGAAAAAACTGAGAATAGAGTTAGTTGTGGCTGTATTTATTTTTATTTCTTGCATTTCATCAGGCGCAGCTTTTGCGAATCAGTCCTCGGTTTCACTGGAAGCTCCGAATTCAGTTGAAAGAGGAACTGAAATCACAATAAAAGTCCATGTCAAAAGAATCGACTGCCGTGTTCAATTGCCCTTCATCCAGCTCTTTGTTACGAAACCTCCTGAAAATGGCGCTTATGAATTCCAGCCGTCCCAGCTCTGAAATCCATACTTCATTATTCTGTTCAAGGATCAAATCCGTAACAATATCTGTCCCTTTTTCTTCATGGAAAAACTTTACCAGCGCTGAGGTATCAAAGAATAGATTCATATCCTGTCTTCTCTTTCCAGTATTATATCTTCAGATAGAGACCCTTTGCATTGTTTTAACGCCTCCCTTACCTTTATATAATCAGCGGCGGTCGGTTTGCTTTTTTTGGCCCGATTCGTCCGCTTTAGTTCGGTTATCAGGTCATATACTTTCGCCAATGCCTCGGGCTTTAATTCATCCAGTTCTTTTATGGTCTGTTCTTTTAGATTAAGCATTAAAACACCTCCCTGGATATTTTCTATCTAAGCCGGATATCGTGAATCTATCTTTATCTATCACCTTGAGCTTCCAAATATAATCTTGCAATTTCAGATAAATCATCATCAACAATTTTACTAAGGGATTTTCTATAATCATATATATCATGGAATTAGATATCTCTCCAACACAATTATTAAGGTTAATCTGCCTGCCAGCTCGACAGATTAAAGCTGGTACTGTAAACAGAAAATCCGTGTGTTTCTCGTTTTATGGGAGTTCCAAAATGCCTTGCGCCGCATTTGATTTTTGCGTTTTCAAAGCCGCGCAGTTGCATCTGGTCTTTTGTGGCTTTTGTTTCCCGTATCATATAAACGATATCGCCGTTTTTGCTTCGCAGGAATGCAGGCGTAACTAGTGGCTGGACGAAAACTCAAAACACCTGAAATTATAGTCAGTTGGATGCTATTCTCAAATCGAAGATTTTTAGCAGTTAGCCTTTAGCTAAGAGCTAACCGCTAATGGCTAATAGCTTTTTCACAAATCTTCACATCGGTAAATAAGCTGAAACTATTGCCAGCATTAAAAAAAAATACTTTTCGGACAGGCACTAACTATCTTCCCATAGTAAGGAAGCAAAGCCCGAAATATTTCCCAGCGAAGTTCTTTTTCTGTTTTAGGTATAAAATTCATCTCATGCAAAGGCACTAGGACGCAAAAAAAACAAAAAAATGAAAAAAATGGGGCCAAGTCTATGGTTGACCCTTAGTTTCTGATTCTACTTATTTTCTATTACACGGGCCACCGGGTTTCCGCAACGCGTGCAAATTCCCTTGAAAATCAGCATCCCTCCCCAGATAAATGGTTGCCTACGCAGATTTAACAGGGTAAATTTTCAACCTTTCCGCTTTTGCTTCCGATGCCGGTTATATCTGAGCAGGTTGAGCACCAAACGTTATTTCCTATTTTCAATATGTTGCCCTTATTATTAAGCTCAATAGAGGAATCCGAAGAGCCAGAGGGGTATTATATTATCAAAGCCGACTTCTATTCCATCCCTCACTACAAATGCATTCTTGGCCCTCTCAATCTGGCTTTTTCCCTTACCTTTTCCACCAATTTCAAATAGATATTTCCCTTCAACCAGAAAATCTCCCATGATTGGAATCCGAACATCCAATCGTACACTTTTCAGCTGGTTTGCAAAAAAGGTTTCGCGTCTGGAACCTGCCTCCTCGTCCCTTCCGCCGACTTCACCGGCAACAGCTCTAAGCAGGTTAGTATTTTCCATATAAATTTTAGAGGGTTTGCGCACCAGCCGATAACCTGATTCTGCCGGCAAAAAACCTGAAAGCAGTCCTGCTCTTTCTAAAGAATGCAGATAAGTATAGACATATTCCTTGGAGATATTCAGGTTCCTCGACATTCTCTCTATATTGGGTATGAAAGGCTGCAAAGTGGCAATGAGCCATAACATTCGCTTTAATACAGGAACATTGCCGGTTTTTATTCCTGTAACTGTAGGGATATCCTCATAGAGTACTTTTTCAAGAACATTTAAAAGTTTTGAAAAATAGTCTTCGATACCTTCCAGGAAAAAAGGATAGATGCCATATTCCAGGTAATTCTTAAAATGCCCGAGAATTGGCCCTGTTTCCAAAATTTTCGAAGCTAAGCTGGTATGGCTCTTTAAAAGATCGGGAAGGGAAACCGGTTTAAAATCGAGTCCCTGGGCAAGATAAACATATTCCCGAAATGAAAGTCCCGGGAGGTTGTAAAAAACCGCCCGTCTTGAAAGATCTGCTTTACCTTTTTGCAGACCAAGAGTTGAACTCCCGGAAAAAAGTATCCTCGTATCCGTAAAAGCGTCATACAGGTTTTTAACTTCCTGAGACCAGTTGGCATATTTGTGGACCTCATCAATAATAATTACCTTCCCACCAAGACGGAAGAAGTACGAAGCAATCTCATAAAGGCCTATCGCCTGCACACGGATATGATCGGCGGAAATATAAAGGTATTCCTGTTCCTGCCTGTTCTGGAGTGCCAGGTGCTGTAGAAGCATTGTAGTCTTCCCTGTCCCCCTGGCTCCGTAAATTCCCATCATCCGCTTGTTCCAGTTAATTTTGCCGGCAAGAAAACGTTTGCGCAGCCCCGCAACCCTGCTTACCAGTCCTGCTTGAATGCTAAAAAACTCGCTTAAATCCATAATGTTTGATCCTCAGCCAACTCCACTTTACGATTGTTAGACATTTTCATAAGACTTACTTTACGCTTTATACGATAAAATGTCAACTCAACCTTACTATTTATTTCTACTTTCGATGACGACCCGATCGGAACGATAGAAATGGCGTCTTAGCGAGTTCCTCAGTTTATAAGTTTATATCGTTAAGAAGGAAACCCTCAGGGATCTGGCGGAGCTTTACGCTGTTGAATCAAAACGTTTAAAGGAACAGGTGCGAAAGAGCTGTTTTTCTCTGGTTGTACTTTTTGACAAAAAATTTTATCTCTTTAATGTAGGTATAGCCAATTATCTGGCTCGCCGGACACCGCGAATCGGCACTCCTGAATTCGGCAATTCGTTCGAACATTATATTCTTATGGAACTTAAGGCATATCAAGCTTACAAAAATCCCGAACTCGATATTCGATACTGGAGGACCAGCACGGGGTTTGAGGTAGATTTTATCCTTGGCGATATGAATGTGGCAGTTGAAGTCAAGGGATCACACAGAGTGCATAGCACACATGCCAGAGGTCTGAAGGCGCTTCTGGAAGAGCATGCGGTTAAGCGGGCTGTTATTGTTTCTTTGGAAAATCAGCCAAGAAAACCTGATTCCTTAATTGAAATTTTGCCATGGCAATTCTTTCTGGAAGCGCTGTGGTCAGGAGAATTAGGGGTGTGAATTAAAAGAAATATATTGAACTTATTAACTTTAAAATGATATGCAATAAATTGTAACAATTTAGCCTTTTGAAAAAGAATCTGACAGGATAAACAAGATTTGTAAGCGTTCACGGAACATTGAAATTAGAAATTAGAAATTTGGCCTTCATGCTTTTGTACTGTTCTTCCCAATTTCCAATTTCAAGTTTCAAGCCGTGAACGGCTACAATAATTTAAATCCTGAATATCTTGTAAATCCTGTCCAGAAAAATAATATTTAAAAGCGCTAAAGTGTTACAATAAATTTAATATAATATCTTCTTAGACTAATTTTTTACAGGTAAATAATGAGTTTAAGCAAAAAACAACAGAATCTTTTGCAAAGACTTCCCGGCATTGACTTTATTCTCGAAAATGCAAAGGATGACCTTTTCTTTGCAAATATTCCGAAATCCGTTCTTGTCCGTTCAGCGCGTTCTGTTGTTGAAGACCTTCGCACAGATATCATTAATGGAGGCAAAGAGATAATTGATGAAAGTCCGGATTTAAGCTTACTGCTTGAAAAGATTAAAGACAGCGTAAAAAATATCATGCAACTGAATCTTAAACGCACCATTAATGCAACAGGTATTATAGTCCACACAAATTTAGGAAGGTCATTGCTTCCGGCTGATGCTGTTGAAAATCTTTCGGAAATAGCCGGCAGATATTCCAACCTTGAATTTGATCTGTCAAAAGGCATCCGCGGTTCACGATATAGTGCAGTCGAGGATATATTATGTGAAATCAGCGGTGCTGAAGCCGCAATGGTTGTAAACAACAATGCCGCTGCCGTACTGCTTTGTTTAGAAACAATAGCCAAAGAAAAAAAAGTTATAGTATCAAGAGGGGAGCTTGTTGAAATCGGTGGATCATTTAGAATACCCGATGTAATGGCAAAAAGTGGTGGGATTTTAAAGGAGGTTGGAACAACAAATCGTACCCATCTTAGAGATTATGAAAGAGCTGTTGAAAGCGATACCTGCCTTTTATTAAAGGTACATAAAAGTAATTATAGTATAGTTGGTTTTACTGCCGATGTCTCTCTAAAGGAGCTGGTTGAACTTGGAAAAAAATACAGGATTCCTGTAATGGAAGATCTGGGCAGCGGAACTTTTATAGACTTTTCAAAACATGGTCTGTTAAAAGAACCCACTGTCCAGGAATCCGTGTCAGCAGGAGCGGATGTTATAACTTTCAGCGGAGATAAGCTTCTTGGCGGCCCGCAGGCTGGAATAATAGTGGGTAAAAGAACTATCGTTGATCAAATAAAACAAAATCCTCTTACCAGAGCGCTGCGAATAGACAAGCTAACCCTTGCGGCTCTTGAAAGCACCCTTCGTCTGTATAGAGATCCTGAAAAGGCGATTGAAAATATTCCGACCCTCCGAATGTTAACCCTTCCAATAGAATATATCGAAAAAAAAGGAGAAATGCTTTTAAACATGTTGAAAAAACTAAAAAACTCAGACATGTTTATTAAGTTATTCAAGCTTTCTTCTCGTGCCGGTGGTGGATCACTACCCCTTTTAGAGCTGGCCAGTATATGTGTGGGCGTCAAAATCAATGGAATGTCCGTTAATGCTGTTGAAAAACACATGCGGGAAAACACACCCCCTATAATAGGAAGAATAGAAGAAGACTATTTTATAATGGATCTCAGAACCATAAAGAACGATGAGCTTGCGATTGTTGAAAACGCTTTAAGCAAGATGCCGAAAAAGGCCTCATAATGACAAAAAGTCAGCAAAAATTATATATTGACAGGGATTCCGCCAGACAATTTCTACTCTATAAAACAGATTCTAAAATCCCTGACATAAAAAGTGGTATTAAATATGACGCTAAATTTTCTGCAAGTCAGACTGATCTTTCAAATGAATTTCCCGGCATGCTTACAGGCAAAGAATTTATAGACCATGCTCTTGCCAAGGTTAATTCTTCATTAAAATTCGGCGCTATGGTTATCCGTATTGACAATATATTTAATAGTAACGAAAAATCCGGCAAAGAGAATGCACCGGAGATGCTTGTAAAACTTGCCAAAATTATTGATTCAATCTGTAAGAATGAGAAAGGCATGTGGGGTCAGATAGGCTATGATATGCTTGGCTGGTTTTGTTTTGAAAAAAATGACGATTCCTGTATGGAGCTTGCCCATAAAGTACAAAAAGATGTTGAAGAACTTCTCAAAGAAACGGTTAGCATAGGCATGGCATTTTATCCGACAACCAATTTTAATAAGCACCAACTGATAGATAATGCACTGAAAGCACTTGATCATGCTGCATTTTTTGGCCAAAACAGCGCTGTAGCCTTTGATGCCGTGAGTTTAAACATTAGCGGTGATAAATTGTACCAGAAAGGAGACATTAATGGCGCAATAAATGAGTTCAAAACAGGGCTTCTGCTTGATCCTTTAAATGCGAATATTCATAACAGTCTGGGAGTCTGCTATGGTGTTTTGGGTTCTTTTGAAAAAGCAAAAGAAGAATTTGAAACAGCTATCTGGCTTGACTCCAATGAAGTCATGGCTCTATACAACTCAGGATTGGTAAATCTGTTAATGGATAACAAAGAGAGGGCGCTGGAACTCTTCCTTGAAGCTGAAAACATTGGAGAAAATGTATTTGAGGTGGAATTTCAACTCGGAAACTTTTATCTTGAGTCAGGCAAACCGGAAAAAGGCAAGAAATATCTGGAAAATGCGGTTGGTTTGAGGCCTGAATCAGGAGCTGCTTTTCGTTGCCTCGGCGATTGCAATAAAGCAATCAACAAGATTGGTGAAGCAATTGCATCTTATAAAAAAGCCATAAAACTTAACCCCAATGATGCTGATTCTCTTTCAACCCTTGGATATCTTTTTGATATTAAAGACGAAAACGCCGAAATTGCAACGATATTCTGCCGGCAAAGTGTCGAAATTTCTCCTGATAACGGCCTGTTCAGGCATAGGCTTGGAAGGCTTTATTTTAAACAAAATCAATATGAAAATGCCATGAAAGAGTTTCAAAAAGCAAACGATCTAGGTTGTGACTCGATTGAATTTATTGACAAATTAAATAATTTGCCGGGCAGCTCATCATGAAAGACATTATCCTGAACATACTGCAACAAAGCATAGAAGTTAAAGACAGATTTATTAAAAACAATATAGATCTTATTATAAAAGGCGCTGACATGATAGCCATGAGCCTCGCCTCAGGCCACAAAATTCTTATTTTCGGCAATGGTGGAAGCGCGGCAGATGCCCAGCATATTGCGGCGGAATTTGTAAACCGTTTTCAAATTGAACGCCCGCCTCTTCCTGCCCTTGCCCTGACAACCGACACATCGATAATAACAAGTATCGGCAATGACTATCATTTTGATGAAATATTTGCCAAGCAGGTAATGGCTCTGGGTAAAAAAGACGATATTGCTGTTGGTATCAGTACCAGCGGCAATTCAAAAAATGTAATTAAAGCAATAAATACAGCAAAAAACATGGAACTTTTAACAATAGGAATGACGGGTAACGGCGGGAAACTGGCTGAATGTGCTGATCTGGTATTTTCAGTTGAATCCGGCACAACTGCAAGAATTCAAGAAACACATATAACATTGGGTCATATTCTTTGCGAACTTGTTGAAAGAATTCTGTTTCCTCAATAATTTTCAGGATAACAAAGCAAAAATGCCACAATCATTTAAACCTATAGACTTATGTAGACTTATGCCGCTTAAAAACCTATGCAACTGGTGTGATTGAAAAAATATCTGATTGATTTTAAAACATTGATGCTTATTGTGTTTTGTGAAAAAGCTATTAGCCATTAGCTCTTAGCTCTTAGCTGAATGTGTTATCTGTTTGATTTTTTAAGCTAAAGGCTAATTGCTAAAAGCTAACTGCTAAAAATTTTCGATTTGATAGTTAGGAGAAATGAGTATGCCTATTTATGAATATCATTGTAATAATTGTAGTAAGGACTTTGAGTACCTGGTCTTTGGAAAAGAAAATCCAGTTTGCCCCTCATGCAAAAGCAAGAAGGTTGGCAGACTGATATCTAAATGCGGTTTTGTCAGCAAGGGAGGCGGCGGTGAAACTGTCAAAACATCTGCCTCAGATTCATCATGCAGCGGATGCTCGGCAACAAGTTGTTCGAGCTGTGGTCTTTAATGAAAAAAAGCATTAAAATAGGAACAAGGGGGAGCAAACTGGCTCTCTGGCAGGCAAACTGGGTAAAATCTGCTCTAACATCTATAAACCCTTCTCTTTCCGTCGATCTCATTATTATAAAGACAAAAGGAGACAAAATTCTGGACGTACCCCTTGCCATGGTCGGCGGCAAGGGACTTTTTGTAAAGGAAATTGAGGAGGCTCTTTTAGATGGGCGAATAGATCTTGCTGTTCACAGCATGAAAGACATGCCCGCAGAAATACCCCCGGGCCTGTGTATAGGTGCGGTGCCCGAGCGCGAAACGCCCAATGATGTTCTTATTTCTAAAAATGGTCTTCTCTTATCTGAACTCATAAGCGGCAGCAGAATCGGCACCAGCAGTCTTCGCCGCTCTGCCCAACTACGATATGCACGGCCAGATCTCGTTATCTTGCCTTTAAGGGGCAATCTTGATACCCGCCTAAAGAAGCTCGAAACAGAAAATATGGATGCAACAATCCTGGCTGCCGCCGGCGTTAAACGCCTTAATTATGAAAGCAGAATAACCGAATATCTTGATGAAAATATAATGCTGCCGGCTGTTGGTCAGGGAGCTTTATGTATTGAAATCAGGGAAAACGATGCAGAAATAAAACCAATAGTTACTGCTTTGGATCATCAAAAAACAAGGTCTGCCGTTATTGGTGAACGGGCCTTTTCAAACTGCCTGGAAGGAGGATGTCAAGTTCCTATAGCCGCCTATGGTAAAATTGAAAAAAATATATTTACTCTGAGCGGGCTTGTTGCTGATATTGATGGAAAAACCATTTTAAAGAAAACCCTGTCAGGCTCTGTTGAGCAATCAGAAAGCATTGGTGTTAAACTTGCTGATAGCCTTCTTTCTATGGGCGCCAAAAAAATACTAGAAAAGATAAAAACGGAAACAAATGAAAACTATGAAAGGTAAAGTCTATCTGGTTGGTGCGGGTCCTGGCGATCCAGGATTGATTACAGTAAAAGGACTGGAATGTATTAAACAAGCCGATGTTCTAATATATGATTATCTTGCCTCACCGGTTCTTTTAAATTACGCTTCAAAGAATGCTGAAATAATCTATGTCGGGAAAAAAGGCGGAGATCATACTCTGTCCCAGGATGGAATTAATTCTCTTATAGCCGAAAAGGCTAACAAGGGTTTTATCGTAACACGATTAAAGGGCGGCGATCCCTTTATTTTTGGACGTGGAGCAGAAGAAGCAGAAGTTTTAATAGAAGAAGGCATTCCTTTTGAAGTCGTTCCCGGCGTTACTTCTGCAATAGCGGCTCCTGCATATGCCGGAATTCCCCTGACTCACAGAAAATTTACGGCTACAGTTGCATTTGTAACCGGCCATGAGGACCCAACCAAAGAGGAGTCTAATATCGACTGGTCAGCATTAGCAAAAGGTATTGGAACAATTGTTTTTCTTATGGGAGTTAAAAACCTGCCAAAAATTACAAGTCAGCTTATTAATTATGGTATGCCTTCTGATACACCTGTTGCCCTTGTTCGATGGGGGACAACGCCCAGACAGTTCTCTCTTACAGGAACCCTTGAAAATATAAATGAACGTGTAAAAAGTATCGGTCTTAAACCGCCGGCGATTATTGTTGTTGGAAATGTTGTTAAGTTAAGAAAAACAATGAACTGGTTTGAAAATCGTCCATTGATGGGAAAAAGAATTGTAGTAACCCGAGCTCGGGAACAGGCTAGTGACCTGGTAAAACTGCTTTCAGATCTTGGGGCAGAGTGCTTGGAATGTCCTACAATAAAAGTAGTCCCGCCTGATGACTGGAAGCCCCTTGATGCGGCAATTGAAAATATTTCTTCCTATGACTGGCTGGTTTTTACTAGTGTCAATAGTGTAAATTACTTTTTCGAACGACTTTTTGCAAAAGGTAAAGATGCGCGCGCATTAGGCAAATTAAATACAGCGGTAATAGGACCCGCAACTGAAAGAAAACTTTTTAATTTTGGATTAAAAAGCGATATTGTACCCAAAAGTTACAGAGCTGAGTCAATTATTGAGGCATTCAGCGATGAAGATATAAATGGGAAAAAGATACTCCTGCCACGGGCAAAAGAAGCAAGGCCCATCCTTCCTGTTGAGCTGACAAAGATGGGAGCAACTGTTGATGAGATAACATCGTATTATACCAAAGAGGTCCCGGATTCTGCCGATCTATTATTGAAACGACTTGAAGAAAACACAATAGATCTTATAACATTTACAAGTTCTTCTACTGTAAAAAACTTCAAAGCTATTTTACCTGACAATATTTTTGAGACTCAGATGAAAGGTATAACCATTGCCTGCATTGGCCCTATAACGGCTGATACTGCGAAAAATCTTGGATTTGACGTTCACATTGTTGCAAATTCTTTTACTATACCAGGATTATGTGAAGCCATTTTAGATTATTATAACCGTAGCCGTTCACGGCTTGAAACTTGAAAAAGGTAAAAGTGATCTAAAAAGGGCGATATTAAAAAAATAATATTGCCCTTTTTTTATTCAGATGTATTTCAGGAACAGCAGGATCCTGTTGTGCTGCAACTTGAGCACCCTGAGCTAAAATCAACTCCCGATGAAAGTTTAAATCCAAATGTCGTAAAATCAACCTTTATAGGTTTAACCTTCTCCATAAAATCTTTATTAACAACATACTGAAAATCGTTCAGAGTATATATGTTGTCTGTATCTTTGGGCTCATCCAGAGCCATTGATAAAGAAGGGCCTCCTCAACCGCCCTCATTCAAAAAGATCCGAATAGGTGCAACCTCTCTGCCTCTAAAATAGTCAGCTATTTTTACTGTAGCTGCTTCTGTAACTTCAAGCATCGTATCCTCCCTAAATTATGCGTAGTTAGTGCCTGAACGAAAACTGCTAATTTTCCCAATTTCTGCGTCAGGCTTAAATTTTGGCACGCAGTGAAGCTTTAGCGCTATCCTCAAAATACTCCTCGTATTCCTGTGGTTAAAATTTGCGCCTTCCTTGAACTTGAAAAAATTTTCTAGTTTTCGTTCGGACAATAGTTAAACTCAACAAAATTATCCGAATTAAAAATTCGGGCTTAAAATAGCCCTTGCAATTTCATTTGTCAATGCAGAAAAATCATTCAG
This sequence comes from Deltaproteobacteria bacterium, assembly GCA_030272815.1. Lineage (GTDB taxonomy): Bacteria > Desulfobacterota > Desulfobacteria > Desulfobacterales > ETH-SRB1 > B13-G4. The sequence goes on from JAJSZT010000003.1 coordinate 54,963, forward strand.
AAAAATCATTAAAATTAAAAATACTTGTCTATTAATATAATTCATGATAGTAGAAATTTTTATTTAATTATTAAAAATGGTTTTATAGTACTATATTTTAAGATTACATTGTGAATCAAAGTTCAAAAGGAGGAGAAATACATGGCTGATAGCAACAAAGGCTCTATAATAACCGGGGCGATTCTTATTATAGTAATTGCATTCTTTCTACAGGTAATGTTTGTTTATGCGCAAAATAGTGACACGCCCAATAAGGCTGCTACCGAATTTACCAAGGCATATTTTGGGCTCGATAGCTCAATGGCTGATCGGCTCTGTCAAGAAAGCTTGATAGTTGACGGTGTTAATGTTGTTGATAACTATGTTTATTGTGTTACAACAAAAGCCAAAACTGAAGGGTTCAGGCCATTTTTTGTTAAGAACTACCTTTATCATGTCCAAACCAATACTATCAGTAAAGATGAAAACAAAGCGCAAATCAAATTAACCTGTGAAATAAAACACCCATTACGCGCATTCTTTACCAAAGAATCCAGCCAAAAAGTTGATGAAACATTTGATCTAATTATGGAAGATGGCAAATGGAAAGTGTGTGGGGATGTTTTCTCTCTTTGCGGCTAATTTTTATTAAATCAATAAAATTTCAAGGGTTTTTGTGTGAAATTTACTCAATTGCTGCTCATGCAAAGGTCTCGCAAAAACCCTTGAAATCGTTGTCGTATAAAGCTATTTATTATGCCCCTCCTTTTGCTGCAGATCCCGATACCAGCATGAAAATTCATACATTCCCCAATATTTATCATCATCATTGATAATTCCAAGACAAATTTCGACCACTCCATTTCCAAATGCATTACTGTATGTTTCCTGATCTTTCGACTGCAAGAACTCTCTTATCAGCATTTGAGAAGTTCTTTTTGTTTTATCTTTTCTGATATCTATGGGATCTTTTGGTTCCTGGAAAGGATTCCATTTATCATATCCCTTTTTCAGGATATGTTTCTGATTTCGTGGAGACATGCTATCGAAAATAGCTTTTTTTCTTTTTTTTTCTTCTTCAGGCGATATTTTAGTCATTTCCCTCTCCTTCTTGTTTATCGTCATGTAACCGTTCACGGTTTACGGTTCACGGTTCACGGTCTTAAGTTTTGCATCCCTATCTATAGCAGCATATTCTATAATTTCAAGAAGATAGGCAATCGCTATGCCAAAATCAGTGCAGTAGCAATATCCGCAAAACCTTAATTAGCGCGTGGTCCGTTTTTCATTTTGAAAAAATGTTCGTCAAAAATATTGACCCTATTTTTTCGTAAAATCCCTTGATATCTATGCATTTTTATGGGTGCAAAACTTGGGTAACAGTTGATCAAAATATAAAACCGTGAAGCGTAAACGCTTACCGTTTATCTTTGGTGTCGCCTCTATTAATATCGCCAATCCCCAGATACTCTTCATCATATATAGTAAGAAGCGCCATGGATAAAGGAACTAGAACATCTGCCAGTTTTACATGCCTGGACTTAATCTCTTTAACCAATTCAACAGATATTTCGTAAAGCTTGTTGTGTATTTTTTCCAGATTAACTGTTGGATACTGTTTGCCCTTAGCAAAAGCCGACAGACCGCAGGTATGGCTGACTCCGCCGATAGATATTGGTATTCCATAAAGCCTGCAGGTTATTGGCCTGTGTTCATAAAGATCACACATATCATCGTCATTAAGAAGAGGGCACCTTACACGCTCCTCCGCCATCTTAGACAATATCTCATTCTCATCTTTTCCGGACTCAAGGTCTTTATATGCTTTTCTTTTAAGCTTATATATTGTTCGGTCTGCTATGTTTGACTTCTCAATAAGTCGTTCCCTTTCGTTCCCCTTAAATTTTTTATTGAAGTTATCGTTTATATATAATGCCTCAATGAGATAGAGATCAAAAAGAGCGTTACAGCAATCTGAACACTTTGTTTTACATTTAACGCACTCTGGGTACTCGCTTTTTACACGCTCAAACACCTTGTCGGCCATTGCTAAAACTTCTTCGTATTGTTTAAAAAAAGGCGTAAAATCTATATCCATAACTGTCTCCTTTACAAATCGGCATTAATGAGGCTTTATTAAATTAATCACCAATCAAATATTATTTGCCGTTCAGGGTTATCTTAACACAGAACCCTAAACCTTGAACCATTGAATGATTACGCATCTGCTACATAATCAGAAATTTGAAAACTCAAAGTGTAACTTTTCAAAAAGTTCGGCTAAAGATAAAAAAGACGAGTCCGCTGGTGATGAAATGTAAAATAGCTGACTGTTTGAGCATCTTAGTAAGCTTTGAGAAAAAACAGCGCATAAAAAAATTTATCTTTAAGACATACGATCTATCGCTTAACCAATACGTATTAAAAGGATTGGCCACTGTTTTTTCTTTAGGCTCACTTAGATGCGAGTTTCAGATATTCTTACATTTTATTATCAGTGGGCGAGTCTTGTATCATGTAATTTACTCGGATTTATTGAGAAGTTACCTCAAAGCAACTTGTCAGGTTAATCTCGTAATGAGTTTTCAAACTTCTGATAATTGTTTCACGTGAAACACTACTTTCCAATACAAAATCTGTTAAAAATTTGATCTATAACGTCGTTATTAGCTGAACCCCCCGTTATTTCACCAAGCAAATCAACCGCTTCCTTCACATCAATGGCAATCAGCTCAAGAGGTGATCCACGATTAAGCCCATCAACGGCTGAACAAAGCGAGACCAAACATCGATCAAGTATCAGCTTGTGTCTCAAGTTTGGAATTATCACAGCCTGGGGGTCAAAGCTGTTTTCTCTAAGCGAAATCTTTACAATTAAATCCTTAAGCTCGTCAAGGCCCCTGTTATAAAGAGCTGAAATTTCTACCCCGGGCATTTTTTTCCAGCTATCCGGCGTATTGACTTTAGGCCTATCTGAAAACAGATCCGACTTGTTTATTACAAGAATAGAATTCCTTGTATTGATCATTTTGAAAATTTCATGGTCCTCATGAGTTAAAATAGAACCACCATCAATGATAAACAAAATCAGATCCGAGCAATCAATATAATCTTTAGCTTTATTTATTCCTATGACTTCAACAGGATCATCTGTATCGTGAAGCCCTGCAGTATCGGCTATAATAACGGGCATACCGCTCAAGCTAAAGGACTCTTCAATCAAATCTCTTGTCGTGCCGGGCACGGCAGTAACAATCGAGCGCTCCTTTTTTATCAAACAGTTCATAATGCTCGATTTGCCAACATTTGGCTTTCCAACAATAACCAATTTTATCCCGTCTCTAAGAATATGGCCATTGTCATATTGCCCAATAAGTTCTTTTATTGTATTGATAATATTGTTTTGGAAAACATCGGTTGTTCTATCGACATTAATAATTTCTTCAACATCTTCCGGGAAATCAATGGCTGCGTTTATTTCTGCAAGAAAATTAAAAAGATAATCACTAATTCTCTCTATGCATAGTTGCATCTCCCCCTTTATCAGGGTGGTTGCTATTTCTAAAGATTTATTTGTCCTCGCATTTATTATATCTATAACCGCCTCAGCCTGTGTCAAATCTATGCGACCATTGATATAAGCCCTTTTTGTAAATTCGCCGGGACCCGCAATTGTAGCACCGTATTTTAATACTAAATCCAAAATAGACCTAAGGACAACTGGGCTCGAATGGGCCTGGATTTCTACAACATCCTCTCTGGTATATGAATGGGGAGCAAGCATAACTGCAAGTAGAACTTCATCAACAACTCGCCTGTTTTCAGGATCAACAATATAACCATGGTAAAGGTGGTGTGATTTTAAAGAAGAAATATCGGCAGAATCCTTATCTTCCGGGTTGGATATCGAAGAATATGATCTTTGAAAGATATGCGAAGCTATTGGCAAAGCGTTTTGACCGGAAATTTTTATAATACCAATGCCGCCAGCACCTATTGGCGTTGCAACTGCGGCGATAGTCGAATCGTTCATATTATAAATTTCAGGTTTTTCGTAATAGTTCACCACGGATTTTCACGAAATTACACTGCTAACTCACAGAAATTATTCACCGCAAAGCCGCTGAGAGAACGGCAAACAAAAAACATCGGAAGCTTTGCTTCATTAATTTTCAGTGAAACTCCGTGCCCTTCCGTGGTTAACTTTTACGGTTTTTCTTATTATTAAAATCAACTATGTTTTTCTTTTCCGAGGATATTTCTTCTTGGGAAATATCAACAATTTCTTTAAAAAACCATCTCCCACGCTCTGCGTTCTGATGCCGCTGTCATCCCTTAAAGCAAGATGAACTATTCTTCTGTCATGAGCATTCATTTGTCCTATTGTAATGGGTTTCCCGCTACGTTTCGCTTTTTCAGCAAGCCTACCGGCAAGCCTCTTTAGGTTATTTTGTCTTTTCTCCAAATAACCTTCAATATCTATCTGAATTCGAATTCTCTGTTCGCTGTGTTTATTGACAATTTTTTCAACGAGATATTGCATGGCCTCAAGAGTCTGTCCTTGCTTGCCAATAAGGATCGCCGCATTGCCGCCTTTTATACAAAATAAAATTTGGTCTGATTTTTTTTCAAACGATATTTCTGCGTCAATAGTTATTAGATCAATTATTTGCTGAAGAACATTTTTACCCAAATTTACAGACTCATCCGGTATAGAAGCGATTGCCTTATCGTCAAGGCGTGCTTGTTCTGTTGAACGTTCAACTTCGGTGACATGTTTCTTTGATTTATTATTATGTTCAAAATCCCTCTCTTCGGTATTATCTTCAGGTGTTAAATCAGGCAATGTAACACGAATTTTTGCCTTCTTAATACCAACGAGACCAAAAATACCGGTAGCTCCATAAGAAATAACATCGTATTTAAGTTTTTCTTTTGGGATTTTCAATTCTTCACAAGCTTTTTGGGATGCCTTTTCAACATCCTTGCCTTCAAATTCCAAACGAGGCGACATGAATTACCTCCATCACTAAGCAGCTTTTGTTGTAGTATAGTATTGTTGGGCGATAGAAAGGACGTTGTTTACAAGCCAGTATAAAACCAGCCCTGAAGAAAAATTTATAAAAATCACAGTGAAAACAATCGGCATCAACATCATAATTTTGGCCTGTGAAGGATCGCCCATTGCCGGTGAAATTTTCTGTTGTAAAAACATCGTCGCCCCCATAATAATTGTCAATACAGGAATACCATATGGCGGCTGCATAAAAGGAATAGAAAAGCCAAAGTCAAAAAGGCGATCCGGTGCCGACAAGTCATTAATCCACCCAAAAAAAGGAGCATGTCTCAGCTCTATTGCTTCATACAACATCCGATACAGGGCAAAGAAAACAGGAATTTGCAAAACCATTGGAAGGCAGCCCCCCACGGGGTTTACCTTATATGTTTTATATAACGCCATGGTTGCCTCATTCATCTTTTTCTTGTCACCCTTATATTTTTCTCTTAGTTCCATTACCAGGGGTTGAATTTTCTTCATTTCGTTCATTGATTTGTAGCTCTTATTTCCAAGAGGCCACAGAATGATCTTGGTAAAAACTGTTAAAATAATAATAGCTATGCCGTAATTTGAAATGAAATGATCGTATATATAATTCATGATCCAGAGGCATGGTTTAGCTAAAAAATCAAACATACCAAAATTTATAGCTTTATCCAGATCATAACCAATCTCCTTCACTACTTTCGTGCTCCTTGGCCCCATAAACAGATGAAACCCAAAAGTGCGCTGTGTGCCCGGATTTATAATACTCTCGGGTTGCACAAACTGATTTTCCAGGACTTTGTCTTCGTCAAGGAAAAGACGCATACTCGCCGTAACAGCGCTTTCAGGTATAATACAGGACATAAAATATCGATCTTGTACAGCTATCCATTTTAATTCACCATTATATATATTTTTATCTTTAATATCATCTGTCTTTACCTGCTCAAGGTTATCATTTATTAAAGCGCTTGGGCCCTCGAAGCCATACATGCTTCCATCTTCAGCAGGGGCTTTAAATAAAGATAGAATCAAGTTGTCCTGAATGGTTTGATTTGAACCGTTTTTAATTATAACCTTACAGCCAACCATGTAAGTTTCAGGATAAAAAATAAACTTCTTTTCTATTACTATTCCATTAGAAGATTTCCAAAAAAACGATAATTCTCTTGAGTTATCGTTTACCTCAATAGCGTCATCTTTAATATCCGCAATAAAAAACGCATCATTTAGTGCCGGAACGCTGTTTTCAGCCAGGCTGATTTTTATGGTTCCATTATGTAGCTCCGGGGGTATCATTTCGAGCAAAGGTGAGTCAGGCTCCATGCTTTCTTTGTATTTATTTAAGACAAAGCTCTTAAATACAGCCCCTTTTTCTGAAATAATTGCAGAATATAAAGGTGTATTAACCCTGACAACTCGTGCGGGTTTAATTGTCTTCAGTGCATCTTCTTTAATTAATGCGGTATGATCGACGGATTCAGTATTTATTTCTTTTATATATAATTCTTCTTTAGAGATAGTTTCTGTCTGCAAGTCTTGCTTTGGCGTCTCGACGACTTGTTTATCTACAAAGAAAATTTCCCATAATAAAAACACTGCGAATGAAAGAGCTATAGCTACAAATACTCGAGCTTGATCCATGCCCATCTCCTATTACATTAATGTTACAATCCTTTTCGAAAGAAAAGGAAAAAGTTAACGTCTAAAATACATCTCTATTCGTAATAGTTCACGATTGTCGGTTTACGGTGAACTTTTGAACCTTTGAACGGCTACATTTATCAAAAGCTTTAAAGAATAAAGGGCTGAATAAAATTTTTGTGGTCACAGGGGCATAATTTTATGAGGCAAGACCGAATGGGGGGGCTAAAACTACCCAAATATCTCCATTAAAAGTAAGTAGCGTTTATCTATGGCTGCTGACAGTTTGCTTGTTAAGGAACAGGATCAATTCCTCCCTCGTTAAAAGGATGACATCGAATAATTCTCTTTAAGGCAAAGATTAATCCTTTAAGCGGACCATAACGCAAAATAGCCTCATATGCATAATTAGAACAGGTGGGATAAAAACGACAAGAAGGACCCAGAACAGGAGACAGTATGTATTGATACAACCTGATAAATATTAAAAAAATTCTTTTAATCATGACTAACTGATATTTTATCAAAAATTTTTTGAAGAGATAATAACGCCAGGTCTGAAGTTAGTCCTGCGGCTTCTTTCTTGGCAATTATATTAATATCCCAAAAACCAGTTATCTTATGCCTGTTTAACCGAAAATATTCACGAAAAATACGTTTGATCCTGTTACGTTCTACAGCGTTCCCAACCTTTTTGGATACAGTAACACCCAATCGTGTTCTCTTAAACCTGCCCGGACAGAATAGAACAATAAAATATCTGTTCTGAAGTTTGATTCCACATCTTGATATTCCAAGAAAATCGGAACGTTTTAAAATTCTATCTGCCTTTGTAAATGGAAAAAAGCGCAAAAAATATTTGCCCTCTGTAGCCGAAATCGATAAATTTAATTTTGGCAGCTTCGTAAAAAGCTATATTATGCTGCTTCGCGGCACTGTAACCGAAAATAACTTGTCAATCATATCAAAAGATTATGTGATTTAGTTATTTGAAAGTCCATTTTCTTCGTGCCGTAAACTGTCCCGCCTATATTTGTGCGGGATTACTTTGCCGTCCTTCGATTTTTAAACAACTAAACGCTTTCTCCCTTTCGCTCTCCGCCTGTTAATAACTCTTCTTCCCTGTTTTGTTGACATTCTTTTCAAGAATCCATGTGTTCTGGCTCGTTTAATTCTGCTTGGCTGATAAGTTCTTTTCATAATTCAATCCTTTGAGACCTCTGTAAAACATCACTTCATGCCCGGCACAACCTGATATCAGCAACAACTGGCCAAAACATAATTTAAAGGGTTTTAAATAAAATGAACGTTTTCTAAGGTCTCCAAAAAAATAGCAAGTAATTAGTGCCTGTCCGAAAAGTATTTTTTTTAATACTGGCAATAGGTTCAGCTTATTTACCGATGTGAAGATTTGTGAAAAAGCTATTAGCCATTAGCTATTAGCTCTTAGCTGAATGTGTTATCTGTTTGATTTTTTAAGCTAAAAGCTAACTGCTAAAAATCTTCGGTTTGAAAATAGTATCCAACTGACTGTAATTTCAGGTGTTCTGAGTTTTCGTCCAAGCACTAATTATATAACATATTAAGATAATAATAATTACGATTTTAATAGCCGCAACTCAAATACATAAAATTTTAAAAAAAACACAATGTTTTTATATTGTCAAGCTCCAAAATTTACCAAAAATTTACTGCTATTCTTTGAGAACTTCAAAAATATCAAATTCTTCCATATGAAACTGAGGATTAGGGTATATTACAATCCGTTTGCCAAGAGTTTGTTCTAAGGAGGTTATTATATGATTTTCTTCGCCGAGAAAAAGATCGGCAATTTTAGAGTTTACCATTAGGGTCAGTTGAACCCCCGCCATATTGGACGCGTCTCGGAGTATCTCCCTGTATATATTATAACAAATTGTTTGTCTGGATATAAGGGAACCCTCTCCGTCGCAATAAAAACAAGGCTCGCAAAGCATCCTTGTCAGCGACTGTCTAGTCCGTTTGCGGGTCATCTGTATCAAACCCATCTCCGACATCGGAAGAATATGGCTCTTGCTTCTATCTTTTGTTAGCGCCTTCTTAAGGGCATTAAATATTTTTTCCTGGTTTGATTTTTTTTCAACATCAATAAAATCTATTATAATTATACCGCCTATATCTCTAAGGCGTATTTGATATGCTATCTCTTTAACGGCCTCTAAATTTGTCTTTAAAATTGTTTCCTCAAGATTATGCTTGCCGACATATCGACCGGTGTTTACATCTATCGCTACAAGGGCTTCCGTTTGTTCAATCACAATATAGCCGCCAGATTTAAGCCACACTTTTCTTCTTAATGCACGTGATATGTCGCCTTCTAAATTATAAGCATCAAAAATTGGCTCGGAACCTTCGTATAGCTCAACAGAATCCTTTAAGCTTGGCATGAATGTATCGAGAAAAGAAAGAATTGATTCAAAACCGGAACGAGAATCAATAATTAATTTTTCTGCTTCGTTGGTCAAAAGATCCCTTACTGCTCGAAGGCTAACGGTAAGCTCCTGGTGTAAAAGAGAAGGCGCCGGCGCTGACTTGTATCTTCTCTGAATGCTTTCCCACAAATTGTTAAGAAAACCCATTTCTTTTTCGAGCTTGTCTTCATATATGCCCTCGCTAACCGTCCTCACAATATAGCCATAAGGTTCTTTTCTTAAGGACAGAACTATATTTTTTAAACGTTTTCGTTCGGTTTCGTTTTCTATACACCTGGATATGCCAATATGATCAGATGTCGGCATAAGAACAAGGAAGCGGCCTGGAAGCGAAATATAATTAGTTACTCTTGGCCCCTTTGTCCCAATTGGGGACTTGGCAACCTGAACCATGATCTCCTGGCCCTCAGTAATAAGCTCCTCAATGTGACGGCTATCCCGTTCTACAGGGGATGAGGTATGATTTGCAGTGCCTGTGCCGGAAATTTTATGGTCAACTTCACTGTTTTTAATAAAAATTTGTTCGAATTCTTTATAATCATTGCAAATTACATCATCAACATATATAAAAGCTGCCTGATTTAAACCAATATCAACAAAGGCTGCCTGCATACCCGGCAGAACTCTCTGCACCCTCCCTTTATATATATTTCCCGCTATATTGGAATCGTCTCCTCTCTCAATAAAAATTTCTACAATTGTTCCATCTTCAAAAAGAGCGACTCTGGTTTCATGTTCTGTAACATTTATGATTAGCTTTTTATGCATCTATTTGATTTCTTAATATGTAAACGTTCGCGGAACATTGAAATTAGAAATTTGGCCTTCATGTTTTTGTACTGTTCTTCCCAATTTCCAATTTCCAATTTCTATTTTAATCTCTCCCAAATTTCTACTTTCTAATTTCAAGTTTCAAGCCGTGAACGGCTATGCTGCATCAAGATCTTGGCACATTTCTTCGCAAAAAATTGCTCAACTTAGGTTTTAATAAATCTTGCTTTTTTTGCCTTTTCATCGGTTAGCTTGAAAATTTCTTTAATTACCTCTAAGGGTCTTGCTGTCTTACCTGATTCCGACCTAAGTGTTATCTGTAATTTGTCTGGCTTAAGCAACTCTATGTCTAAAACCATATACTTTAAGTCTATCTTTTTCAACCTCCCTTTTCTGTCAATACGAGAAACGATGAACTCCGGGCTTTGTAAAAAATTTTCCAGCTCTTTGTTATTAAAAATTTCTTCCATTGTAACAATATAATTATATTTTTTCTCATTATTATGGACCGTTTTGGTTGAAACAATTTGACAGTCGTGAACAGAAAGACCTTCTGGAAGGTGCTTATTTAAACTTTCTATTATTGACTGTGGTTTAAAATTCTCTGGAACAACCAGATAAAAATATTCTTTTAGACTTTCCAGGCCTATAGGCAAAGTATCTTCAAAAGAAATTTTTGGTTTAGGATGAAATCCTTCTGAAAACTTAATTGGTATTCCGGCACGCCTTAAAGCCCGCAAAAGAATATTAACAAGTTCAAGATGTCCAAAATATTTTGCCTGGTCGAGTTTTGAAAAAGAAACTTTGAGTGTTTTTAATAACGCACCCTTTATAATCGGCTTGATATTATCCGAAGTTAACAAACCACTGCCGATATCAAATGCTGATTTCTCCGCAGGCATTTCAAATACTTTTGGTTCTATAACATTAAAATCACATACTCCGCAGGCATTACAATCACCCGTACGACAGTCTGGAGTAAGTTCGCCCCTTGTTGCTTTTTCCCATTCTTCTATTAAATAATTTTTTTCAATCCCAACATCGATGTGGTCCCATGGAAGCGGCTCGTCTGTATTCCTTGACCTGCCTGTATAAAAACCTATATCCACCCCCTCATCACAAACAGCCTCCTGCCACAAGCTATATCTAAACCAATCACTCCAACCATCTAACTTACATCCCTTCTTGTGTGCAGCGACCAGTAAATGTGAAAGCTGTCTGTCGCCGCGCGCCCAAAGTCCCTCAAGCAAACTAACCTTCGGGTTTTGCCATTTAAAATTAATACCGGACATTTTAAGATTGTTCTGCAGCCAGCCAATCCTATCCTTTGATTCAGCTAAAGAAATCTGTGGTGCCCACTGAAAGGGAGTGTGGGGTTTTGGAATAAAGGTTGTAAAGCTAACGTTTATTTTATTTTTGCGCCGCCCTTTGCCGGTATTAATCCTTCTAAGTTCTTTTACAAGATTCACAATTGATTTAAGATCTTCACTTGTCTCCGTTGGAAGACCAACCATAAAATAAAGCTTTATAACCTGCCAACCCAAATCATAAGCGTTTTTCACTGTATCAATGATATCTTTCTTTCTAATATTCTTATTAATAACATCGCGAAGCCTTTGGCTGCCGGCTTCGGGAGCTATGGTGAAACCTGTTTTTCTGACTCGCTTAATATGTTGCATGAGTTCCGGCGTCAATGTTCCTGCCCGTAGAGAAGGAAATGAAACAGCTATATTTCTTGGCTCGCACAAAGTCATAAGCTGTTCCATCAGAGGGTTTATACATATATAATCTCCAATGCTTAATGACAACAAAGAGATATCCTCGTAACCCGTCGCTGTTATTGATTTGTTCGATAGAGCCAGAATTGTATCCACAGACCTTTCCCGTACTGGACGGTATATCATCCCTGCCTGACAAAACCTGCAACCCCTTGTACATCCTCTGGATACTTCAAGACGAAGCCGATCGTGTATGGGCCTGCCATAGGGTATGATCGGGGCTTCAGGAAAAGGTGCTTTATCAAGATCATCTACTATAGCCTTCTTAATTTTTTGGTATTTCGAAAACCTGGGCAAAAGAATCTGAAAACCTGATCCGTCAAATTTTGGTTCAAAAAAAGCCGGTATATAAACACCCTGTATATCTGACCAGATTTTATAAAGGACTTCTTTTTCTCCATTGAAGCCCTCTTTCCATTTAAGCCAGGAACGAGACATTTCCATTATTACGTTTTCACCGTCTCCTATAACAATAGCATCAAAAAAGTCGGCAACAGGCTCAGGGTTACAGGCACAAGGACCACCTGCAATTATTAGAGGATGTGAACTATCTCTTTGCGAAGAAAAAAACGGAATTTTTGCAAGGTCTAGAATGTTAAGAACATTAGTATAATTCAGTTCATAAAGGAGGCTGAATCCGATAATATCAAACTCTTTAAGAGGTTTTTTAGATTCCAGGGACATTAATGGGGTATTGGATGACCTAAGATATGCCTCCATGTCGGTGCCTGGAACAAAAACCCTTTCCGCTGCTATTTCTTCATGACTATTTAATATATGATAAAGTATAATTAGCCCTAAATGAGATGTTCCTATTTCGTAAAGATCCGGAAAAACAAGAGCAATACTAAGCTTTACTTTGCTTTCATCTTTTTTTATACAATTTGTTTCCGTGCCTAAATAACGACTTGGTCTCTCAACTAGCGGCAGGATGTCTTGAATGGATTTAATGTTCATGATATGAATTTATATATCTGATAATTTATTAACGATATGAACTCAAAAAAATATAACGATGACAAAGCTGACAACTCAAAGCAACAAAAAACTTGTTAAATGGATAGTCTCATTTTTTGCACCGCTCAACAAGGCTTACAAACTATAGACTTTCAGATAATTAATTTCACAAGGCCAGAAGGAGGAAAGCGTATTAGTTATACGTCGACGACTGATAACACAGTGAAATTATTTATCTGAAAGTCTATACACCACGGGATTGCTTCGCTAACGCTCGCAATGACAACTTTTTAATGAAACACTATGATAGTTTTCGTTCGGGCACTATAATTAGGAAATTCTATGTACCGTATAAAAATCCATAAACTTTTAAAATCAGAAACGCCCCGGGATAATATTATTGTTAAAGGGTGGGTAAGAACCAGGCGCGATTCAAGTAATTTTTCGTTTATAGAAATAAATGACGGATCCTGTCTTGAAAACCTGCAGATTGTTGCCAATGAATCTTTAGAAAATTACGAGGATATAAAAAAACTTACAACCGGATCAGCCGTAGCGGTTTTCGGCAACCTGATTGAGTCACAGGGAAGGGGCCAACAATGGGAAATGAATGCAAAAGCATTAGAGGTAATAAGCCTGGCGCCAGACTCATACCCTTTGCAGAAAAAACGTCACACAGACGAATTTTTAAGAACAATCGCCCACTTAAGACCAAGAACAAACAAATACGGCGCTGTTTTTCGCATTAGATCGGAACTTTCTTTTGCTATTCACAGGTTTTTCAGAGAAAGAGGTTTTCGCTATATTCATTCTCCAATAATAACCGGCTCTGATTGTGAGGGGGCTGGAGAACTGTTTAAGGTAACTACAATTGATTTTGAAAACCCGCCAAAAAAAGATGGGAAAATTGACTATTCCAGGGACTTTTTTGGAACAGAGGCAAGCCTTACGGTATCAGGACAGCTTTCCGCTGAAATGTTTGCTTTAGCGCTGGGGGATGTTTATACATTCGGCCCAACATTCAGGGCAGAAAATTCAAACACAAAAAGACATGTTTCCGAATTCTGGATGGTCGAACCTGAAATGGCTTTCTGCGACCTTTTTGAGGATATAGACCTTGCAGAAGAAATGGTTAAGTATCTTACCGTATATATACTGGAAGAATGCTCTGACGATCTGAAGCTTTTTACAAGGTTTGTTGATAAAAATTTAAAACCTGCCTTAGAAAATATTGCCCAGTCTGAATTTAAAAGAATTCTTTACGAAGAGGCCGTAGAAATTTTAAGAAAATCCGGGAAAAACTTCAAGTTCGATATAAGTTTTGGAAAAGATCTTCAGACAGAACACGAACGCTATCTAACCGAAGATTTCTTTAAAAAACCTGTGGTTATCTATAATTACCCAAAAGACATTAAACCTTTTTATATGAGGCTGAATGATGACAACAAGAGTGTAGCGGCCATGGATGTTCTTGTTCCGCGTATAGGTGAATTAATAGGCGGAAGCCAGCGCGAAGAACGTCTGTCGATGCTTGAAGCTCGTATGAATGAAACGGGTCTGTTAAAAGAAAATTATTGGTGGTATTTAGATTCCCGAAGATTTGGAACTGTTCCTCACAGTGGTTTTGGTCTTGGGTTTGAGAGGTTGATAATGTTAATGACGGGTACAAGCAACATCAGAGATGTAATTCCATTTCCAAGAACCCCAAACAGCATAGATTTCTGACAGCAAACACCCTCCCATTATTACCTCAGTTGAGCGATTTTTTGCGAAGAAATGTGCCAAGATCTTGATGCAGGTCGAGTAAAAAATCGATCAACTGAGTTTATCAACAATATTGCTAAAATATAAGATTTAATACATGTATCTTGCCAGTATCTTTTTCCAATAATTGAAGCCGTAACTGTTTGGCCGAGCCTGCCTCTCCAGGAAAAAACAAAATACCATAGGCAAGGGTTTTTGGTTCCACCATTTTATTTTGAAGTGACTTTTCATATAAATCATCAGTAATTTTTCTACGGGCATCATCTGATTGATATCCAGTTGCGCTTCCAATGGTAGCTCCGGCGGCAGCCCCAACAGCAGCCCCTTTACCCATTGCTTCGGCCACATTTGAACCCGATACGATGCCGATGGCTGCACCGATAATGGAACCCGCTGCAGCACCAAGCAAGCCTTTATAAGCTCCCTCCTTTGCAATATTCTTTGTTTGCGAATATTTTGCAGCTCTTTCATATGCAACCTTACCACTTAAAATAGGCCATAGATTACCATTATTATCTTCCAGAAATGTTTGCTGCCCATTGATCTCTAATAGATGGTCACCCTGGTTGTCAAATACTACCTGAACTGGCAACATTCCGGCGCCGATGATATCAAACCCGAAGGCCTCTTTTGCTTCAGTACTATCCGCAAATGCTTTGGCTGCTATCTCGGCACCCTCGATGTTTACAACATTATTGTATGACGAGGGTGTTTTAAAAGACAAAGGCTTTGCCTTGTAGCTTGTAGAACAGCTTCCTAAAATGACAAAGCTAAAGAACACAAACAGAATAGAAATATACTTTTTCATGATCAAACCTCCATTGCGAGTCAAATTTGATGGTTTTATAATTAGGTTCAATTATAATTGTCGCTCATATTGCGCAGAACATAAGCCAGTATTCCACCATGTTTATAATAACTTATTTCTATAGGAGAATCAATTCTTGCAATGACCCGAAATTCAGTTTTTTTGCCATCTTTTCTTTGTGCAAAAACACTAAGTTCCTTCAACGGCTCAAATTTATTTTCTATTCCAGCTACTTCATAACTCTCTGTCCCATCCAGGCCCAGGGATTTATGGTTTTCACCTTGTTTGAACTGGAGCGGCAGTATTCCCATGCATATCAAATTGCTTCTGTGTATGCGTTCAAAACTTTCAGCAATTACCGCCTTAATACCCAGGAGATATGTTCCCTTGGCGGCCCAGTCGCGTGAACTGCCGGTACCGTAATTTTTACCTGCAATTACAAGCAATGGCGTAGCTTCTTTTTGGTATTGCATTGCCGCTTCATATATTGTCATTTTTTGACCATCTGGTAAAAAAACCGTCCAGCCGCCGTCAATGCCAGGCACAAGTTTATTGTTTAAGCGAATGTTTCCAAATGTTCCTCTCAGCATTACTTCATGATTCCCGCGGCGTGAACCAAACGAATTAAATTCAGAAGGAGTTAAACCCTGGTCGATAAGATATGCCCCTGCCGGGCTGTCAACCGGGATTGCACCTGCCGGTGATATGTGATCGGTTGTTACACTATCTCCTAACAATGCCAGAATCCTGGCTCCTTTTATATCCTGAAGTTCAGGAATTGTTTTGTTTATGTCTTTTAAAAAAGGGGGTTCTTTGATGTATGTGGATTTTGGGTCCCAATTAAAGAGCATTCCTTCAGGAACTGGAAGCATTTTCCATTGAGTTGATCCTTCAAACGCATTTTCATAAGCTTTTCTGTACATTTCAGGGTGTACAACTCTTTTCACAGTATTTTTGATTTCTTCCGTTGATGGCCATATTTCACGAAGATACACGGGCCTGTCGTTATTATCAAATGCGATTGGTTCCTTGTCAAAATCAATGGTAACCTTTCCGGAAATAGCAAAAGCAATGACTAATGCCGGTGAAGCAAGAAAATTGGCTCTGGTAAGAGGAGAAATTCTTCCTTCAAAATTACGGTTGCCGCTAATGACGGAAGCTGCCACAAGGTCATGGTTTTTTACTGCATCAGCCACTGCCTTTGGCAGAGGGCCGCTGTTTCCAATACAGGTAGCACATCCATATGCCACGAGATGGAACTTTAAAGCCTCAAGATACGGCATAAGCTCCGCTGCTTTTAGATAATTGATTGCGGCTTTTGATCCTGGAGCAAAGCTGGTTTTGACCCATGGTTTTACAGATAGTCCCCGTTCAACGGCTTTTTTGGCCAGCAGTCCTGCGCCGATCAGAACATTTGGATTTGATGTATTGGTACAGCTTGTGATTGATGCAATTACAACTGATCCGTGGCTGAGCTTAAATTTTTCGCCATGCATATCTATATCAATTTCATTTTTTATACTAACTTCTGTAGATGATCTGTCAGTTGAAGATGCCTCCTTAAAGTCATTTAAAAAAGTTTTTTTAATTTTAGAAAGAGGAATTCTTTCTTGTGGACGTCTTGGGCCTGCCATGCTCGGCTCTATGTTGCTCATGTCAAGATGGATTGTATCGTTAAAAAGCGGATCTTCCGTTGTTTCTGTTCTGAAAAGCCCCTGCTCTTTACAATAGCTTTCTATCAGGGTAATAATTTTTTCAGAGCGACCGGTTAAGCGAAGGTACTTTATTGTTTCATCATCCACAGGGAAAAAACCCATTGTTGCACCGTATTCAGGAGCCATATTTGCTATAGTAGCACGATCTTCCAGGCTTAAGGCATTAACGCCGGGTCCAAAGAATTCGACAAATTTTCCAACTACTCCTTTTTTTCTCAGCAACTCGGTAATGGTAAGTACAAGGTCTGTGGCTGTTGTCCCTTCAGGTAGTTCGCCGGTTAATTGAAAACCTGTCACTTGTGGCGTAAGCAGGTAATATGGACTGCCCAGCATAACAGCTTCCGCCTCTATACCTCCGACGCCCCAGCCGACTACACCGATTCCATTGATCATTGTTGTATGTGAATCAAGGCCGACAAGGGTGTCAGGGAAAGCCATCCTCTGAGCGTCATTATTTTTGACAAATATAACTCTTGCAAGATATTCCAGGTTTACCTGGTGTATAATGCCCGTGGCTGGAGGTATGACGCTTAAATTTTCGAAGTTTTTCTGGCCCCATCGCAAAAAGGTGTATCGCTCAAAATTACGTTTGAATTCTTTTTCAACATTATATTCAAAAGATTCTTTGGACCCAAAAGAATCAACCTGAATCGAGTGGTCTATGACTAGCTCAACAGGAATATGAGGATTTATCTTTATTGGATTTATCTGCAAACGTTTTGCAGCTTCACGCATACCGGCCATATCCACCAAAGAGGGGACTCCGGTAAAATCCTGCAGCAGTATGCGGGCAGGCATAAAAGGCACTTCATGATACACCGGGGCATCAGCATTCCATCCGGCCATATTTTCTATGTCACTTATTTTTATAATAATTCCGTCTTCATTTCTAACAAGGTTTTCAAGCAGGATTTTTATGCTAAAAGGCAAGCGTTCAATTCCGGCAAAACCGAAATCCGCCAGCTTGCTGAGGCTGAAATATCTAACAGGCCCTTCAGCGGTATTTAAAGTTGATCTTGCTCCAAAACTGTTCTTAAAATCAGCCATATGACCTCCGAACTCTGCTAATTTATTTTTGACAAAAAGACTCTAAAAAACATAAAAAAAATAACTTTACAACCTTTTGCTATAGATTTAGTAACTGATTATCATTTTTTTATTCTTGACAAAATTTTGTAATTTGTTTATAAGTATCTACTCATAAGCTCGATTCTTATGCCTTAGTGCTTGTTTTTGTAATTAATTTGTTTGGGTGTTATCAATTTGGTTTAGGTATCATTTTTTATAACTGCGATTTTAGGAGTGTGTCCGATATATGAGTCTGAACAATTTATTAGAGCGAAACAAAGATGATATTGTAAAACAATGGCTGGTCTCAGTTATTGATACCTATCCTGCTGACACCTCCAAATTTATAAAGAACCAGAAAGATCCTTTTGCTAATCCAGTCGGCAATACCCTTTCTGTAAACTTAGGGCCGCTTTTCGATGAACTCCTTAATGAGATGGATTATAAAGCCATAACATCTTATCTTGATCCTATTTTAAGGGTCAGAGCTGTACAGCCCATTTTATCCTCTTCACAGTCAATCGGTTTTATCTTTTTGTTAAAAAAAGCTATAAGAAGGAGTTTGAAGAAAGAACTCTCGGATAAAAATATTTTAAAAGAGTTGTTGCATTTTGAATCAAAAATAGATGAATTGACTTTGATTGCCTTTGATGTTTATCTAAAATGCAGAGAGCAGATTTATGAGATAAAGTCAAATGAAGTGAGAAACAGAACATTTCGTGCATTTGAGAGGGCTGGTTTGTTAACTGAGATTTCGGCAGAAGAACCGAGTCTCTGAAGATTCAAATATTACTATGGAGGCTTCAGGCAGCAAGTAAAAGGTTGCTGTAGAGCCATAAAGCGAGGTAATGTTAATGAATGAAAAGTATTTGTATTCCCTCATAGCAGTTATTGCTCTTTTCCTGGTTGCCTATGTGGGCGTTGAAGCACTAGGGCTTCAGTGGCTATTCGGGATCATTATTCCCTGTCTGGCCATAATTACATTTATTGTGGGATTTGTGATGCGCGTCAATGACTGGGCGCGTTCTCCGGTTCCATTTCGTATCCCCTCAACATGTGGTCAGCAGAAGTCACTTCCATGGATCAAACATAGTAAGATTGATAATCCATTTTCAACAGGTGGCGTTATTATAAGGATGATCTTGGAAATACTGTTATTCCGCTCATTGTTCAGGAATACCAAATGCAACATGAACGAAGGGGCAAGGATTTCCTATGTATGGGAAAAGTGGCTGTGGTTGTTTTCGCTGGCTTTTCACTATTCGTTTCTTGTAGTACTGGTGAGACATCTGCGTTTTTTTCTTGAGCCCGTTCCTGTGTGTTTTCAAATTCTTGATAAGATTGACGGGTTTCTCCAGATCGGGCTGCCTGGTGTCCTGATTTCTGGGGTAGTTCTTTTGGCGGCAGTAATATTTTTGCTTCTCAGGAGAATAATAATCTCACAAGTAAGATATTTTTCACTTGCCGCAGACTTTTTCCCCTTATTCCTCATTATTGGTATCGCCGTATCAGGAATAATGATGCGTTATTTTATAAAAGTAGATATCGTTGGTGTTAAAGAGTTGACAATGGGCCTGGTAACATTTCATCCACATATTCCAGAAGGAATTGGAGCTGTTTTTTATGTTCATGTATTTTTTGTCAGCGTTTTACTGGCATATTTTCCCTTTAGCAAGCTCATGCATTTAGCTGGAATATTTCTAAGCCCTACGAGAAATCTGCCAAATAATAACCGCGCCTACAGGCATATCAATCCCTGGAATCCGAAAGTTAAGGTTCATACATATGAAGAGTATGAAGATGATTTTAGGGAAAAAATGATAGAAGCTGGGCTTCCAGTAGATAAGGAGTTGTAATGACAGAATTTAAAGGCCTTCCAACATCTGACGAATATTTTTCAAAGATAGATTTTAAGCCACCTAAGACAGGATGGATGGACACCCCTACTGTAATTAGAGATGGGATGTATTGTTTCCCTGCAAAACCGAAGAGCGTTAAGACTCTTGACCTTCCTTTTCCAAGAGAATGGGTCCCGTCTGACGATGACTGGAAGCTTCCCGAGAATTGGAAGGAGATCATTCTAGAGGGGATGAAGGACCGTTTGGAAAGATTTAGAACGTTCAAGGTCTTCATGGATATTTGTGTACGCTGCGGTGCATGCGCTGACAAATGTCATTTTTTTATTGGGACAGGCGACCCCAAAAACATGCCTGTTGTTCGAGCGGAGCTTCTTCGTTCGGTATATAGAAATGACTTTACAAAAGCCGGAAAGATACTCGGAAAAATTGCCGGCGCAAGAGAGCTTACGGTGGATGTTTTAAAAGAGTGGTGGTACTATTTTTTTCAGTGCTCTGAATGCAGACGTTGCTCGGTTTTTTGCCCTTACGGGATTGATATGGCGGAAATCACTATAATGGGCAGGGAACTGCTCAATCTTGTAGGTCTTAATATCGAGTGGATTGGAGCCCCGGTTGCTTTTTGTTACAAGACAGGAAACCATATGGGTATCCAGCCTCATGCGTTCAAAGACATGATGGATTTCTTTACTGATGAAATAGAAGAAGTAACAGGAGTCAGGGTTGAGCCTCAATTCAACAAGAAAGGCGCCGACATCCTTTTTATCACCCCATCGGGCGATATATTCGGCGACCCAGGCACTTATACAACTATGGGCTATATGTTACTCCATCATTATTTAAAGGTGAAATATGGGCTTGATATCACATGGAGCACATACGCATCCGAGGGTGGAAACTTTGGTCTTTTTACTTCCAATGAAGTGATGAAACGGCTGAATGCAAAAATGTATGCCGAAGCTAAAAGACTTGGAGTAAAATGGATTCTCGGAGGGGAGTGCGGGCACATGTGGCGGGTTGTCAACCAGTATATGGCCACCATGAATGGTCCGGCTGATTTCTTAGAAGAACCGGTTAATCCAATAACAGGCACCAAATTTGAAAATGCAAAAGACACAAAGATGGTACATATTGTTGAATTTACTGCCGACCTGATCAAGCATGGCAAACTCGATCTAGACCCCAGCCGAAATGATAATTTAAAAGTTACGTTTCATGACTCTTGCAATCCTGCCAGGGGTATGGGAATGTTTGATGAGCCCCGGTATATAATCAAGAAAGTTTGTAAGCATTTTTATGATATGCCGAGGAATTGTATTCGGGAACAAACCTTCTGCTGTGGCAGCGGATCAGGACTGAATGCAAGTGAAGACATGGAGTTGCGTCTGGCTGGTGGGTTGCCCAGGGCAAATGCAGTAAAATATGTTCAAGAAAAACACGGAGTTAATATGCTCTCCTGTATTTGTGCAATTGACAGGGCGGTTTTTCCACCTCTAATGGAGTATTGGGTTCCTGAAGTAGATGTTACCGGCATTCACGAGTTGGTATGCAATGCTTTGATCATACCTGGAGAGAAAGAAAAAACAGTGAATCTGCGTGGAGAAGATATTCCCAATAAGGATGAAATGGATCCTGATGAATATTTTACTCGCCCTGATTTTCCGGGCCGGTAGCGGGGAGCCGATTTTGAGTAATGTAAGTAATGGGGGATGAAACCTATGTATGATAAAAATAAGATAGTTGTCGGCTTAGTTATTTTTGTTGCAATTGTAACATTTCCTTTTTGGTATAATTTAGGAAAAGCATCCTCTGCACCTGAGCCAAAGCTGTCTGAAAAGGCGAAGGCGGCAAAAGAATGTGTTGTGCCTAAAAAGGATATGAAGCAAGAACATATGCAGATTCTTGACCTGTGGAGAGATACAGTAGTGCGGGATGCTAACAGGATTTACAAGACCGGCAAAGGTAAGACATTTAACATGAGCCTTTCCACTGGAGAAGATTCGTGCATGGGATGTCATGAGAATAAGGCTGAATTTTGTGATAAATGCCATAATTATGCTTCGGTAGACCCCTACTGCTGGGATTGCCACATAGCGCCGAAGGAGAAGAAGCCGGAGGAGAATAAGTAATGGGAAACAGCAGAAGAAGCTTCTTGAAAGTAGCTGGAATAACAGCTTTAGGGATAGGGACAAAGCCGGTTCTTGATGTATTTGCTTCATCAGGAGGACACGGGGCGGAACCCAAACCGGAAGTCTCTCAAAATGAAGAAGCCCTTACAGCTAAGAAATGGGGCATGGTAATAGACACCAGGAAATTTCATTCAGCAGAGGATCTTGACCCGATCATTGAAGCCTGTCATAAGATCCATAATGTTCCCGAACTTACAGAGCCAAAACATGAGATTATGTGGCTCTGGGGTGATGAGTATAAACATGTCTTTACTCACAAGGAACATGAATTAATTAATGACAGAATTAAACATCTGCCGTTCCTGGTATTATGCAATCACTGTGAAAAACCAGCATGTGTCAGAGCATGCCCTACAAAAGCAACATTTAAAAGGGATGACGGAATTGTTTTGATGGACTTTCACAGGTGTATTGGGTGCAGATTCTGCATGGCGGCATGTCCATATGGATCAAGAAGTTTTAACTTCAGAGATCCGCGTCCTTTCATTAAAGAGGAAAACAAGGATTTCCCCACAAGGATGAAGGGTGTTGTGGAAAAGTGCAATTTCTGTGCTGAAAGACTGGCTGTCGGCAAAATGCCGGCCTGCGTTGAGGCATCAAATGGTGCAATAACAGTTGGTGATCTCGATGATCCAGAGTCGGAAGTAAGAGAACTATTAAGATCAAACTACACTATTCGACGTAAACCAGACCTTGGTGCTGGGCCGTCTGTTTACTACATAGTATGATGTGAGGTGGTTATGCTTGAATTAGCTCTTAAAGGAGACAAGAAATACTGGGGATGGGTAATTGCTTTGCTTGCCGTTATAGGTGTAGCCTTTGCTGTTTACCTGAAGCAGCTTGATTTTGGATTGGGAATTACAGGTATGAGCAGAGATGTTTCCTGGGGTTTTTACATCGCTCAGTTTACATTTCTTGTCGGAGTAGCTGCTGGAGGTGTTATGGTAGTTCTTCCCAGATATCTGCACGATTATAAAGCATTCGGCAGAATTACGATTTTGGGAGAGTTTTTGGCTATTGCTGCAGTTGTAATGTGTTTATTGTTTATTATTGCAGACCTTGGGCAGCCGATGCGTGCATTTAATGTTATATTGTATCCCACACCAGGTTCAGTGCTTTTCTGGGATATGATCGTATTAAATGGGTACCTTTTGTTAAATATAGTAATCGGCTGGAATGTGCTTGAGGCTGAGCGAAACAATATTCATTATGCGAAGTGGGTGAAACCATTGATAATTACATCGATCATATGGGCACCAGCCATACATACAGTTACGGCATTTCTATACTGCGGTTTGCCTGGAAGAGGATTCTGGATGACCGCTATTCTTGCGCCAAGATTTCTTGCCTCGGCTTTTGCTGCCGGTCCGGCATTGTTAATTTTGCTGTGCCTTATAATCAGGAAGGTTACTAAGTTTGATCCGGGAAGAGAGCAGATCCAGTCGCTGGCCAAGATAGTTACTTATGCCATAATTATAAATGTATTTTTCTTGCTGTGTGAAGTTTTTGTGGTATTCTACAGTAGAATACCGAGCCATATGTCTCATATGCAATATCTTTTTGCCGGACTTCACGGGCATGGAGCTCTAGTTCCATGGATGTGGACATCAATGGCTCTTATGGCGACAAGTATCGTTTTACTGGTAATCCCTGCTACAAGAAAGAATGAGAGTGTACTTGCCTTTACCTGTGTGATTTTGTTCATAGGTACCTGGATTGATAAGGGCATGGGTATGATTTCAGGTGGTTTTGTACCCAACCCGCTTCATCATGTTACTGAATATATGCCTACGCTACCTGAAATTCTTATCACCCTTGGTGTATATGCAACCGGACTTCTTGTACTAACAATTCTATTCAAGGTCGCTGTGGGCGTTAAGGAAGAAGCTGGGGGCCTAAAAGATACTTGTGAGAGCTGTTAAATATAAGAAATAGATATAATTATTTTAGATTAAAAAAGGGTTTGTCCAATTCATAGGACAAACCCTTTTTGTTTTGTAAAAGTTCTCCACGGAACAACACGAAGTTTCACTGAAAATTGCAAACAACGAATAAGGGCTCGGTCAAAAACAACTTGGTAGAATTTGCGCCCGAATTTGCCGTAGATTTAATCGATCTGATTGAGCAAAACCGCAGGAATAGCGAGCTATTTCGAGGACTTTTGCGATTGAAGATCGGTTAAAGATATGGTGAAGTCGGGATGCAAAAATGCCAAGTTATTTTTGACCGAGCCCTAAGTTACTATATGAAGATTTGAGCTATGAAATTATAGGTTCGGCACGGGAAGTATATAAAGAATTTAGTAATGATTATAATGTTGAGAAGAATATTTTGATAATTCAGTGTAATTCCGTGAAAATCTGTGGTGAATTACCTTATTTTAATTATACAAGACGAGATTTGCCGCAGAACACATATAAACCGGATTTTTCGGCAAGGCATGCTATTGTTATGTTTAGCAGTGATGCAAGCTTGACGGCATTGGATGTTGGACGTGATATCGCAAGAATCACAGGGATACCGGCCATCGCGGCTTTTTGGACAAGTTCGCAATTTATTCGCGAAGAAAGAATTAAAAGACAGGCTTTGCAAAGCGTGTTATCGAGAAAAAGCTTGCCTATTGTTTTATCAAGAGCATTATGCCGGCCAACGTCTTCAGAAATAGATAAAAGTTCAAAATCTGAGCTGTAAAGGGCGGCTGCGTGAGATGAGCGAGTGCTTTTTCGTAAAGGTTGAATAGAGGAAAGATTTTCGAGGCGGTAAAGAGCATTAGTGAAGTCTAATTTAATATTATCTTTTTCTACAGGGCAAATGACCTGGCAGTGAGTTCTAATTATATGCGAATAACTAATATTAAATTCTTTTTGGGATGATAAAGAAAATTTCTCAAACACTTGAGAAATCTCATTTCTTCTTGATTTATTCAGTAAGAGATTAACTTTATTACCATCTGATTTATTTGAAAAAGATAGTGATTTAATATCGTCTGGTTTATCCACAACACCCTCGGAAAGACAAAATCCGGCAGCAAGTGGCAGTTCGTCGCCCGGAGTTCGCATTATAATAGAATATAATCTATTCTGTATAATTATTTTAAGCGGTTCTTCACTAATTAGCTTGTGATGGGAAGAAGTGGTTTTGTTTTTATCTATATAGACCGCTGAATGTTTTAAAAAAGTATCCAAAATTGATCACCTTTTTATGAAAGTTGAGTGCATATAAATAAGGTTCACGGTTCACGGTTCCAGGTTCCAGGTTTGAGAGCAATGAAGAAATCAAGGCAATCAACCGTGAACCCTGAAACTTTGAACTGTTACGTTTATATTTACTGTTAAATCAAAATGCAAATATATCTTGACAAAAATTATGAATAGAATAAATATTAATATTTTTAATTTTAAATATTATTGTGGTTTATCAGGGAGGATAATTCATGTACGCTGTAGTTTTTTCAGGCGGAAAACAATATAAAGTTCAGAAAGATGAAATCCTGAGAGTTGAAAAGATTTCAGGGGATATTGGCGCTCCTGTTTCATTTGACAAAGTCCTCATGTTTTCAGACGGTGAAAATGTTAACATAGGGCAGCCTGTTCTTGAAAATGTTTCAGTTAATGGTCATATAGTTGAACAGGATAAAGCAAAAAAGATTATTGTTTTCAAATACAAAAGGCGCAAAAGATATCGTAAAAAACAGGGGCATCGTCAGCAGTACACTGCTGTCAAAATTGACAGTATAGCACAAAACAGTTAGTTTTATTGTAACCGTTCACGGCTTGAAACTTGAACGCTTACGTTTTATTTATACCTAAGTTGAGCGATTTTTTGCGAAGAAATGTGCTAAAATCTTGATGCAGCAAGGTTTGCGAAAAGCGTAGGCATACCAATGGATATGTCGATACTTTTCGCAAGTCCTTGATGCGCAAGAAATTGGTGCAGGTCGAGTAAAAAATCGTTCAATTTGGGTTATATTAAGGAGTTGTAATAATGGCACACAAAAAAGCAGGCGGCAGTTCAAAGAATGGCCGGGATAGTAATGCGCAAAGGCGCGGTGTAAAACGATTTGGTGGAGAAAATGTGAGGGCCGGCAACATATTGGTTCGCCAGTTGGGCACTAAAATACATCCAGGAGAGAACGTTGGATTAGGAAAAGATTATACCCTGTTTGCTAAAATAGATGGTATTGTTGCTTATGAGCGAATGGGACGTTCTCGTAAAAAGGTAAGCGTTTATACAGAGTGAAATTTATTGATGAGGCTATTATTACCGTTCAGTCCGGCGATGGAGGCAGAGGGTGTGTTAGTTTCAGGCGTGAAAAATTTATCCCGCGGGGAGGGCCGGACGGCGGAGATGGAGGTAAAGGCGGAGATGTAATTTTAGAGGCATCATCTCAAAAACGCACACTTTATTTTTTTAGATATAGAAAAGATTTTAAAGCAAAAAATGGCGCCGGTGGTCAAGGCAAACGCAAGGCAGGCAAACATGGCGATGACCTTGTTTTAGAAATTCCTCCAGGAACCGTGATTAGCGACACCGATACCGGACAAGTAATCAAAGATTTTGCAGGACCAGGTGAAAAATATATAATAGCTAAAGGCGGCAGAGGAGGACGGGGTAACGCTCGTTTTAAAACATCAACAAACCGTGCGCCCCGTTTCGCTCAGCCAGGCGAATCAGGTGAAATATTAAAACTTAAACTCGAACTCAAACTTCTTGCCGATGTTGGTATAATCGGTCTTCCCAATGCCGGCAAATCCACCCTTATCAGCGCAATTTCTTCAGCACATCCCAAAACAGGAAATTATCCATTTACAACTCTTGTCCCAAATCTCGGCGTTGTTAAAACAGACTGGGGAGAGCCCTTTGTTGTTGCAGATATTCCAGGTTTGATTGAAGGTGCACATAAAGGCGCCGGGCTTGGTATAAGATTTCTGCGCCACATAGAAAGAACACGTATTCTTATTCATTTGATAGATTCGTCATCAATTGATCCGGCAGACCCACTTAAGTCATATAAAACTGTAAATAAAGAACTGGAAATGTACAATAAAGAGCTTGCAAAAAAATCTCAAATAGTTGTTCTTAACAAGATTGATATGTCTGGTGCTAAAAAGGCTGTTGATATTTTTCAAGCTTTTGCTAAGGGTATCAAAATCATATTAATTTCGGCTTTAACCGGAGAAGGAATTGATAATTTAAAATCAAAAATTGTTCAATCCCTGGATAACTTAGATGAATGATAAAAGAAAAGTATGTTTTGAATGCGCAAAACGCATAGTCGTAAAAGTAGGCAGCGGCGTTCTTACAGAAGATAATGGATTAAATTTAAAGGCTCTTAGATCAATCAGCAGGCAGATTTGCCAACTTGCCGACAGGGGATTAGAGATAATTTTGGTATCATCCGGCGCAATGGCTTCAGGTATAAAAAAAATAGGACTTTCTAAAAGACCGGATGAAATCCCAAAAAGACAGGCCGTTGCAGCCGTTGGTCAGGCCGGACTAATCATGGAATACGAAAAGTCTTTTGCACGATATAATAAAAAGGTTGCACAGATACTTCTAACAAGTGACGATCTCGTGAATCGAAAGAGATATTTAAATGCACGCAATACTCTTTGTACTCTGCTGTCATGGCAGGTTATTCCAATCATAAATGAAAACGATACAGTTGTGGTTGAAGAGATAAAGTTCGGGGATAATGATAATCTTTCCGCAATGATAACCTTGCTTATGGATGCGGATATTCTTATTAACCTTACTGATATTGATGGTCTTTACACCAAGGATCCGCGCAAGGATCAGAATGCTGAACTTATTTCAGTAGTTACGACAATTAAAAAAGATATTGAAAAATATGCAAGCGATATTCCGGGTGCTCTGGGAACCGGTGGCATGCTCAGCAAGATAATAGCGGCAAAAAAGGTTACTGCCGCAGGCATACCTATGTTAATAGCCGCAGGTGAAAAGCATGATATTCTGATAAAACTCTTTGCCGGCAAAGAGCATGGTACTTTTTT
Organism: Deltaproteobacteria bacterium; assembly: GCA_030272815.1. Lineage (GTDB taxonomy): Bacteria > Desulfobacterota > Desulfobacteria > Desulfobacterales > ETH-SRB1 > B13-G4. The sequence goes on from JAJSZT010000003.1 coordinate 83,021, forward strand.
TATTCCAAAAAAAGAAAAGCTGGCAAACCGCAAATGCTGGATAGCTTTTACATTAAAGCCTAAAGGAACTATCATGATTGATGATGGAGCTGCGGCTGCTATCCTTAAAAGCGGTAAGAGCCTTCTGCCGAGCGGTATTGTAAGAGTAGATGGGGAATTTAGCGTGGGTGCCGCGGTTGAATTCAGAAGAAAAAGCAATGATGAGATTTTGGGGACAGGTCTTGTAAATTACTGTGCTTCCGATATACGAAAGATAATGGGGCTTAAGTCCGGCAAGATAAAAAAATATCTCGGGCATAAATCCTATGATGAAGTGATACATAGAAATAATCTGGCAATAACGTGTGACCTGAAACCTGCATAAAACCGTTTACGGTTGTCGGTTTACAGTTTACAGTTTTTTCAATGAACTATGCAACGACTGAAGCATTTTAACTGTGAACGGTTACACACATGTTGAGGAGGAATCAGATGTCTGTTGAGTCAACAATTGTTGAGATGGCAAAAGCAGCCAGAGCAGCTTCCATTGAAATGGCAAGATGCCCTTCGGATAAAAAAAATGAGGCTCTTATAAGGATAGCTGATAATATTGAGAAAGAGGCACTCTATATCCAGGAGGAAAATGAAAAGGATCTTTTACGCGCCAGGGAAATGGGGCTTTCCAATGCAATGATTGATCGGCTCTTTGTAAAGGATTCAACAATTAAATCCATGGCAAATGGGCTCAGAGAGGTGGCCCGGATTCCGGACCCTGTGGGCTCGATGAGTAATACATGGATTAGGCCCAACGGGTTAGAAGTGTCACGTATGCGCATACCTCTCGGTGTTATTGGTATTATCTATGAGTCAAGACCAAATGTTACTGTAGATGCCGCAGGTCTTTGCTTGAAAGCTGGAAATGCAGTGATACTTCGTGGAGGTTCTGAAGCTCTTCATTCAAATCAGGCGCTATCTGCTATAATAAGTAATGCCCTTAAAGAATCCGGACTTCCTGAGGGAGCAGCGCAAGTTGTTCCTATAAGGGACAGAGATGCTGTTAATGTCCTTTTGAAACAGGAAGAGTTCATTGATCTTATTATTCCTCGAGGCGGTGAAGGCCTGATACGTTTTGTGGCAGAGAACTCGAAAATACCGGTCTTAAAACACTACAAGGGCGTATGCCATGTATATGTTGATGGGGGTGCGGATCTTGCGATGGCTGAGGATATTTGTTTTAATGCAAAAGTTCAGCGTCCGGGTGTTTGCAATGCTATGGAAACAATGCTTGTCCACAAATCTGTATCTGAGAATTTTTTGCCGGCCATAGGAAAACGTTTTGTTCAGGCAAGCGTTGAAATCAGGGGCTGCCCTGAAACATGTCGAATCTTACCAGAGGCGGCAAATGCCGTGGAAGATGACTGGCCGGCGGAATTCCTTGATCTTGTTCTTGCAGTGAAAGTTGTGGAAGATATGAAAGAAGCTATTACGCACATCGCAAGATATGGATCAAGCCATACAGATGCTATCGTGACTTCAGATTATAACAGGGCAAGGCGTTTTGTACGTGAAGTGGATTCATCAGTTGTTATTGTCAATGCTTCTACTCGTTTTAACGACGGTGGGCAGCTTGGACTTGGAGCGGAAATAGGTATAAGCACTTCAAAACTTCATGCCTTTGGGCCTATGGGTGTTAATGAATTAACAACAACCAAGTTTGTTGTTTTTGGAGAGGGACAGATAAGAATATAAGGAACGGTTCACGGCTTGAAACTTGAAATTGGAAAGTAGAAATTGGGGAGAGATTAAAATAGAAATTGGGAAAAACAGTACAAAAGCATGAAGACCAAATTTCCAATTTCTATTTTCTATTTTCAATGTTCCGTGAACGGTTACCTATTATTTATCATGAAAGGTCTGTTTTTTGGAACATATAGGGCTGTTCGGAGGGACTTTTAATCCGATTCACGTAGGGCATTTTAGAGCTATCCAGGAGGTGCAAAATCGTTTTGCCCTGGATAAATTTTATATAATCCCAACAGCTCTTCCTCCACACAAGGAGCCTGGTGATGTGGTCGAAGCAAAATATCGCCTTGAGATGATTCGGATAGCTGTTTCAGAATATCCTGAACTTTTGAAATCAGTTATTATTTCCGATGTTGAGATTAAGCGTTCAGGTCCATCATATACTATTGATACCGTTAATCACTTTAAATCCATTCTGCCGGATTATTCCAGACTTTATCTTATTCTTGGTATTGACGCCTTCCTTGAAATAGATACCTGGAAATCTTTTTTAGATCTTTTTTATCTTACATCTTTTATTGTTATGACACGGCCTGGAGGTGTAGATACTGAGGGAGCGTTGAAATGGAAAGTTCTTGAAGATTATATTAAGGAAAAAATATCCGGCACCTATAAATTTTCCATTTCCCGGTCATGTTTTGTCCATGAAAAAAAACAGGCAATTTTTTATGTGGATATAAATTCACCTGACATATCATCAACTAAAATTCGTGATCTTATTAAGAAAGGCATGCCAATTAATTCCATGGTTCCTAAGAAGGTGGATGACTTTATTATCAACAAAGGACTTTATATATGATTTATGAACACGATCCTTCTCTTGACGTTTACGTTAAATCAGCTTTGGAAAAAAAAGTTATAGGACTGGTTGTTCTGGATGTTCGGGGGCTGACTTCTATAGCAGATTATTTTATAATTTGCAGCGGGCGTTCAAATCGTCAGGTTAGAGCGGTTGCTGAATCTATTCAGGTAGATCTGAAAAAGAAAGGAATAAAGCCGCTTAGCGTTGAGGGTCAAAAAGAAGGGCACTGGGTTATTATGGATTACGGTCATGTTATTATTCATATTTTTTATGAACCGGTGCGTACTTTATTTGATCTCGAAAGCCTCTGGATAGATGCGAAAAGGATTACCGACTATAATGAGCAATAAAAAATTTTGTATGCTGATTATCCTGGATGGATGGGGAATTAGTTCTAATAGCAAAGGCAATGCTGTTATGCTGGCCAAAACTCCTTATCTTGACAGGCTTGAGAAAGAATATCCCCACACCAGCCTTTTATGTTCCGGAAAAGTCGTAGGCCTTCCAGAAGGAATTATGGGAAATTCCGAGGTCGGGCATCTTAATATCGGAGCCGGAAGGGTAGTATATCAGCATCTTCTAAGAATAGATAAATCAATAAGATGCGGAGAGTTTTTTGAAAATAATGTTTTAAAATCAGTTATATCAAAAGTTAAAGCAAATGATTCTGCCTTGCATTTAATGGGACTTGTTTCAGATGGCGGCGTTCACAGCCATCTCAGTCATTTGCTGGCTTTGCTGGACATGGCAAAAAAAGAAGGGCTTAAACATGTTTACGTTCATGCTATCCTTGATGGCCGGGATACTCCTCCTGACAGTGGGGCTGATTACATAAAAAGTTTGCAGAATCATATAAATAAAACCGGCTTTGGTTCCATCGTTAGTATTTGCGGACGGTATTTTGCAATGGATCGCGACAAAAGATGGGACCGAATTGAAAAGGCCTGTCGTCTATATACGCTTGGTGAAGGTGTTAAGGAAAAGAATCCCGTAGAAGCTGTAAAAAATGCATACAGCCGGAATGAAACTGATGAATTTATACAACCGGTTATTATTACAGATGAAAGCGGGAAGCCGCTTAGAACCGTTCAGGATGGCGATGGTATGATCTTTTTTAATTTTCGGGCAGACCGTGCAAGGCAAATTGCACAGGCACTTACAGATCCTGAATTTACATTTTTTAATAGAATTTCCTTTCCTAAACTTTGTGATTTTGTGTGTATGACGATTTACGATGAAAAATTTCCACTTCCAGTTGCTTTTCCTCCCGTTCATATGGATGAAATACTTGGTGAAGTTATAAGCAAAAAGAGTTTAAAACAGCTAAGAATAGCGGAAACAGAAAAATATGCTCATGTAACATACTTTTTTAATGGCGGTGAAGAAAAGCCTTTTCCTCTTGAAGACAGATGTTTAATTCCATCTCCTCGTGATATTCCAACCTATGATCTCAAACCGGAAATGAGTGCTTTTGAAGTAACAGAAGAAGTTATCTCCCGTTTGCAGTCAAAAAATTATGCTATGATAATTCTTAACTTTGCCAATATGGATATGGTGGGACACACCGGCGTGCTTGAGGCTGCAATCAAGGCATGCGAAGCAGTTGATAAATGTGTGGAAAGAGTTGTGAACCAGGCAAAGGCCCAGGGAGGTGTTGTTCTGGTTACTGCCGATCATGGAAATGCAGAAAAGATGATTGATGCAGACGGACAGATACATACAGCCCACACACTCAACCCTGTTCCATTTATACTGGTCGATGACAAACAACAAAATGTAAAACTAAGACCAGATGGCATCTTGGGAGACATCGCCCCTACCATTCTTCATATCATGAATATCGACAAGCCTGAACAGATGACGGGAAGCTCTCTGATCGAAAGTTAATTGTAAACGTTCACGGAAAGTTGAAATTAGAAAATAGAAATTGGAAATTTGGGCTTCATGCTTTTGTACGGTTCTTCCCAAATTTCTACTTTCCAATTTCAAGTTTCAAGCCGTGAACGGCTACTAAGTATATTTGTCTTGACTTATAAAATGACCATGGTAATATGACCTTGTCATGTATAATTTTATTAGGTGATATAAAAAATGGAAAAAATTGTATCTAAATCAAAATTTAAGCCTCATGCTTTAAAGTATTTTCGGGATGTGGAGCAAACTGGAAAGGAATTGATCATAACAGATCGAGGCAAGCCGGTTTTAAAAATAGTGCCTTATACAAAAAGTCCGGATGATGTTCTTAAATTACTGCGCAATTCGGTGTTAAAGTATGAAAACCCAACAGAGCCGGTAGGTTTGGAAGACTGGGAGTCTTTGAAATGATAGTCTTGGATACCCATGCATGGGTATGGTTTGTCAGCAATCCGGAATTGCTTTCCAAAAAGGCAAAAAGAACTATTGAAAGAGCTGTGGTTGATAAAAATGTCTTTATTTCATCAATCAGTGCATGGGAGGTTGCTCTATTAACTTCTAAGAAGAGATTGCTTCTATCAATGGAAGTAGCTGACTGGATAAAAAAGTCAGAAATGCTTCCATTTGTGAGTTTTGTATCTGTGGATAATTCTATAGCTGTTAAATCCGTTAATCTTTCTCCGCCTTTTCACAGCGATCCTGCAGATCGTATAATAATTGCAACTGCAATTTCACTTGGAGCTTCTCTAATTACAAAAGATGAAAGGATATTGGAATATCCTCATGTTAAAACAATATGGTAAGTTGTAACTGCCTTTTTGATCACTGCTTATGCGAGTCGCCATAAAAAAAGGACAGGTAACGATTCCTCAACACGTTCGTGAGAAATTAGGGATAATTCCTGCCACTATGCACACTGACAGGCGCAAAAGCGTAACCGAATCTTCAGTCTACACCGAGTGGAAATAATAAACCAGGGGACGGAACTGCTTGGCTAAGATGTCGTTCGGACTTTTCGGGATTTTTGCAGGAAAAATACAAGACAATATTAATAAGGGTCAAAAGTAGACCTGACCTTTACTGTACAAAAGGATATTACAATGACCGGTAGCTCCGATACATTCCCGGAACTGGTTAAGGAAGTCCGCAGACAACTGGTGATCAGTCAGAAAGAGCTGGCCCACGAGTTTGGGGTGAGCTTTGCCACTATCAATCGCTGGGAAAACGGCAAGACCACGCCGTTCAAACTTGCGCGGGCGCAGTTTGATGCCTTTTGCGAAAAAATGACGAAACAGGGAAAACTGAAAAGGCTCGGGGGCAAACCATGAGTACCGAAGCAGATGCCAGAATGTTGATTGACAAGCTGCTTGAGGCGGCGGGCTGGGCCATCACAAACAAGGCTCAGGTTTCTACAGAAGAGGCATCATCGGATGGACGGGCGGATTATCTTCTCAAGGACTGCCGCACGCGTCCACTGGCGGTCATTGAGGCCAAGCGTTTTGCTGTTGACCCTTATACTGCCAAGGAACAGGCCCGCGATTACGCACAATCTCTTGGCGCGCCATTCATCATTCTAAGCAATGGACTGGAACACTATTTTTGGGACTATTCAGACGGTGACGCGCGGCCAGTCTTGGGGATGCCTTCACAGGCCGACCTGGAGCGGCGGGCCAACATCAAGATTTATCGCAAAGGTTCTCTGCTGGAATCATTGCGCGTCATTCCTTATCCCGGCCGGTTTACCTTCAAAGGAGAAGAAATTGAGACACGGCCATATCAATTGGAATGCCTGAAGAAAGCTGATGATGCTCTTGTTAGCGGACGCCGCCGGATGCTATTCGAGATGGCTACCGGCGCCGGCAAGACCCTTGCCATCGCCATGTTGATGAAACGCTGGTTTCAGGCCGCTGTGGTTTCGCGTATTCTGTTTCTTGTAGATCGAATTGAACTTGCAAAGCAGGCTAAAGAAACTTTCGACGACTATCTCCGCGACTGGCCTGCCGTCATTCTGTACGGTGGGAAACGCAGTCTGGAAGGCCAGATCGTGGTCGGAACACTTGACACCATTGCCGGCCAGCTTGGCTCAAACGGTTTCGGGCATGCCTACTTCGACCTTGTTGTGACCGACGAATGCCACCGCTCCATCTACAACACTCACCGCGCCACCCTCGGCCATTTTGATGCCATTCACATTGGTCTGACCGCTACGCCCAACCCGGGGGAACTTCGCTGGATCAGCGAACATGAGCGCCGACTGGTGCGCAACACCTATATCTTCTTCGATTGTTGGAACGCGGCGAAAAAGGAGGGACGCCCTACCTTTGAATACGGCATTCAACGGGCGATCAATGACGGTTTCTTGAGCAACTATCGTATCTACCACGCTGAAAGCGTCCTTACTTACGAAGGCGCTGAATGGGAAGGCGAAGAGATCAAGCCCGGCGCTTGGGGACGTGATGTTGAATCTGAAGACCGGCTGAAAACTATCATTCAGGAGTACTTCGCGGCAGATGTCGAACGCGCCAAAAAGCGCCCCAGAAAAACCATCGTCTTTGCCGTTTCCGAAAAACAGGCTTCCATTCTTGTTCGGCTGCTCAACCGTTTTCTGACCGACGAAGGCTGTTTGCGTATTGCTCAACAGACAAACCGCTCACCCTCACAGGTGCGGCAGGAATACGCAAAGAAAATCACCTGCTACACGAACAACGGCAATCCCAGACCAATCATTGACCAGTTCAAATACGATCCGCTTCCGCTTATGGCTGTTTCAGTAGATATGCTGGATACGGGCTATGATCACAAGGAGGTTGAAAACCTGGTCATGTTGCGGCCGACCAAATCGGCTATCAAATATGCCCAGATGCGCGGCCGCGGTAGCCGCTTGTGCCCACGTATCGGCAAGACCGAATTCATTATTTACGATTTTGCCGGAAACACGAAACGTTTCAATGATCCGGGAGAAGCGTACCACAAACCCAGGCTCGTCGGTCCGGCTCCGGATACAACGACTGTTCAGGGAGATGACACCGGGGGCGAAATCACGCAGGACGGCACAACTGAACCCAAACCATACCCGGAACCGCGCCCTGATTTTCTGTTTATCAGAGAGGGTTCTCTCAATGATGAGATTCGTGCCCGCGAGATCATTCTGGTAGGTCCGAAAGGACTGGCCATGGACCGGAAGGTATACCGTGAAAAATGGGAAGAAAAGGTTATCGAACTCAGGAAATCTGATCCGGCCGTTGAAAAAATCTTTCGTGGTGAGAAATTGACCAACGAGGAATGGGAAGCCTTAACCCGACGTCTCAACTCGCCTGAGTATTATTTTAATGAAGAATCCTTGCGCCGCGCATTTGAACAGCCCACCGGTTCGCTTTCGGATTTCATCAGGGTGGCGCTGGGGATAGACCGCTTTCTTACCCGGAAAGAGCGGATCGAAAAAGCGTTCAACTCATGGGTGGCTGAACATTCCAGCAGTATTAACCCGGCCCAGGCCCAGATGCTTCGGCTCCTTAAGGCGCGCGTCATTACCGGTGAAGAAATCACCATGCGCCTTTTCAGCAGGCCGCCGTTTTCGCTTTGGGGCGGCCTGACCCGCATGGAACAGCTTTTCGGCAAAGAACAACTCCTGCAAATGGTGGATGAACTCAGCGACCTCCTGGCAGCTTAAGGTAAAGGATATACATGGACAGCGCCCAGATACAGAACACTCTCAAATCGCTCTGCAAAGTAATGTGGGACAATAATGTCACCAACCCCATTACCTATGTCACCCAGATATCCTATCTGCTCTTTCTCAAGATGCTGGAGGAAATGGATGCCGAGCAGAAGGCGGCCGGTAACGGCAACCACCGCTCCCTTTTCGGTAAAATCAAGGTTGATGGCGAGGAACTTGACTTTGATGCACTGCGTTGGAGCCGACTGACCTCCGACCCGGACAACGAGCGCATGCTGCGCACTGTGCGCGATACGCTGCCCCTGCTTGCTCAACATCCAAAACTTTCCCAGGGAGCGCGCTCTGTGTTCAGCAACGCCTCGGTGGTGATTCCAACCGGGGCAGCCCTGCGCCGGGCCGTGGATATCATCGCACCCATCTCCTTTCTCGGCATGGATGCCGACGTAAAAGGCGACCTGTTCGAGTATCTTGCAAGTGAGCTTGGCGGGCAGAAAAAGGCGGCCCAATTTCGCACGCCACGCCACCTGATCCGCGTCATCGTCCAAATGGTCAATCCTCAGATCGGCTGTACGGTCTGTGATCCGGCCTGCGGCAGCGGCGGCTTTCTTATCGCAGCCTATGAACATATCCTGCTGGCTAATACCAGCCCGGAATTTATCTTTGAAAAGACCGGCCCTGACGGTCTTACGCGCAAGATCGGCATTGGAGACAGACTCACCCGCGCCCAATGGGATTTCCAGCAGAAAGGCACGTTCCATGGTTTTGACGGGGATCAGGATATCCTCCGCATGGCCGCCATGAACGCCGTGCTGCACGGGTTTGATCAATCGCCCATAATCCAGCGGGATTCCATCTGCGGCAGTGAGGACAAGTGGGATGAAATCCAGTTTGATTACATCCTTGAAAATCCCCCATTTTCCGGTTCGCGCGGTGATGCTAAGCGGTCGCTCCGGATCGAAAAGGGCGACAAATACGTGCTCTTTCTCGCCCACGCACTGCGGAGCCTGCGGTCCGGCAGCACGGCCGGGATCATCTTTCCCAACGGCATTCTCTTTGGCGATACCACGAGCCACATCACGGTAAAGGAACGCCTGCTCAAGGAATTCGATCTCCAGGCCGTGGTCATGCTGCCCAAGGGGATGTTCGAGCCTTATACCCCTAACCCCACATGTTTCATGATTTTTAAAAACACCGGACGACCAACAAAAAAGGTCTGGTTCTTCAACGTAGAGGGCGACGGTTCCTCGCTCAAAAAAGCGCGTAAATTCGGGCCGCAGTACAAGAACGATTTTCCTGAACTTCTCCGCATGTGGCCAAATCGTGAAACCGATGAAGGCCGCACCTGGCTGGTTCCAGCTAAGAGAATCATTGACAACGGCTACAACATGACTCTTTCTGCGCTGGAGCTGATCAAGCCGGAAACCGTAGAATATCCCGAACCGGAAGAGATACTTGCCTCCGTAGCCGCAACAGAAGAGCGGATTCTTGAACTGATTCAAGAGATGCGGGAGTTGCTGGAAGGGAGGAATGGGGTATGAGTGACCTTTTCGTAGATACCCCTTATTCTTTACAGCCAATCAAGAGCTTAGTAAGCATAAATTACGGTAAAGGTCTTGCTGCAAAAATTAGAGATGAAAAAGGCAAGGTGCCTGTTTATGGTTCAAATGGAATTATTGGATATCATTCAAAATCTATTACCAAGGCACCAGTTATAATTATAGGACGTAAAGGCTCGGTAGGTGCAGTTAATTTTTCCGACACAAATTGTTGGCCAATAGATACTTCCTTCTATATTGATGAGTATCCTGATGACTTAGAACCAAAGTGGCTTTATCATTGCCTAACATCTCTTGAATTTGGAATACATGCTCAAGGGCCGAAGCCTGGTATAAAAAGAGATTTATTATATCAAACAAAAATTCCCGTCCCGTCCTTGAATGAACAACGCCGGATCGTGGCTCGGATTGAGGAACTGACCCGCCGTGCCGAGGAAGCCCGGCGAATTCTTCGTGAGGCTGAAGAGGAACTTATCAGCTTTACACCGGCCCTGCTCGCCAAAGCCTTTCGGGGGGAGCTGTAATCGTGCCACAGAAGGTTATTTATATTCCACGAATAAATGACAGTCCAGCGGACTTTGCAGAACTTTTCCGAATCTGGGATAAGGTCAACGACTATTTCGAGGATGTAAAATTTGACTTTTCCCAATGCAGGTTTCTGCGGCCAAACGCCGTGGCTTTCCTCGGCGGCCTGGCCCGGCTCATCGAATCGAGGATTGGAACAGCGGTTTTTGACTGGAACACGTTGCATGATGCTGCTGTGATGACCAATCTTTCCCAGAACGGTTTTGCCGGATATTTCGGACACACGTCTTCCTGTTGGGCTGGCAATTCTATCCCTTATCGGGAGGACAAGGTCCGGGATGTTAACGGTATCATGGATTATCTGGAAATCTATTGGCTTGGCCAGGGCTGGGTACAGGTAAGCCCGCGCCTGCGTGATGCCATTGTTGGCCATGTGTGGGAAATATACAATAATGCCTTTGAACACAGCGGATCAGAAATCGGTGTATTTTCATGCGGCCAGCATTTCCCGGGATATAACGAATTGCTCTTGTCAGTTGTGGACTTCGGCCAGGGCATTCCGGCCAAGGTGCGTAATTTTTTGAGCAGCGACCCGCGCGCCGAACAATTAACAGCCGCTGGTTGCCTGCGCTGGGCATTTCAGCGCGGCACTACCACCAAGCCAAAAGAAGAGCCGGGCGGACTTGGCCTCGATCTGCTCAAGGAATTCGTTCAGGTCAACCAGGGCAAGTTGGAAGTCTATAGCAATGAAGGGTATGCCTTGATTGACAAGGACGGTGAACTCTTCACAAACATAACCACTTCATTTGAAGGAACCGTGTTCCATATAATATTGCGTTGTGACGAAAACTTGTACCGATTTGCAGACGAAAAAAACGGTAACATACCGTTTTGAAAAGGAGATAGAAATGGAGATTATCATCAAGGATGTAATTGGCCCGCGCTGCATCATCAAGGAAGACGGGCAGAAAATTTATAAAAAGATTCATGAGCCGTTGACAAAAGCAGAAACCGTTACGCTGGACTTCGACGGCGTTGCCCAGTTTGCTTCGCCTTTTTTCAACTTCGCTATTGGGCAGTTGTTGAAAGACGTCGAAGAAAAGGACTTGCGCCGTTTACTTCGGATCGAAAATCTTAACGAAACAGGGAAACTGGTTGTCGAGCGAGTTATTGAAAATGCGGCCAGGTATCACGGCGATGTCGACTACCGGAAAATTGTGGATGATATTCTGGAACAACAGGCAAAGGAGTCGGAATAATGGCAATCAACTATTCCATTCAAGCGGAGGTCGTTGACATCACCACCGACAGCCCAAAAGCGGATGATGTGTTCCTTGTGGATACCAATGTATGGTATTGGATGACTTATCCCAATGCCACATCATATGTTCCCAGCCAGTTGGCTAATTATCCAGGTTACTTAAATAAAGCCTTGACTGCGGATTCGAAGATTCACCACTCCGGCCTTTCCCTTGCTGAATTATCACATCTAATTGAAAAAACAGAGCGTGAGATCTATGAAAGATCGAATGGCACAATCAGACCAAAAGAATACCGGCACAATCTTTCCGGTGAACGATCTCGTGTAGCATCCGAAATCAAAGCAGCCTGGTGCCAGGTCGTAAGCTTGGCCGATCCGCTGGCTGTTACAATCGACGATATAACAGCAACCGCCGCTTTGAACCGTCTCCAAACCGAAAAACTCGACGGTTACGATCTCTTCATCCTCGAATCAATGAAGAACCATGGGATTGTTCAGGTCATCACCGATGACGGGGATTTTGCCACTGTTTCCGGAATCCAGGTGTTTACTGCCAATAGAAACGTCATCGCTGCCGCCAAGAATCAGGGAAAACTGAAGATCCGCTGAAGCGATGCAGATGTGCTTGAAATATTCCTTGCGATGTATCCGGACTTTCGCCAAAATGTTAAATACGATGTAGTCAACAGCTATGGCAAACTGATGGAGATTGTAAGAGTTGAGGCTGTTCCTGCTTAACCAAAATCAAATAGAGGTGCTTTAGATGATTGAAAGCATTAAAATTGAGAATGAAGCAAGCTATGGAAGTCCTGGTGAAATCTTGTCAGGCCTTTCAAAGCATAATTTTATTTATGGTTCCAATGGAACAGGGAAAACTACGATTTCGAAGGTTGTTGCTAATGAATCTGCCTTTTCTGATTGTAGTTTAGTCTGGCGAGGTGGCATTAAGCTTCAAACGCTTGTTTATAACCGAGATTTTGTTGAAAAAAACTTCGATCAATCATCAGAACTTAAAGGGATTTTTACATTAGGTGAAAAAGACAAAGAGGCACTCGACAAAATCAAAACAACTAAACAGGAAGTCGATTCTCTGAATTCGGAAATTCAAAAGCTAAAAAAGACCCTTGAAGGGGACGATGGTAATGGCGGAAAGAATGCTGAACTTGCGGAATTAGAGTCTAAGTTCGAAGAAAAATGTTGGAAATTAAAACAGAAGCATGATGAGAAACTCCAAGGGGCATTTGTTGGAGTCCGTGGGAAAAAGTCAGCGTTTAAAAGTAAGTTGCTTGCTGAAGCGGCAAATAACTCAGGCGTCTTAAAAAATGTTGATGAAGTTGAAAATAAAGCCGAAACAATATTTGGGGAAATGCCGCAGACAGAGACGACTATTCCTGTTCCGAATTATGAAAGTTTATTAAGATTGGAATCCGCCTCTATATTAAAAAAGAAAGTGATAGGTAAAGCAGATGTTGATATTGCAGCAATGATTCAAAAGCTCGGTAATAGCGACTGGGTTAAGCAGGGGAGATTTTTTTATGAGGCTAATGAGAATGTCTGCCCATTTTGTCAGCAGAAAACTGAATCATCTTTTGCTGACAGTCTGAATGAGTACTTTGATGAAACTTTTGAAAAAGATGTTAGAGCAATTGAAACGCTTTTAACTGAACCACTCTCGTCTATAAGACGAGAGGTTCATTAGGGGTCGATTGGAAATCGACTGTCATCTGTAACGGGTTCGCCCTCTTGCTCCTCAATGTATTGTTGAATCATTTCATCCGTAATATTACCGGAGCTAACTGCCAAGTACCCGCGTGCCCACAGATGTCTGCTCCAGAACTTCTTTCTCAAATGGGGAAACTCCAATAGCAACCTACGTGAGCTTATACCTTTAAGCCATTGCATAATTTTGCTCACGTTTTGAGTCGGACGGTATGAGATGAACATATGGATATGGTCACCGGACACTTTACCGGTAATAATTTCGATCTCATGCTCCAGCGTAATTTGTCGCAGCAAGTCCCTTGCACGGATTGCAACCTGACCAGTCAATACCCTTTTTCGATATTTGGGAATCCAAATCAGGTGCACCTTGAGGTCTGTTTTTGTATGGGCTCCAAGTTTGTAAAGTCGCATAGCGACAACTATAACCTTTTCTTCGCCTAAAGGCGAGGGGTTTCAACCATCCCCGAAAGGGACACTAATTACAAAACGAATGGTGAACGTTTACAGCAAAGCTTGCAGTCTGTACTGGATAATCCGTCAAAGTTTCTTGATGTAGATAAATTAAAAGCAGAAAAAGAGCTTTTGGATTCCAAGATTAGCATTAACCTGCAACGAATCGAAAAGAAACGATCCGAGTCAAGTCAAAGTATTGAGCTTGATTTTCTCGAAAATGTTCTGACTGAAATTAAAAAGCTCATTGATTCAGCAAATAGCTCAATCCGCGAACACAACAAAATGGTTTCCAACCTTGCTCAAGAGAAAAGTGATCTTACAGAGCAAATTTGGAAATATTTGTTAGAAAATGAGATAAAGGATGATTTAGCGACGTATAAATCCAAAAGAGATGGCCTTGAAAAAGCTATAGTGAGCATAACTAAACAAATCACGAACAAAAAATCAGCCAAAAGAACTAAAGAAAACGAAATTAAAAAACTGGAAAAAGACACTACCAGTATTCAGCCGACTATTAATGGAATAAATGATCTTTTGAAATCTTTTGGATTTAACAGCTTTTTCTTGGCAAAATCTGAGAATGAAAGATTTTACAAAATTCAGCGTCCAGATGGCACAGATGCCAAAGAGACTCTTAGTGAAGGCGAAAAGAGCTTTATTACATTTCTTTATTTCTATCACCTCTTAAAAGGTAGCGAATACGAAAGTGGTATGACAACTGACAGGGTTGTTGTTTTTGACGATCCCGTTTCAAGTCTTGATAGTGACATTCTTTTTGTCGTGTGTAGCCTTATTAAGGGATTATTTGATGAAGTAAGAAACAATAATGGCCATATTAAGCAAATTTTTGTACTGACTCATAATGTATATTTCCATAAAGAAGTCACTTTCAATCCCAAACGAAGCGGGCAAGCATTAAATGAAGAAACTTTTTGGACGGTGAGAAAATCAAGCCAGCTTTCTAAAATTAAGAAGCACGATACAAACCCAATTAAAACATCTTACGAGTTACTATGGCTTGAAGTGAAAAATGCTGATCGTTCCAATCTCACAATACAAAATATTCTGAGAAGAATTCTTGAAAACTATTTCAAGATACTCGGAAGTATAGAGCCAGATACCATTTGTGATTTTTTTGAAGGAAAAGACAAACTAATATGCAAATCGCTATTTTCATGGGTTAATGATGGATCCCACTTTGTCCATGATGATTTATATATTTCACTTGATGAGCTTATGATTAGCAACTATTTGAGAGTGTTTAGCGATATTTTCATAAAAACAGGTCATGAAGCTCATTACAACATGATGATGGGAGAGGCATTTTGCCAATCGTTGAATATTTAAGAGAAAGCTGATTCATGAAAATTCTTCATACATCAGATTGGCACATTGGCCGCTCTCTCTATGGCCGAAAGCGATACGATGAATTTTCGGCATTTCTTGATTGGCTGGCAGAATTTATACAAACCGAAAGCGTTGATGCGCTGCTGGTTGCCGGAGATATTTTTGACACCAGCACACCGAGTAACCGTGCGCAGGGACTTTATTACCGGTTCCTCTGCAAAGTGTCTGCGTCCTGTTGCCGCCATATAGTGGTAATTGCGGGCAACCATGATTCACCTTCTTTTTTGAACGCTCCCAAAGAACTCCTGAGGGCTATGAATGTCCATGTAGTCGGCTCGATCACAGATAACCCGGTGGATGAGGTCATTACTCTTACCGGGCCTTCAGGCATCCCCGAGGCTATTGTGTGTGCGGTTCCTTACTTGCGGGATCGGGATATCCGCATTGTTGAAGCTGGTGAAAGCATCGAGGACAAGAACACCAAGCTAATTGAAGGTTTACAAAGGCATTATGCTGATGTCTGCAGGATTGCAGAAGAAAAGCAGAGGGAATACGGCGAGATCCCTATCATTGGAATGGGACACCTTTTTACGGCCGGCGGCAAAACGGTTGAGGGGGATGGCGTAAGAGAACTTTATGTTGGTTCCTTGGCCCATGTTGATAAAGATGTTTTTCCGGCATGCATAGATTACCTTGCTTTAGGACACCTGCACGTTCCGCAGAAGGTTGGAGCAGCAGAGTATATTCGTTACTCCGGATCACCTATTCCCATTGGTTATGGAGAAGCCACTCATGAAAAAAGCGTTGTGATTGTAGAATTTTCAAATGATCCGCAATCAAAAATCACCCTTCACCCCGTTCCCTGCTTTCAGGCGCTGGAAAGAATATCCGGCGGGTTTGATGAGATTACAGAAAGAATTCATGAACTGAAATTCCAGACAAGTAATGCATGGCTGGAAATTGAATACACAGGGACGGAAATCGCCGGTAATCTGCGGGAGCTTATTGACGAAGCTGTTGCTGATACCGCAATGGAGATTCGCCGGATAAAAAACAAGCGTGTTGTTGAACGGGTAATAAGTCGAACCTGCGAGGATGAGACCCTCGATGACCTGGATGTAAACGATGTTTTTATCCGTTGTCTGGATACCTGTGATGTGCCTGAGGATGACCGCCCGGCGCTGATACAGTCGTACAAAGAAACGATTCAGGGGATGCAGGAGGATGATCTGAATGCGTGAATCTGTGCCATCTGCGGATAACATGAGGGTAGTAGATCTATGAAAATACTGAGTCTGCGATTTAAAAACCTCAATTCACTTAGCGGTGAGTGGTCCATAGATTTTATGACTCCCGAGTACGTTTCTGATGGAATCTTTGCGATTACAGGCTCTACCGGCGCAGGCAAGTCCACCATTCTTGATGCCATCTGTCTTGCCCTTTACGGCAGAACACCGCGATTAAAATCGATTAACAAAAGCAGCAATGAGATTATGTCCCGGCAGACCGGTGAATGTTTTGCTGAAGTGACCTTTGAAACACAGTCTGGTCAATTTCGATGCCATTGGAGTCAGCACAAAGCCCGTAAAAAAGCCGATGGCAACTTTGTTGACTCAAAACATGAGATTTCGGATGCTGTCAGTGGTCAGATATTGGAGTCAAAAAAACGGGAAGTAGCAAATGCCATTGAATCTCGAACAGGAATGGATTTTGATCGTTTTACTCGATCCATGTTGCTTGCTCAGGGAGGGTTTGCGGCATTTCTTCAGGCAGCGCCGGACGAAAGAGCTCCAATCCTTGAACAGATCACCGGCACAGAGATTTACAGTGAAATTTCAAAACGTATTCACAAGCGTCAGCGTGACGAACATGGAAAACTTGAACTACTGCAGGCAGAAACCGCCGGGATAGTCATTTTAAGCGATAAAGACGAGGCTGCATTAAATCAGGAACTTTTCTGTAAGCATAAGATTGAAAAGGAACTTGGCTTTCAAAATGATGCGCTGGGGAAATCCATTCTATGGCTTACCGGGATTGATGCGCTAAAAAGCGAGCTTTCCGCAATAGATAAAGAATCAGAGTCTCTGTTGAATGATTTGAAGGCATTTGAGGCCGACAGGGCAAGATTGCAGAAGGCTCTTAAAGCCGCAGAACTGGACAGCGAATTTGCCACTCTGTCATCGAAAAGAGAGCAGCAGAAGCTTGATCTTGAGACTTTGGCAAATTCGGAGACTCAACTTCCTGGCAAGGAAAAAACGCTATGGTTAAAAGAAACAGACCTTAAGAAGGCTGAAGAAGCTGTAATTAGAGTCAAAGGCAAACAAAAAAGCGAACTTGAATTGATTAAAAAAGTTCGGGTGCTTGACCTTCATATTGCGGAGAAACAGTCTGCTTTAAAAACGGCTGAGTCAGATTGCCGGAAGATTGAAATACAGCTTTCCAGAAATAAAAAGCGCCGACAAAAGTTTGAATTCAATCAAAAAACTGCGGGCAAAGAACTTTCCAGGATTGAAGATTATCTGTCTTCCAATGTTCATGATGCAGCGCTGGTTACTGAACTGACAGGAATAAATGAGCAGATCAAAAACCTGGAGACAGTAGCAACAAATGTTTCAGCAATAAACACCCAGGTTTCAGAACTGAAAAAACAGTTTGTAACGGATGCAGCACGGCATTCGAAGCAAGTGACATTATGCAGTACCCTCAAAAAGAAGCATGATATCGCAAAAAAACAGGTGTCACAAACAAAGGGCTCCATTTCAGAACTTTTGGGTTCTCGCCTGCTTCGTGAATACCGGGCTGAACATGAGAGTCTTTTGCGTGAAATGGCCTACTTGAGAAAGATCGCAAGCCTTGAAGATGAACGCGCAAAATTGGAGGATAACAAGCCATGTCCGTTATGCGGGTCTCTGCACCACCCCTTTGCTGAAGGTAATGTTCCTGAAATTGATGAGACAGAGAAAAAAATCAACGAACTGTCCATCCTGATTCAAAAAGCAGACCATCTGGAAAGAGGGCTAAAGAAACATGAATCCAAAGAAAAGGAAGCGGCTTCGACGTTAATTGAAGCAGAAAAACAGCTTGTTCAGACTCAGCACAAGAAAGATGAATCTCAGGCAAATGCCCTGCGCTTTGGAAAAGAATTACAGTCAGCAGCGGATAAGTATGCTGAATTGGAAAGTAAAGTTATCTCAAAGATAGAACCATTTGGTGTAAAAGAGATGCCGGATGAGAATTTGGATTCTATTTCAGAAGCTCTCGCTGTTAGACAGAAAAACTGGCAGGAGCATCAAAAACAAAAAGCTGAAATCGAAAAACAAACTGGTGAACTGGTTGCTGAAATAAAAAGTCTTGATGGCATCATGCAAACACTCAGCGAAACGCTGAAGGAAAAACAAGGTGTGCTTGATGTACACAAAAAGGACATCGATAAACTAACTGCTGAACGTAACGGCCTATATGGTCAGAAAAATCCGGATACAGAAGAAACCCAGCTGGAAAGCTTGATCGTCGAAGCTGAGAAGTTTGAAAAAGCGGCAAGAGATAGCCGGGATCAGGTCATGCAGCAGTTGAATGATTTAAAGACCCGCGTTACCGCATTAAAAGAAAGCACGGCCAAGAGTAAGCCGGAGCTGGACGACATTGAAGCCTCTTTTAAGATTAGCTGCAAAAAAGCCGGTTTTGAGGATGAGCCGACATTCATTTTGTACCGACTCTCCATTGATGAAAGAAATAAATTGAGTCAGCGAGCCAAAGAGCTGGACGACAAACAGTCTGACATTGCAACACGGAAAAAAGACAGGGAAACCCGTTTATTTCAGGAAACAGACAAAAAGATTACTGAAGCTCCGCTGGATGATCTGAAAAATGAACAGGCTGCAACCCGGGAATCCCTAAAAAAACTTGGTGAGGAAATTGGAGCTATAAAGCAGAAACTCATAGACAACTCGGATGCGAAGGCCAAACATCAACAGAAACGATTGCTAATCGAAGCACAGAAAACAGAATGCACAAGATGGGATGCACTGCATTCATTAATCGGCTCTGCTGATGGAAAGAAATACAGAAACTTTGCCCAGGGACTCACCTTTGAATTGATGGTATCTCATGCCAACAGGCAGCTTGAAAAAATGACCGACCGCTACCTGCTGGTTCGGGACGAGGATCAACCACTGGAGCTAAATGTTGTTGATAATTATCAGGCCGGTGAAATCAGATCGACCAAAAATCTTTCCGGTGGAGAGAGCTTTATTGTCAGCCTGTCATTGGCGCTTGGATTGTCAAAAATGGCCAGTCGCAAAGTTCGTGTAGATTCCCTGTTCCTTGATGAGGGCTTTGGCAGCCTGGATGAAGATGCATTGGAAACCGCCCTGGAAACCCTTTCCGGGCTGCAGCAAGATGGTAAACTGATCGGCATCATTTCTCATGTGTCAGCATTAAAGGAACGAATCAGCACACAAATAACTGTCCAGCCGGTGTCCGGCGGTAAAAGCGTCATAAGTGGCCCGGGATGTGAGGGAAACAACGGAGTTGTCCATTAAATATTAACTATTGGCTTCACTACCATACACTTTTTTTAAATCTGGGTAACTTATTGATATCAAAGCAAATAAAAAACACAGACAAGTCCAACTAGAAATATTACTATAAGCTTCCTATAAACTAACAGACAAAGGGAGGCTTTCATGAGTGACAACAAGACCAGATACCGTGAAATTCAAACGTCTTTGGAGAAATTTTATCCAACGCAGCCAAAGGGCAACTTTGCTCGAAATTTGAATACCCTGGCCGCGATGATCAGCGGAATCGTAGGAAGCAAGAACACACAACTTCCAAAAATTGTCTATGAATACAAAGGATATTTTAATCTTAGTGAAAACTTATCCTGAAATAAGTAGAAAATATACGGAAACAGTTTGTACGGGAGGAATCCTCGCTGAAACAAAAGAATTAATAAGGTTATATCCCGTTCGCTATAGATATTTAGAAGGCGAGGCTCAATTCTCAAAGTATCAGTGGATTAGGGCAGAAATATCTAAGTCAAACGCAGATGTTCGCCCGGAGAGTTATAATATTGTCGAAAATACAATCAAATTAGGCGATATAATTGATCCGGGAAAAGACTGGCAAGAAAGGGAAAAGTGGGTACTAAATTCGAAAAATGTATATAGTTCCTTAGAAAATTTATGGGCAGCTCAAAAAATGCATAATACATCAATAGGAATAATAAAGCCGAAAAAGATTAGAGGCTTTCGCATTGAAAAAAAAGATCAATCTGAAATTGATGAGGCTAATTTAAAGAAGGATAGTGTTGTCAATCAGCTTGATATGTTTGAAGATAGAAAAGATTTAGAAATAATTCCTGTGTGATTTGTGCTAAACTTCATTTGTGAAGACGAAAAATGTCGAGGGCACAAACTTAGCATATTAGATTGGGAATTTGCTCAGCTTTATAGAAAAGTTAAAAATTCTGTGGGTTGGGAAAAAAAGATTGAAGAAAAAATAATGACTATATGTAGTGATCAAAGGGAAACGTTTTTAATCCTGGGCAATATGGCCAGATGGCAAAATATTTTCTGTATTATTGGATTCTTTTATCCACCTAAGATGAGGCAAAAGTCCCTATTTTAACTAAAATGGTTTAATATGCTTAACCTCTAAACCATTTCCATCAATTTTTTTTATCTCATCGGCAAGGATTTTTCGGTGGCATTTTTGAGCATCATGTTCAAAGCAGAGCAATGCAATTCTTTTTCCAGAATTGAGGATTTCACATAATTCGTTTATTTGCTCAGTTCTTTTGGAGAGGTTGTCTTTGTATTTCTTAAAAAAATTTGTATAGTCTCCTGATGATAATAATTTTGAACGCATATCTTTTGAGGTGCCTAACTCACGAAAACTAAGGTATTCAATATTATTCTTGGCAAGCAATTCATTAAGGCTATTTTTCGAGAAACCCTTTTTACGGCTTAGCGGAAGGTGTCTTACATCAGCAATCAGATTAATATCATAGCGGTTTAACCATGCCAAGAAAACTTTTTGGCTTAGCCCCTCATAACCTATTGTATATATGTGCAATTGCTGTATCCTCCAAGGTGATAATTATTAATATATATTGAAAATTTCTTTTTGTAAATGTTTTATTGGTAAAAGCTGTGGCTGGTGATACATGGCGTTCGGCAGGAATAAAGAAAATGGATAAAAAGTTCGAGAGAATAAAAGAGATTTTAGGGAAAGATTGTAAGCGTAGTAGCCAAAATGCAATCAGGTACCTGACATATCTAAAAAAAAACAGTAAAAACACCTTGCCGTCTAACTGGCATAGAGGACTTCCTATGGGAAGAACCATATGTAATTGGCGGATGGGATAAGCGTGAATATCAAGAATTAAAAAAGAATAATCCATCTTTTACGGATCAATTCGAATTATTAGAATTGCTGCCTCCAAATTCAGGAGATGATGACATTATCGCTAAAGTCAAAAGAATCTCTGACCAAAAGATTTTTGAAATAGGACTTTCATGGTTGGAGTGTACTGATTTTAAGGATATAAATTACCAAGTTATAGATGATTATGCTGTATGGCATGCAAATTATTGAATTTATATGCCGAGAAAATCAGGGATGGGAAACTGAGGAAAGGATCGGTTTGAAATCGTTCTTCAAAAATGGGTTCTGCACGAAAGGGATTCATGCACATCGAAACGGACATCGAGCGAGTGCGCGAGCTTGCTGAGGCCAAAGAAGACCAGAATTGGCGCTTCCGGACGTTTCTCAAGGGCGTTGATCTGTCTGTCAAGGAACCGGACAGCATTGCTCACCGACACTACAAAGACATTGCCCGGTAGATAGACTGTGGTACCTGCGCGAACTGCTGCAAGGAAGTCTCACCGAAGCTTTCGGAGGAGGATGTGACGCGGCTGGCGAGTTGCCTCGGGATCTCGCCTTCGGAACTGACCGCCGCACACCTCCGACCGACCGAAGACGGCGATGCATACTATTTCCGGCAGAAGCCGTGCCCATTCCTCCGGAACAACCGCTGCACGGTCTACGATGCACGTCCTGATGACTGCCGTTCGTTCCCGCACTTGCACAAGGACGAGTTCGTCTTCAGACTCATCCAGGTGGTGAACAACTGCTCAGTTTGTCCGATCGTCTACAACGTGTTTGAGCGGCTCAAAGAGGAACTGTAGCACTCTAAGAAGATTTAGGGTCAGGACGACACAGGGACTTAGGGCCTGCTCTTGACTCTTGCAAGGTAAAATGTTCCTTGAAGGGTCTTCGGGCCATCCTTCAGATTATAAGTTTCTCATGCTTTTGTTGTTTTTGGCGGAGGCTCGGTGTCACATCTTGATCAACACATTAGTGTAAGTAGGAAGGCCTTCTTTACTTTTACAGTTTTGAAATAATCCATTAATTGAATGGGGTTTAATATTTGGAACAATGATGGTTGTTCTTGGATTAATGGTGAAATTCAAAATAACTTCCAAGTGGATACGAAGATTTCGTTTATCGCCTACACACAGGATTAACAACATTTTCTACTACGATTATTTTACTGGTGGTCGGTCACCTGATGGAGACAACAAACAATGCCGAAAAAAAACTCGCACTGCTGGTGCGAGAAATTAGCTGGACAAAAAATATCGTTATAATAGAAAGATGCAAAGAAAGGGAAAAAACGGGAGATGTCCGTGAAATATTAATATTTTCGTGGTTAGACGAGACGGAGGTTATGGAGGAATCAAATCTCTTATGGAGAGGCGTTGGAAAGTAAGAATTCTGAATACAAAGAATAAACGGAAAAAAACTGTTATGATGACATTGCGACAATTTTCTGCGGAGCCATCTGCAATTCCAACCATTACCAGTTGGTATCTGGCCGATCTGAGTAAAGCACAGGGTAAACAGGAATTGTTCACTCATCAATTGCCTCAAAACTCAAGATTCTTCGCGAGCATGCCTTGATTGAGAGCGCTATTTCTTCGCAAAAAATCGCTCAACTTAGGTGTCAATCTATCAGAAATTTTGACGAAAACAAGGAATCGAATCAGTCGTTTTATGGAGAGGCTTGCAGTGGATAGCAATTTTCCCGAAAAGAACAATTCTCAAATTTTCATCTATCAAACAGAAGGCGGAAAGACGAAAATTGAAGTAAGGCTTGAGAATGAAACTGTCTGGCTGACGCAAAAGCTGATGGCAGAGCTGTTTCAGACAACAAAACAAAACATAAGCTTTCACATTCAAAACATTTATAATGAAAGGGAATTATCACCTGAGGCAACTGTCAAGGAATACTTGACAGTTCAAAAAGAAGGGAATCGGCAAGTCTCCAGGATAGTGGATTTTTACAATCTGGACATGATCATTTCCGTGGGCTACCGCATCAAATCGCATGTTGCCACCCGCTTTCGTCAATGGGCAACGCAAAGATGGCTGATAAATTTACAATTTGGAAAGGCTGGGGAAGGCTGGGGATGCCTATCATTCGGCAGGAATAAACAAACGGCAGGGCAAGGCTCTCGACTTGCTGATGAAAAAGGATCTGATGCATGTCTCAGGGCTGGAAGAAATTTGTCCAAAAGTGACAAGGCGCACGTTGCAACGGGATTTAAACAATTTAATTGAGTTGAATTTAGTTAGACTGAAGGGATCTGCTCGACAATCGAACTACGAGCAGGCCAAATAGTATTGCGACATTTTGCGACAAGTAGTGTGAAACAACAATTGCCTCGATCATTTGGAGCGCCTCGATATTGTCCGGGAATTGACGGGCGCAAAGCGCAACCGGATCTTCAGCTATCCCGGGTATGTGGAAATAATAAACCAGGGGACGGAACTGTCTGGTTAAGATGGTGTCCAAGCTTTTCGGAATTTTCGCAGGAAAAATACAAGACAACATTAATAAAGGTCAGAAGGCAGACTTGACAATCTTTACTACATTAAATTCGGAAGCACAATGAAAAATAATCCAATACTAATCTACCAAATCGAAGACGGAAAAATCAAAATTGAAACACATTTTGAAAATGAAACCGTTTGGTTAAGCATTGAGCAGATGGCTGAACTATTTCAAAAATCTCGTTCTACAATTAATGAGCATATTCTTAATATATACAAAGAACAAGAGCTTGAAAAAGAGCCGACAATGAGAAAAATCGGAAATTCCGATTTTTCTACCAAGCCAACTAATTTTTACAATCTCGATGTTATTATTTCAGTAGGTTACAGAGTAAAATCGCATCGTGGTGTCCATTTCAGAAAATGGGCAACAGCACTTATCAAAGAGTATTTGATAAAGGGCTTTGCAATGAACGATGAATTGTTGAAAGAAGCCGGTGGAGGCGACTATTTTGATGAATTATTGACTCGTATCCGCGATATTCGTTCATCTGAAAAGGTTTTTTGGAGAAAGGTTTTAGATATTTATGCCACAAGCATTGATTATGACCCAAGAACAGAGCAGTCAATCTTGTTTTTTAAAACCATACAAAATAAAATGCACTGGGCTACTCACGGAGAAACCGCAGCAGAAACAGTTTATAAAAGAGTAGATTCCTTAAAAAGAAATATCGGATTAACTAATTTTAAAGGTGAGATTCCCACAAAAAAAGAGATTGAAATTGCTAAAAATTACCTTTCGCAAGATGAATTGAACATATTAAACAGAATGGTAACTGCATATCTGGAAATTGCAGAAATCCAAGCCCTAAACCGTACACCAATGTATATGGCAGATTGGATAAGTCAGTTGGATAATTTTCTCACAATGACAGGCAAAGAGATATTGCAACATTCTGGAAAAATTAGTCATCAAAAAGCAATTGAAAAAGCACATACCGAATACGAGAAATATAAAGAGAAGATAAAAAACAGGATTACGCGGGTAGAGAGAGATTTTATAAATCAGATTGAAGATAAATCCAAAGAGATTGATGGCGATATAAAAAACTAAAGGTTAAAAAGAAAAAAATGCAGACGCTTGGATGGTTCGAGTTCTATGTCCGGAAGTGATCGGTACTTTTAGTGGGAAAGTCATCTGCGCAGACAAGATGAATAATCCGAAATACTGGCGTGAATAGTGAAGGCGGCGAAAACGAAAAAGGAGGAGAAATAATGATTTCTTGTTGTGGACTGGATTGTTCCAAATGCGAAGGATATTTGGCTACTCAGGCGGATGACAACGAGATGAGAGCTTCAGTGGCAAAGGAGTGGTCAGAAAGATACAAGGCGGATATCAAGGCTGAGCATATCAATTGTGACGGTTGCTGTTCCGATGGTAGGAAGTTCTTCTATTGCTCCGACATGTGTGAACTTCGCAAATGCTGTCTGGAAAAAGAACTTGTCAATTGTGCAGCATGCAATATGTATGCTTGCGACAAACTCGAAGCATTCTTTCAACTAGCGCCGGAGACACGGGCGGCATTGGATGCGCTCCGGCAATAGCCGAACGTGTGAAATTGAGAGTTGGAAATGAAAAAAAGAAAGAAATCAGACCCGGTGGTTTCGGAGATAGAACGTGCATTGGATCTCGGCCAATTCATATCGTACAACCGGTCATGGGATTTTGTTCGCGAGTTGGAAGATTCAAAAAAGAGAATTGATGCTTTGGTGAAGAATGGAGAGGCTGAGCGTGCCGTTGGTCTGTACGAGATGTTTCTCTCCGGATGTTATGAAAAAGCAGAAGAAATCGACGATTCCGGCGGTAATCTCGGCATGTTTTTTGGGCAGTTGTTCTGCGCCTGGATCAAGGCCAAACAGAAAGCCGGATGCAAGGCCGATGAAACCGTGCAGTATATCCTTAAATGGATGGACAATGACGACTACGGTTTTTGTTATGATATTGAGCAGGATATAGCCCAAGTCCTCAACAAAGCGGGGTTTCGGTTATTCAGGAAATATTTTCAAGATCAACTTGAAAACGCCTTTGTTCCGTACAAATCAGAATCGCCGAAGTTTATTTATGATTATCCTGCTGACGTTTACAGGAACGCCGATATTTTGAAGAAGATCTATATTGTAAAGAAAGATATTCAGTCGTATCTGAGCCTTTGTGAAAAAACAGTGGCCAGTCCGAAAGATTGCAAAAACATCGCCATGTTGTACAAAGAAAAGAAGTGCTTTGCTGATGCGCTGGCTTGGGTTGAAAAAGGGCTAACCCTCGAAAAAAAACGCGAATGGCTTAATCAATCCAGTTATGGGTTGACGAGCATGAGACAGGAATTACTCGATAAACTGGGACGGAGACAAGATGCTTTTGAAAGTGCCTGGTCCGAATTCAAAAAACATCCTTCAATGCATGGCTATGATGAATTGATGAAATACATCCCCAAACTGGATTTCAAAGAATGGCACGAAAAAGCTCTTCTGGAAGCGAAAAAGACCTCATTGTCCGCATTTGTTAAGATTTGTAGCAAGACCAAAGAATGGGATATACTTTCCGAACGTATTATTTCCGTCGAATACGATAACCTTGAGCAAATCAGCCACTATATAACGGAAAAGGCGGCCAAGGGACTCGCAAAAAAACACTGCCGGGCAGCGGCAAAGATTTATGGCGCCATGGGGATGCGCATACTTAAGAAGGGAAAGACTAAATACTACCGGTACGCACTGGAACATTTTCGGAGGGCCGGAAAACTTTATAAGAAAGTAGATCATGAGCGGATGTGGGCATCCCTTGTTGATCGTGTGCGTAAAGATCATTCCAGAAAATACAGTTTTATAGGTGATTTTGAAAAGATTGTAGCGGGTCGTTGGCCGGATTCCCCTGAGACTTTTGAAAAAAGGGTTCGGAAGAGATGGGTAAAACAGACTTCGGACTGACAAGAACGAAGCGGCCATGACAAAGATTGAAAAAACAGAGAGAATACAGGAGATCAGGGAGTTGGTGCAGGCGTTTTGCAATCGGCATTTGAATGAGAACATAAGGGTCTGCTCTTGACTCTTGCAAGGTAAAATGTTCCTTGAAGGGGCTTCGGGCCATCCTTCAGATTATAAGTTTCTCATGCTTTTGTTGTTTTTGTACTGTTGCCAAGAAAAGCCCGTGTAGACGCTCCTGGCGTCCTGCATCAGACAAAAGGATTTGTGTCAAAGCTGGAAGAAATTTGTCTGGAAGTGACAAGGCGCACGTTGCAACGGGATTTAAACAATTTAATTGAGTTGAATTTAGTTAGACTGAAGGGAGCTGCTCGACAATCGAACTACGAGCTGGCCAAATAGTATTGCGACATGATACAGAAAAGTCGGAAATATACGAAAAAGCAGTATGAATATATCTATAATTTGCGAAAAACTCGTTGACAAAAATAAATATCCCCATATAATGCTCTTATGAAGCGAACAATCTATGCAAAGCTACTTGAATGGAAAGATGCTGCCGCACGCTCTCCCCTCATTCTGAAAGGAACGCGTCAGGTTGGGAAGAGCTATATTCTTCAAGCCTTCGGGGAAAACGAGTTTTCCGATTGCCATACCTTCAATTTTGAGAAGGATAAAAAGCTATCAACGGCATTTGAAGCCGATTTGAACCCGGAAAGAATACTAACTGAGTTGTCCATCTATTCCGGCAAAAGGATTGATATTGCCAAAGATCTTGTCATATTTGATGAAATCCAGGAATGCCCCGGAGCCCTGACATCCTTAAAATATTTTTGCGAAAAGATGCCTCAACTTGCGCTTTGCTGCGCCGGTTCACTGATCGGAGTTAAGTTGTCTTCAGGATCTTTCCCTGTGGGTAAGGTCGATTTTCTGAAACTATACCCGTTGAATTTTGAAGAATTTCTCATGGCATTGAATGATGAGGTCTCATTGGAGTTGTACCAGGATTCAGACAAGGTTGATTCCTTCTCAGAAATAGCCCATCAGAGGCTGTGGAATCGGTTGCGGGAATATTATGTCACAGGCGGAATGCCGCAGGTTGTTTCAACCTATTTGACTTATAATAGGGATGATCTTTTTGAAGCAATGAAAAGGGCAAGGGATGTTCAGGAAAAGCTGGTTGAGAGCTACAATAACGACTTTGCGAAGCATTCAGGCAAGATCAATTCAATACATATTGTGTCCGTATTCGAGAATGTACCTGTGCAGCTTTCTGCAAATATTGACGGGTCAGTCAAAAAATACAGATTTAAAGGGGTAATTCCCAGGAAAAAAGGTTATGCGGAACTGCAGGGTCCCATTGCCTGGCTGGAAAAGTCCGGGCTAATTCTAAAAGTTAAGGTATGCAAAAGGGCTGAGATACCCCTGGAATCCTTTTGCAGAGAAAATATGTTCAAGCTGTTTTTATTTGATATTGGTCTCCTCGGGTGTATGCTGGATCTACCGGTTAGCCTCATCCACTCACAAGATTACGGCATTGCAAAAGGGTATCTCGCAGAGAATTTTGTTGCCCAGGAATTTGCTGCTTCAGGTGTTTCAAGGCTGTACTCATGGACGGAGGGGACTTCTGAAATTGAGTTCATAAGGGTTATTGACGATGCCCTTGTACCGGTAGAGGTTAAATCCGGTACCCGAACACATGCAAAAAGCCTGCGGCAGTATATCTTGAAGCATTCACCGAAAAGGGCCGTCAAGATATCCGGAAAACTGTTGAGCAGGATCAGGAACCAGGTTATTCAGAACTATCCGCTCTATCTCGCTGCAAAGATATAATCGGCGCAGTCTCCAGCGTGATTTAAAAGGTTTGCTGGATAAAAAATCTTTAGGTTATTTTGTGAAAATTCAAACTTTAACTTGAGATATTCACAAAATTATTAATTCGGGAGATAAAAGAGGGAAAAAGGGGTCAGAGCTGGAAGAAATTTGTTCAGAAGTGACAAAGCGCACGTTGCAACGGGATTTAAACAATTTAATTGAGTTGAATTTAGTTAGACTGAAGGGATCTGCTCGACAATCGAACTACGAGCTGGTCAAATAGTATTGCAACACATTACGACATAGTATTGCGACATCTTGCGACAAGTATTGTGAAACACGATTAAAATCGGTTGACATAGGCGCAAATGCGGTGTACGCATAAAGTGTACTATTAATTATGGAGGCCATTATGTTGGAAGTCAATGTTAAGGACGCCCGCAGCAATTTTAGTTCATTGCTTGATAAAGTTGAGCAAGGCGAGAAGATTATTATAAAACGTCATGGTAAAAAGATTGCATGTCTTGTTTCATTAGGTGTCAAAGACCGGCTCCCAAGCCTTAATAAATTTCGATCTTCTGTTAAGATAACCGGGAAACCATTGAGCAAAGTTGTGACTGATTTAAGAGATGGGGAGCGGTACTGATGGTATATTTTGATACAAGTGTTTTAGTTGCCTATTATTGCCCTGAACCTATCAGTGGGCAGGTAGAAAAAAAGATAAGAAAGATAAAACAACCGGCAATCAGCCCATTGACTGAAGTAGAGCTTGTTTCGGCAATTTCAAGAAAAATCAGGAAAAATGGTTTGTCCCGGGAAGACGGCAATAGAGTAATCGGTCGATTTCAGTCACACATTAAAAATAGATTGTTCAGATGGATTCCAGTTGAACACCAGCATTTTCAAATGGCAAAAAACTGGATCTCTCAATTCAATACTCCTCTCAGGACATTAGATGCTCTCCATCTTGCCATTACGTCCATAAACAATTTAAATTTATTTACTGCGGATTTCAAACTTGCAGAATCAGCAAGGCTCTTTGGAGTTGAAGTGGCCATGATCGGGAACACATAAGGGGCCTGCTCTTGCCTTATAAAACCAAATAAAGAGGGCAAAGATTTGCTTCACTCTGTTGAACGGGGATAATGGAAAATATATCCGGTGATTGTGCGATGATTTGCCGACTTGCGAAATTTGCTATCAATTTATGTTTTCTATAATCGGATGTGAATCGGCGCAGCCTCCAGCGTGATTTAAAAGGTTTACTGGATAAAGAACTTATAAATGAGGTTGGTACTGGAACAACAGATCCAACACGTCACTATGTTATGGCCAAGCTGTGACATTGAGCTGTGACACGACCTCAATCAGACTTGGCATGGTAACAATGTTGCCGGGGCCCATGGCTCCGTCAATCAATACCAGAGCTCCTTTTTTGCTTCTCATTCTTCCACCATCAGCTTTGTAAAGGGAAAGTTTATCAGGTTACAAGTGAGCTAAAGTTTGCAACATCGGGGTAAACTTTACAAACTTATCATTTGTTTTTTGATCAACAAGTTGTTATGAATATTTAAACTTAAATTGAGCCGTTTATTGTGATAATAAAAATATCATAACTTCAAGGAACGATTAGGGCTCGGTAAAAAATAACTTGGTAGAATTTGGGATGCAAAAATGCCAAGTTATTTTTTTCTGAGCTCTTAAGCATATCAAAGATAAATTCAATTGGTTTGCCGTATGGTGAAATGCATGGAGCTTGCGCAAACCCCTTGGAGGAAGGAAGTTATGAATGCTCAAGAATATTACCATTGTGTGATTGATCGTTTAAAAAACTGTTATCAATTCAGCCATTATGTCATTGCGGCCGGGAATGAGCTTTCTGCAGAAACGCGCGATCCTGTCTTTCCGGCAATAGCAGAACCGGTCAATCAACTTGGAAAGCTTACACTTCAAAGAGGCCTGCAGGTTCATCTTCCTGTTATCGGAGAAAAATCTCAGTCAGTGCTTATGCCGCTTGATTTTGAGATCTTTCTTGCAGACGAAAACCACAAACTGTATGAAGACAAGAAAACCCAGAGAGAATTGTTCGATCAGATAATTCCTGTTATCCGTTTTCTTGAAAACCTCTTCCGATCAAGGGGCATTCCTTATCTTCTGGATTACACGCCTTCAGGCGGACATATTCTCTTTCAAAATCTTTTGGGATATCGAGCTACAGAAGAGTTAAAAAAAATCGGGTTCCTGGAAAAGGATCTTATTAAAGCATGTAATTTTATCGATCCTGATGACATCAGACGTTGGTATGGAATTTCGCTTGATGCAGCGCATGTTTTTAGCGGACTCGGTAAGATTGCGGAGTATATCTCTCTTCTTACTATGACGGCCTTTAAGAATAACGAATCCAGCGGGCTGCTTCCGGTTACTATTTCCGATAGTTATGACCGCTGCATCAATTTGGACAATTCTTGGAGCGAAGGTTCAGCCTTTATGCGTTCCATTCGGAGTCCTTTCAGCCTGCACAAAAAAAATCAGGAAAAATATGGAAAACATCTTCAACCTCCTCTTGTAGATGTGGTTGGAACCTGTTTTGATGGAAAGGATGTAAACGAAGAGACTGATATAGATTTTATTCTGGATTGCATGTGGGATCTGGAAAAGGCAACAGATCGAGCGCAGAGCTTTTCCGGTTTCATACCATGCTCCAATGAAAGATTGATCGATTTTATTTGTGAATACAAGTCATCAGACCTTTATCTTTTTCACCGGGATTTTGAAAGCCAGGAAGATATTCCAAGGGGATTTGCCCTGGAATATGCAAAAAAAGAGGAAAACATTCCTGACTGGACAAGAAATATTCTTTACTTTCCGAATCCTTCGGCTCTTCAACCAAAAAAAATAATAGGTTTTGTTTACGATTTTCTTATCCACGCTCACTGGAAACCAAAACACATTGCAAACATTCTCCGAGATATGTATCAAAATCCTTCTTTCAACTGGACGCAAGATTTTTTTAAGTATCCGGCGGAAGAAAAAGCAAATTTCTGGGCAAGAACTTATAGTGCTGTTGCTCTCTGGAAAACCGGCAGAATAACTGTATGATTGAGGGATTGAGGGAAGCGAATCCCTAAATTATGAATTTTAAGAAAATTATATTATAATCTTGGCCTACGGCTCGTAGAGTGTCTGGTGGCTGAACTATTAGATCTTTTCTTTGGCCGGAGGAATAATTATGATTAAGCAGGGTATGATGCATCTAAGAGAAGTGCTCCTCAAGCAGCGCCAAGAGATATTTGAACGGCTTCGGCGGCTGGAATCTGATTGGCAGGCTCTTGGAGAGCGGGATATTGAGCTGGAAGAAGAGGCTCAAAAGGAAAGCCCTTACATGTTTCCCGACCAGCCGCCCGCGGAAAAAGAATGATAAGGAGAAAATACGATGAAAATTCCATTGCAGATTACTGCCCGCAACTTTGATCTTACCGAGACAATCGAAGACGCGATTCGCGAGAAAGCGCTAAAATTAGACCTCTTTTATGACCAGATCATGAGATGCAGGGTGCTTGGTTGAGGCTCCTCACCGGCGCCGTCATAAGGGTGTTTTGTACAATACGCGGCTCGATATAACAGCACCTGATAGAGAGATAGTGATAAAAAGAGAGCCCCATGAAGATCTTTATGTTTCCATAGGAGATGCCTTCCGTGCGGCACAACGTCAGATTGAAGATTATGATAGAGAGCGGCGCAGGAAAGTTAAATACCATGAAGAAATGCCTCGCGCCATTGTCAGCGCACTCTTTCCGGAAAAAGGTTACGGCTTTCTGACCACACCGGTCGAGAGTTTTATTTTCATAAAAACAGCGTACTGCATGATAAGTTCAAAAATCTTAAGATTGGAATGAAGGTACGTTTCGTGGAAGAATTAGGAGAAAAGGGGGCCCAGGCCAGCACCGTGAAAGTTAAATAGGAAACATAAGGAGTATAAAATGTCCATCTTGTCCCGCATCATACTGATTTGCAAATGGACGTCACCAAACTTCCGCAACGCCATCAAAGTTGACATGACAGTAATACTTTCAAGCCGGCAATTTTGACCAAACCCCGATGATACCCGCGCGGAAAAAGTCTCTCAAGCTCGTCCAGTTCGATCTGATTCGCCTCACAGCACTCGTATAATGTTGGAACGGAATTATTTTTTTTGAAGTTATCTCGGAGATAATAAATTAGTTTCCAGTGCTTATCGGTCAATCCGCCCTCTATTTCATCTGCCCCGTGTATAGCAAAATTCTCATCCCATTCCAAAGGATCTGCCAAAAATCCAACCACATCCACTCGATAAAGCTTTTCCTTTGGTTTAGGCCGTGCTTTTTCATAATCGGCTTTCAGCCAGGATACGGCCATCTGTCCACCATAATAATTCACGATACGATCCATATAAGTTATGCCTGCAAGCTTACAGGCGCCTCTCATATATCCTGTTGGGAAAAGCTTTTTCATGCCTTTGGTTGACAATCCATTCGCCCTGCAGGTTTCATATACCAAAGGGCACACCCCTTTTTGCTTAAAAGAGTCTCGAACAAAACGAATAACTTTCCAATGATTCTCGGTCAAGCCATTGGGTATATGAAGGTTTGGCGCTGTTCCAATTGCAAAGTTTTCATCCCATTCCTCGAAATTACTCAGAAAATTTTGATCATCAACATTATAATTCTTACCATGAAATGAAAAAATCTTCATCCTAAACTCCTTTCTCGCAGACCTGATATTCAATACAAAGAGTTGACCAGTTGATCTCAAAAGCTCCAAGACTACAAAATTTAAGTAATAATATTAAATACATTTTAGAATATACTTATTTTGCCCTGTTATTTTTAATTATTAATAAAAATATCATATGTCAACATTTTAACAGCCATGACGCATGAGTTTTTTAAAGTGGTAACCCCTTTTTAAAAAACTCATGCGTCATGGCTGTTTGGGATATATAACATTTGCCTTACCATTTTACCCGTGTTACAATTTTTTGTTTTATTTATAACTATTTAAAATTATTAGAAAGACTGGGGAAAAACATGAGTTTCGAAAATTTGGATTTAATTGACGAGTTATTAAAGGCGGTTAATGAACTCGGGTTTGTTGAACCCACGCCCATCCAGACAGATGCAATTCCTGAAATTATTGGAGGCGACAGGGATCTTGTAGGGCTTGCCCAGACCGGAACAGGTAAAACAGCAGCTTTTGCTTTACCTATGATCCAGCTAATTGATTTTGATCTGACACATACTCAAGGGCTGGTGATTTGCCCCACCAGGGAACTCTGTTTGCAGATTTCAGATGATATTAAAAAATTATGCAAATATGTAAAAGGTGCAAAGGTTGTTGCCGTTTATGGCGGTGCCAGTATTGAAAATCAGAGAAATCAGATCAAAAAAGGTGCTCAGATTATTGTGGCAACACCAGGGAGGTTGCTTGATCTTATTAATAGAAAAATAGCAAGGCTTTCTAAAGTCTCATATGTGGTTCTTGATGAAGCGGATGAAATGCTCAATATGGGATTTCAGGAAGATATAGATGCCATTCTTAAAAATACGCCATCTCAGAAAAGAACCTGGCTGTTTTCCGCAACAATGCCCAAAGAAGTTGCAAAAATTGCAAAAAGATATATGGAAAATCCAGTTGAGATAACCATAGGGAAGAAAAATAGTGGCGCGGAAAATATTTTGCATGTGAATTATATCGTTAACGAAAAAGACAGGTATCAGGCGTTAAAACGAATTGTTGATTATTACCCTGATATTTATGGCCTTGTGTTTTGTCGCACGCGAAAAGATACACAGGAAATAGCAGAGAAACTGATCAAAGACAGCTATAATGCTGAAGCCCTTCATGGTGACCTTTCTCAGGCGCTGCGAGATAAAGTCATGAGTAGATTTAAAACCAAATCCATTCAGATTCTTATTGCAACAGATGTTGCTGCCCGCGGGATAGATGTTCAGGATATCACGCATGTCATTAACTATAAACTCCCCGATGAGGCGGGAAACTATACTCACAGAAGCGGCAGAACGGCAAGAGCGGGTAAATCAGGAACATCCATAGCCATCATCAATTCCCGGGAAAAAAGCAAACTTCAGTTTATAGAAAGAAAAGCAGGGGTTAAATTTAATTATGCAAAAGTCCCGGAAGGATATGCAATTTGTGAGAAACAGCTCTATTCCATGATTAACAAAATGGTAGAAGTTGAAGTGGATCAGGAAGAAATCGTGCGTTTCCTGCCGCCAGTCTATAATACATTAAACGGTCTTACAAAAGAAGATCTCATTCAAAAGTTTGTTTCAATTGAATTTAACCGCTTTCTTAATTATTATAAAGATTCCAAAGATATAAATGTATCCTTGAAAAAAAAGGAAGATGCTCATCGTCCTGTAAAAAAAGATCGACAACAAAAAAAATTAAAGCCTGGAAAATCGAAACGGTTTTTCTTAAATACAGGGTCTATGGACAATCTAAAAAAAGGCGCTGTTATAAGAACTCTATGCAGCAGAGCTGGAATTAGCTCTGAAAAAATTGGTCCAATAGAAATCATGCGGGAATTTTCTTTTTTTGAAGTTGAAACAAGTGTTGCGGCTAAAGTCTTAAAAACAATGAAAGGTGCGAAAATTGATGGTCGAAATGTTCGGGTTCAATATGCCGAAAATAAGAAACCGCAAACCAAACGATCTAAAAAAAGTAAAAGGAGAAAGAAAAGTTAAAATACAAGACAATCGATTAAAATAGCGCTGTACGCCTCTACCCTGCCCATCTCCAGGCATTTTTTATAACCCTTTATTATCCTAAAATTGATATTCCAAAGATATATACCTCGAAAGGCCACAAATAACGCAATTTGTAACCTTCCGAGATATATGTCAGATTTTTGTTGAAGTATTTTTTCTGTAAATTTTATACAATGCTATCTCCCCACTCTTTAGAAAGATCATGCTCAATTTTCAGATGGTCGAGAACCCTTGCAATTACAGAATCTACGAGGTCGGAGATGCTTTCGGGATTTGAATAAAATGAGGGGGATGGAGGCATGATGGTTGCGCCCGTCTTGGCTGCCACGTACATGTTCTTCAAATGGATAATGTTTAAAGGAGTCTCCCGTGGCAACAGGATCAACGGACGCTTTTCTTTGAGATTTACATCAGCAGCCCTGTGAATGAGGTTGTCTGCTATACCGGCTGCAATTGCTCCAAGTGTTTTCATTGAGCATGGGGCAATAACCATGCCGTCATTCCTGAATGACCCGCTTGCAGGAGGAGCAAAAAAATCATCCTGATTGTATGTGTTTAAATGAGCATTTTTATTAAATGTAATGCCTTTATCCTTTAAAAAAGATGAAAATAATTCGCCTTTGTAACCGGTTTCATGCTCAAGGACTTTATAGCCAGCACTTGATATTATAAGATATATGTTTATCGGATTTTTCAAAAGAGCCTTGAGAAGCCTTATTCCGTAGATAGACCCCGAGGCCCCGCATATTGCTACTACTATTTTCTTGTTCACATCCACCGCCTGACCAGCTCGTCTGCCAGAACACCCAGGAATAAAGTTATGGAAATTAAACTGTTAACATGAAAAAAGGCAAAATTAACATTGCTGAGATCGTCCGGCTTAACCAGCCTGTGTTCAATAATTAATAAAATCCCGATTATAAGCACTGCACAAAAGTACATCAGGTTCATATCAAATACAAAATAGATCAGAAAGAAAAAGCAGAAAGAAGCAAGATGTATAATAGAAGCAATTATAAGTGCTTTTTTTACACCAAAATGAGCAGGTATGGAAAAAAGCCCTTCATCCTTGTCAAATCCAATGTCCTGACACGCATAAAGAATATCAAAACCGGCAATATAAGTCATGAGAGCAAATGAAAGAATAAGAACAGACCATGAGAAGCTTTTGGCAAGTGCTATCCATGCACCTGCAGGGGCAAGAGATATGGCGAAGCCCAGATAAATATGGGAAAGCCAGGTAAATCTTTTTGTATAGGAATAAGAGAAAAGTACAACAAGTATAGGAAAGGAAAGATAAAAGCAGAGTTTCCCGAGCATTGCTGAAGAAAATATAAAGAGACCTGAAAAGAAAATTACAAATACTGCTGCTGAAGATAAAGAAAGCCTTCCTGATGGTATATCTCGTTTTGAGGTGCGTGGATTCTTTGCGTCTAACCTTGCGTCTGCTATCCTGTTAAAACCCATGGCAGAGGAGCGTGCTCCAATCATGGCAAGCAAAATCCAGAAAATATCTGATATAATCATCTGATGCTGGCGCTGGGCAAGTATCACGGCTGAAAGGGCAAATGGAAGGGCAAATATAGTATGGCTGAATTTGATCATCCTGCCATATGCCCGACCCCGCTCCAATATATCAGCCACTCTATCTCTGTCACCGAAATCGTTCACCTCAGCAACCCGCCCCATTATGCTCCATCAAGCTCAACACCATTAATCAAAGCGCCGCAATGCGGGCACCGGCTGTTTTTTATCAAATTTTTTTCAACATAAAAACCACTCCGCCTGATAAGGATATTGCCGCATTTGTAACAAAACGTATTCTCCCCATCCTCGCTTGGCACATTTCCGATATAAACATAGTTCAACCCGGCCTTAATACCTATTTCGCGAGCCACAACAAGGCTTTCAACTGACGTCGGGGGACGGTCTGTAAGCCTGTATGTCGGGTAAAATGCGCTTACATGCCATGGCGTCTCTGAGCCAAGAGAATTTACGATGAATTCAGCCAGCATTTCAAGCTCATGCTTGTCATCGTTCAGCCCGGGAATAAGGAGAGTGGTTACCTCAACAAAAATGCCGAGCGACTTCATGAGCTTCAAGGTCTCCTTAACAGGCTCCAGCCTGGCCTTGACAACATCTTTATAAAAGGAGGCATTAAATGCCTTTAAGTCAACATTTGCCGCATCCAGGTAAGGGCTTATCATTTCAAGAGCTTCGGAAGTCATGTAGCCATTTGTCACAAATACGTTCTGTATCCCCTTCTCATGAGCGATCTTAGCAGTATCATATGCAAATTCAAAATATACGGTAGGCTCAGTATATGTATATGCTATGCTTTTGCAGTTACCTTTTTCCGCTGCGTCCACAACATCTTCAGGTGTGTATAAGTCGCCGGTTATCATTCCATCATGGTCTGACGGCATCTGCGAAATATTTGCATTCTGGCAAAACAGGCATTTAAAGTTGCAACCGACTGTTGCTATAGAGTAGGACAGACTCCCCGGAAAAAAATGGAACAGAGGCTTTTTTTCAATAGGATCTATATTGCTTGCTATAAGCTTTCCATAAACCAGGGTCTTCAGAGTTCCTTCCTGGTTCTCACGCACACCGCATATTCCGCGACTGCCATTTTTAATCACACAACGATGGTTGCAAAGATTGCATTTAACTTTTTTTTCATTAAGCGGTTTGTAAAGATATGCTTCCATAATTGCTTAACTCCAATTTCTAATTTTCAGGGTTCGTTAAAGACCTCTTTTAACCTGCTAATGCATTGGTTGTAGGCTTGGCTTGGCAAGTAATTGAGAGTGGTCTGGTCATATAGCGGGGAACAGGAACAAATACAATGCCTGCAAAAGCCCCGAACGGGCATCTTTGTACTAATCTCGAACGTTCTATTCTGGTGGTTACTTTCCCTGATGCCGATAAAAACTGACATACCGTTCTCCATGATATAGGAACATCTCCCAAAATGGCACGGATAATTTTCTTTAATTCCCAGATACTGAAAAACTGCGCCCGGTTGTAAATGCTTTCGGTAAATATCCCCTTAAGCCGCAGGTGTATACCTTTAAGAGCATATCTGTTAAGTACACCTATAAAAATTCTGTCTTTTGCAACCCTGCAGGCCTCTTCAATTGCCTTTCTGGGATCTTCAACAAATTCCAGAGTTGTTATAAGGCAGGCATAGTTAAATGAATTATCATCAAAAGGTAGATCTTCAGCAGATCCGCAATGTAGATCCACGCGATGTCCAACTTTTTTAAAAGCAATGTCAAGCATATATTGAGATGGATCAATGCCTGTAATCTGTAGCCCTCTATCTAAAAAAGGAAGAAGACTTGCACCGGTTCCACAGCCTATATCTAAAAGAGAATCCCCATCCATAGGCTTGAGCATATCCAGCATAAGCCGAAATTCAAGGTCAGCGGCAAATCTGTTTTGTGGTTTATCATACCACTGATCGTAATTTACGGCATCATTAAAATCAAATATATAACCCATATTTAATATATTTATAGAAAAAAAGGAATTTTATCAAGGAGAAAACATTCTTAATAGAAATGTATTTGGAGAGACTTGGAAGAAGTGTATTTTTTTCTAATAAAAGTTTAAAAATATCTTGATTAGTCTTTAATAACTTGTTATGAGCTGCTGACATAGAGCCTGGGTTGTATTGAGTATGAATGAGTAAATGTAGCCTCATTCATCTGCAACCCAGGCAGTCTTTTTATATAGTTCAAATTGCTTTGAATTTTTCTCGATATTCGGGAATTTCTATAATTGGCGGCCTTTCAAAGCCCTTATCTTTATAAATATCCGGCTGGTATCCGTCCTTTCCCAATTTGTATTGTATCATCTCGTTAAAAAAGCCGCTTTTTAATTCAGCCATACCAAGCTTCTCAAGACGCTTGCAAAAAGTCTTTAGAATAACAAAAGACATTTTCCCCAATGATTTAGTATCCTGATTCCTGTGAACCCGCCTTTCAAGATCTACCTGAGCAATAACATCGAGCCCCCATTTTTCATAAGTATCGAGAATTATACTGGTCTCAATGCCATAGCCAATTGGAAAGGGTATTTTCTCAAAGAGTTCACGGTAACCGGCATATTCGCCGGAGAGGGGCTGCATAATCTGGGTAAGCTCGGGGAAAAAAAGAGAAAACAGTGGTCTTATTACAAGTTCGGTAACTCTGCCGCCGCCAGTAGGTCTCAGTTTCTTTTTGCCTCTAGCAATTGGACGGTCATAAAAACCTTTGCAATATTTTATATTATCAAAAAGAAGAAGCGGACCTACAAGAGCATAAACAAATCTATGATGAATATTTTTTATATCAGCATCAAGATAAACAATTATATCACCTGTTGTAATATAAAGAGCTTTCCACAGATTTTCGCCCTTCCCCTTGAACTTTTCAAGTTTGGGCAGGATATCATCAGCCTTGTATACATCGGCGCCATAACTTGAAGCTATTTCCATGGTTCTGTCTGTTGAGCCTGAATCAATGACCACGATTTCATCAAGAAGTTGATAGCGGGACATCAGCTCCGACTTCATGATAATAATTTCTTTTGCAATAGTCTTTTCTTCGT
Source organism: Deltaproteobacteria bacterium (assembly GCA_030272815.1). Taxonomy (GTDB): domain Bacteria; phylum Desulfobacterota; class Desulfobacteria; order Desulfobacterales; family ETH-SRB1; genus B13-G4. Next base: position 123,060 of record JAJSZT010000003.1, read on the forward strand.
TAAGAGTAGGCAGACAAAGAGATATTTTAATCTTCTTTCTTTCTTTTTCTTCAACAAGACGGTTAATGTCTTTGAATTCAGAATGATGAAAGGTATTCTTTTTCAGCCAGTTACTATTCATCGCAAACTCCTTTGTCTATCGCCATAATCACTCCAATAATCTGGGCAATCCCTTTATACATTGGTTCAATTTCCATCGTAGAATTTTCAAGATAAATATTTTCTCCTCGAGTAATTCCGAGTGTAACTGCCGGTATATTGTGTGAAAGAAAAATTGACAGCTCAGATTCACTTGGCTCACATATTGGTTTTAGACCCAAACTTTCAATTACTGCCCCGGCACTTTTTACAAGGGGATGATTGTATTTTAAACTGGCTGCGCTCAGGTTACTTATAGTTTTTAGCTTCAGTTCAATTTCATTTTGGTGATTTATGTCGAAAACAAAGTCATTAATGTCATTATAAATACTCTTTACCATCTTATCTGAATCACTTTGAATCTCAAAGCCAAGTTTTGCCTTACAGGCTATAGTTCCATGCTTGGAACCGCCTGATATTTTACCGATAATTACTCTGGAACGCGGTCTTTGAGGCAAGCGCAGCTCCAGGATCTGGTTTATAACTTCATTTAAAATCAATATCGCATTTGACTTGAACTTCTGAAGCGGTCCAAGTGTGGGTGATATGTCACATTCAACTTCACATCTAATCATTCCTTCAGAATAATAATTAAGTCTGCCAAGTTCGACACCCTCTAAGCAAATTGCACCTCTTATGGGAGTATCCCATGTTTTCAGGAGATGCCTGATGCCACGCAAGTTCCCCCTTCCTAATGATTGTATAACGCCCGCCACGACAATATCGGATTCAAAACGAAGATTTAATTTTCTAAAAATTTCCGGCAACGAAGCCAAGATCCCAATACTTAGTGAATTATCTAAAACGCCGGCTCCCTTTATTGTTCTTTTCTTGACAGTATAATTATGATCGATATCTTTTTCAAAAATAGTGTCCAGATGTGCAACGACAAAAACAGGTGGCTTTGATGGAGAAGTTCCCCTTATGATTCCAATGGGATTCCTGTATCCATCAGTTGTACATTCATCTACCTGAAACTCAGCTAACCTTTTCATAAAAAAATCGGCACGCCTCTTTTCCTTGAAAGTAGGAGCAGGTATCTGTCCAATAAATACTATATTAGCGATAATTGTCTCCTTCATCGACTTGATCGCCTCAACAAAAGACGGTAATTTATCAAGGTGCTTTTCCATATCGGCCCCCTAAAAACAGCAAGAACTTATATATGTTATAGGTGTTTAGACTGAAGGCTATAGGCTGAAGGAAACAGATGATTCCTGAACGTTATTCTCTATGTTTCTGGCAGCTTTAATAAATATTGGCTTGGGAGTCTTTCCCCTAAAAGTCTTCTACCTTCAGTCTATTAACCTGAGTAATTATTAATTTATTACCATATGTACCGAAATTTTAAAAGAAATTATTGACATATTAAACATTTTTAAAGCAAAATAGAAACCTGTTTTAATCACTGTCAATACGGAATTGGTAAAAATTCACCACGGAACGACACGGAGTTTCACTGAAAATTGTAAACATAACAACTCGCTCCCGCCTGTGCCGTAAGCACGGCAGACGGGTGAGAGTGGGTCTGTTGTTTAATTTTGGAGCAGAGACGTTCGTAATGTTGAGAAGAGTATTTTTATAATTCAGTGTAATTCCGTGAAAATCCGTGGTGAACTATCCTTTTGGCTAATACTAATTTACAATTTTTATGGAGAATACCGCCAATGAAAAGCCTTATTGTTTTTTTCATAGTCTTATTTTCTACAGCAGTGCAGGCTGAAACCATGTATGTTGATGATATTATTAAAATAACGGTCAGAACGGGGCCGGGAATTAATCACAAGATAGTGGCAATGATCAAATCAGGCGAAAGAGTTGAAGTGCTTAAGCCAGAGGAGCCAGAGACGGACTGGTCTCTTGTTCGAATCACAAACGGAAAGGAAGGATGGGTTCTCAGCCGTTTCCTCACACCTAAAGAACCAGATGGGCTGGTACTTGGCAGATATAAAAAAAAACATAGCGTGCTTAAGAATCAAGCTGTCTCTCTGATCGAAGAAAACAACGTCTATAAGAAAGAAAATAAGAAACTGAATTCGGAACTTAAAACAAACAAAGAAATGTCAGATAAAATTAAATCATCTTATGAAACCTTGAAAAAAGAGTCAGCCGAATTTCTTGAACTAAAGTCCAATTATGGAAAGACTTCATCAAAACTTATCGAACAGACAAAAAAAGCTAAAAAATTGGAAGAAGAATTAACAAGCCTATTGTTACATCAGAATATCAAGTGGTTTTTAAGCGGCGCCGGGGTACTCCTTTTGGGTTTCGTGATAGGATTCAGCACCAAACGTCAGCGCAGGCGATCATCTTTACTGTAAAATCATAAAATTTAAAAAACAACTATTCCAATCCCACTACAAAATGTTTCAATGCTTTTCTTGCCAATTAGAACCCGTTGAAAATACAATATTAATTTCAAGAATTTTAAATATTACAAAAGGGACTCGAAAAAAATAAAATGGAATTTGAAACTGATTTCTTGATTATAGGAAGCGGTGTGGCTGGGCTGACGTTCGCCCTTAAAGTAGCGGAATTTGGCAATGTTGCACTTGTAACTAAAAAAGGAATCATGGACAGCAATACAGCTCAGGCACAGGGCGGAATTGCTTCTGTTTTTGATAAAGTCGATTCATTTGATCTCCATATCCGTGACACTCTTGCATCAGGAGACGGTCTCTGCAACAAGGAAGTTGTTGAGATGGTAGTAAAAAACGGACCTGATAGAATTCTGGAATTGATCGATTTCGGTGTCCATTTCAACTTAAAGGAAAATAGTTCAAAAAAGAAATCTTTAGACTTTGATCTTGGGCGCGAAGGGGGACACTCAAAAAAACGTATCGTGCATGCTCAGGATATGACGGGGCTGGAAATAGAAACCGTGCTGGTACGTCACGTCAAAAATCATGAACGCATTACACTGTTTGAGAACCATATTGCAATTGACCTTATCACCTGTTCAACTCTTTTAAAAAGCGGCATGGTAACAACCAACCACGAGGAATCCTGCTGTGGAGCATATATTCTTGAAAGAGATACAAAACAAGTCAAAACCTTTCGCTCTAAAATAACTCTGCTTGCCACAGGTGGCGCCGGCAAGGTGTATATTTACACAAGCAACCCCGACATTGCGACCGGAGATGGAATCGCAATGGGATACAGAGCAGGCGCTACATTAGCCAACCTTGAGTTTGTCCAGTTTCATCCAACCTGCCTTTACCATCCTGAAGCTAAAAACTTTCTTATTTCAGAAGCTGTCAGGGGTGAAGGAGGAATTCTTATTGACTCTGCCGGAAATCCTTTCATGCAGAGATATGATCCCCAAAAAGATCTGGCCTGCCGTGATGTTGTCGCCAGAGCTATAGATGTGGAACTCAAAAAAAGCGGAGATGATTCGGTATTTCTCGATATATCTCATAAAAATCCCGAATTTGTTAAAAATCGTTTTCCTAATCTTTATGAAAAATGTCTAACTTTCGGTATCGACATGGCAGCCGAACCTATTCCTGTTGTTCCGGCAGCTCATTATATGTGCGGCGGCGTAAAAACAGATATCCACGGCAGAACAAATATCCTCGGGCTTTACGCCATTGGGGAAACAGCCTGCACAGGGCTTCACGGGGCTAATAGACTGGCAAGCAATTCTCTGATAGAAGCGCTGGTCTATGCCCATATGGCAGCAAAACATGCAGTAAAAGACCTCAAAATTTTAGATTTCAAATCCACGCCTGATCTTCCCCCGTGGGACGAATCCGGCACAACCGACAGCGATGAAGTCATCATGGTTTCACATAACTGGGATGAAATAAGACGGTCTATGTGGAATTATGTGGGAATAGTTAGATCGAATAAACGTCTTGAAAGAGCAAAAAGAAGGATAGAGAACATCCAAAACGAAATTCATGAGTATTACTGGAATTTCAAAATTGCCGGAGATCTTATTGAACTCCGAAATATCGCTACAGTTGCTGAATTGATTATCAAATGCGCCATGCTCAGGAAGGAAAGCCGCGGACTTCACTACAATATAGAATATCCTTATCGTGATGATAAATTATGGAAAAAAGATACTATTATAAGAAAAACCTTTGAAGGATAAAATTGTTCTGTTAAATTGTTCAATTTAGGTAATAATTTCCTTGCATGAAAATAGTTAGTAATATATTACAGTTCACGGTTTTTTTAAATCAGAAAAACACCTTAACCTCACATGAAATATAAACTTGAGTTCTCACAACTGAGTCTCTTGCTTTTATGTTTTGATCAACCGTTAACTGTTAACTGTTACTGGGATAGCTTCTAAAGCAGAGAGATGGCAGAAAGTTCTATAGAGGAATAATACAATGATACACAAAATTAAGCAGCTCATTTTATTGGCTATTTTGGTATCTGTTGGATATTTTTTGTTATCAAATCATATAATTTATTTTGGCAATGGGATTAAGTTATTAAAAAAATCAAAGCCTACTTCAGCTTATACCTTCGTCAGCATTGAAAATAAAAAAGCTGAGGATATTCTTAAAATTGAAGATTTACGAAATGATGGTATTGGAGATTTTCTTGTAGAAATTGGAAAGCTAAACAATGAAGAAAAAGAACGATTGGAATATATTATTACGAGATCTCCATGATCGGCATTTTGCAACCTATCCGCAACCAAATTCTACGGTTTTCAGTTATAAAACCGATTCTACTTTTTAAGCCGCTTTGCCTACTATAACATTAACGTGATGTCCTGCCCTTGTTATAGACTTTCAGATAATTCATCCCCAACCTTGCTTTCCTTGGCATCGCTGTCAACCACCTTCCTTCTATTTTTGCAATCCCCACCTGGCGTAAACCCTATTATAGTCTGTCACGATAGTCAACAACGTCCCCTACGTCCCCAATTGGCGCGCTTGATATACGCACGTATCATTTAGCTTTATTTACCATCTGAATTGTTTTTTCTTCGACTTCATTCGCAACTTCTAAGAGCGCTGGGTTTTCTGATAGTGCGGCAAGCATTTGAGCTGGTTTTATTAGGCCGATTTTGGTAGAGCCCTCTTCGGTAAATACTGAAATACGACAGGGTAAAGCCATATTAAGTCGCATATCTATTGAAAGTACTTTAGCTGCTTGAATCGGATTACAAACCTCAAATACTCTACAGTTTTCTTTAAAATCAACACCTTTATTTCGAAGCGTTACCCCGAGATCGTGAACATGAAGAACACCGTATCCCAGGCTTTTGACTGAAGATTCAAGATCGATTGAAGCTTGTTCAAAGGTCTTGTCCGTATTTACAACATAGTACATTTGCTTTTTCCTCCTCTGATAAGCGTATAACCCTAAGAAAACACCCAAATACTGCAAATGCTAACACCGCACGACCCTACCAGTCCAACCGAAACGACAGGTTAGAGCCGACAACTTATACTGTAATTGCCAATGGCTCTATCTCATCGAGATTCACGCTTTGCTTGACATGCCAAAGGTTGTAACTATCCTGCATCGCCAGCCAACTTTCAGGAGAGCGCCCCAGCCCTTTAGAAAGCCGCAAAGCCATTTCAGGGCTTACGTTGCTCTGACCTTTAATCAGGCGCAAAAAGGTGGATGGCGACACCTTGAGTTTTAAGGCAACGCTACGATAGCTTATGTTAAATGGCTCCAGATATACTTCCCGGATAAACTCTCCAGGATGAGGTGGATTGTACATACCCATTAGTGATAATCCTCATAATCGACAACATATACGTTGCCGTCTTGAAATTTAAAAATGATACGCCAGTTTTTGCTTACGTCAATTGCCCACAAACCTTTTCTATCACCCTTCAAGGGATGCAAGCGAAAGCATGGCAAGTTGATGTCTTCAATGTTAGTTGCAGTATCCATGGCGGTCAGGCGCATTCGGAGCTTTTGCTTGTGATAAGGCTGAATTCCTGCAACACTGCCTGTATCGAAAAACTTTTGTAGGCCTTTATGTTTGAATGTTTTGATCACACTATAAATTATACTACGTATTGCGCAACATGCAACAACTTTTGGGCAAAATATTCTATCAATTGATTCGACCACTCTTCAAAATGTAATACTTGGGGATCTAATCGGCTAAGTTCAGCAGCGCGCTTTAGCGCGTCGGCTGGAACGAAGTGATAGGCACCCCTTCTTGGCGATGAACTCGATCGGTATATGCTCAGAATAGCCGCCCCTGGTTTGCATAATGAACTTTATCTCGTCTCCCAAAATCTTCCCTCGGTAATCATGTATGGTATCTCTCGCGGGTCGAGAGCCCAATATCTCTCGTGTTATCGTGATAAATTGGAGCTTATCTTTTCTTATCTTTCCCTCAAGAACACCCCGTTTTGTTCCAAAAAATGAAGCGGTTCCATACACCTCGTCACCGTCACCCTTAAAGGTGAATGTCTCAGTATACTTCGCATTTTGCCAATCATAAGTGACTTCAGCCTTCCACTCGCCGTTAATATTAGGCCGTGTGTCCTTAATTACCAAACTCAGAAGATTTTTCGCTGCATCTGTGAATGTTGACAGGCCAATGACTATCGTTCCCAAGATAATCAGGAAGGCCACAGTGGGGTTATTCTTGATTCGTGAATAAAATCTATCGACTATCGTTCTTGGCTCGTTCATAATCTTCTAATTTGATCTGGATTTAT
>JAJSZT010000004.1 GCA_030272815.1 Deltaproteobacteria bacterium
TCCTCCATTTTCCCCTTTATCCTTACAATTATTCAAAATAGCCTGCCCTGTGAAATCATGTTTGCTTTTATTTAACGGGGGTCAACTACGTTCTTCAGTTCAATTGCCATGTCAACTTATAAACTCATGTACCGCAAGCCCCTCCCATAACATCTTTTGGAGATTTTCAATAAATATACCGTTCCCTGAATTTCCTCAATAAAAGAGTATCCTCACCCACAAGCAGTAAAGGTAAGACTATCCTGTTTCGGCATTTCATTATAAACTCTTCCATTGAGTAGCCTGCCAGCCTTTTTTTTGTTAACGCCGCCCCACTGCTTAAAAAAGAACGGTACGTTTGCCTTGCAGCATTGCTCCTGAATATCAAGCACCCATTTCTTATTCATTGGCCGTGCTCCAGGGCCGCTTTCACCACCGACAATGACCCAGTCGATATCGGATAAATCCATATTTGGCAAAGGCTCCAGAAGCGGTTCTAAAGACAAGAATCGTACTGCCGCAGGGATATTACGAAGATAGTCGATTCGCTTTGAGCAAGAACAGTTTTCGACAGTTACACCAATCCAAATGTTTTCAGACCAGTTCAACAAAGACGCGAGTTCGGAAAGTCGTTCAGCCCGCTTGGTCAAAATTTGAAATCTATGCCAGTGTGCGCGCTCCATAACATCAAACACTTTACGAATAAAAGATATCGGAATGTCATTATGGAAGAGATCACTCATTGAATTGACAAAGATAGTCTGCGGTTTTTTCCACGTCAGTGGCAGGTCAAGGACATGCGGATGCAGAGTAACCTTAAAGCCGTCAATGTAATTCTTCTGCCCCATCGCCTTTAAACGCAAAGCCATACGTTCAGCATAGCAATGAGCACACCCTTCACTTATTTTTGTGCATCCAGTGACTGGATTCCACGTCGATTCTGTCCACTCAATCGATGATTTAACGCCCATCTTTTTGCCCTCATAACCTGGGAAAAGTAGCCATAACAGAATCACCAAACGTGCCTTTTCTGTGGCTGCTGGCTGTGATTTTCCCTTCATCTTCAAGCTCCCGAAGAACGCTTTTATAGTTTTTCTTGATGTAAGGTGTATCAACGTTGTGTTGTTCGTAGATTTCACGCATAGAAAGCGTCTGTCCGGCAAACTCCTTAAGCAACATCTCTTTTAGATCGTAAATGGGGCGAGATAACTGAAATAGAAGGCACTGTTTAGGTAAAAAGTCTGCTGGGTTATATTCAAAAGACGGAATCCCTTCTGTTTGACTCGAACTTTCGCGAGCCATAATATCCTTCATGATTTCATATCCACGGAAGTTCTTACTGATAAAAATTAAATGGTGACTTGTTCGCCTGCCACGTGCATCCTTAAACGTAAACGGAAGAGTATAAGGGTTTCCATAAGATTTTATGGACTGGCACAATTCTTCAACAACCATTACTTCGCGTTTAGAAGGCAAAAGTCCATCAAGCCTTGGCCTCAATGCATTTGCTCGTTTCTCTCCAAATAAAGCATTCATATGTTCTTTAACCTTTGGATTGCTTAAGCCCATGTTGATGCGATTATAGTTGAAAAAGAAGATGCAGTCACATCCCCAATCCTTCAAAACAGAATTAACAAGACGAAGCGACAAGCCCTTGTATCCCCAAGGGTCAACGAAAAATAATGTCGGAACAAGGCTCATTTCTTCAAACATCTTGACAATTTCTTCTCCGACCTCCTCATTTTCCACCTGTGGTTTGTATTTTAGTGTTTCGACTCCAGGAAGTTCTCTAATTGCTTTCTCAAGAGATCGAGACTTCTCTTCATCTTTGTCATTAAACAGGGTTACAAGGCGATCACGGATGTCCGGTTTTTCAATGGCATTTTTAAGGATTTTCATCGGCGTGGACTGTGTGCCATCATCATAGCGTCCAGGACCAGCGAATAAGTCAATGTAGGCAATCTTTTCTGAAGAACGCCCTGGATAACGTTTTTGTGTGGAAATAATCACATTCGCCCAAACATCAAAGTATTTAGAAACAATGGTCGCTTTGACAAGCGATTGTTCAGTTTGCTCGTTGAAAAAACTGTTTTTTGCCATATTCTATCCCTGTTTTTATTAACAAATAAATGTGAACCCGTGGCCGATTTATCCTGCGCCAACCGAAATCAGGGAAAGAAAATAGGTGAAGCCCCTTAAAAAAGCAGCAATGTCAGCAATGCGCTCAAAACCACCAAAACACCTTCTGCCCCCTTGTTTTACAGAAAGAAGCCTGTTGTCAAGAGTGTAGACACGACCCTTCTGATCCCTCGTACCGCAAGTTCCCAAAATTCCACTTTTTTACTTCAGTTATCGCTTAAATTTTGGATAACCATCAAGTTCTTCCAAATATCCATCCTCATCATCTTCATAGGCTTCAGCGTATATGAAGCTTAAAACTTGGTTATAGTAAGGTAAAGCAATCGAGAGCTCTTGCACTTCCATACCTTCCTTAAGCTTATAATCATCTAACCAACAATTCGCAGGGACGGCTTCAAAAGATTTTGATAGTTCCCTTCCCTTAAAAAATTCTATAGCAATCGAATCTTCGCTAAGCCTTCCATTCGCAGCAACAAAGAATGGAAACTCTTTACCTTTAGAAAACCATTTAATCAAAGAGTTCTCTGAACAAATCAAAGCATAATCCTCATAAATATCAACAAATCTAATTCCAGTAGCAGTAAGGGAAGTTTTAAATGTGGCTATCAAATCTTCAAGCAGATTATAGCTGAGATTCTTATGTTTTATCTTCTCCTTAAAAATATCTTCTGGCATTAGAAGTTCAGCGGCAAACTCATTTGCTTCAGATTCCCTATTATCTTTTCTGCCAAAAGTATTAAGATCTTTATCGTTACACTTAAAATAGTTTGTTTCCCTCGTTATGTGTCCAGGAATGTAAAAGTGTCCGAGTTCATGGGCAACGGTAAATCTTTTCTTGGGATACTCCCTTATACTCATCTTAATGCTGATAAGAGCTTGACTGTTAACAACTAAAAGCATGCCACTATAACCTTCGCAATCATCCTCGCGAATTTCAATTCCTCCTTTTTCAGCGATCCTATATGGGTCGATAGGTAAGGTTATAGTTCCTAAACTTTTGATCAAAGACTTAGCATGGTGCTTTGCCATACTCATTTCCCTTGTTTCTTTTGTTCTGTTTTAGATTTCAGGTATTCAATATGGTCTAAAATAATATCTCTGTCTTTCCTCTTTAATTCCTTAAAATCGCGAAAAGCAAGGCTCACTTCTTTGCCAACAAATATGCCCTCATCATCTGATACAGCAATCAAATAATCAGTCGTAACATCAAGTACACGAGCAATTTTTGCCAGCACAATGGATGAAGGCTTTTTCTCCCCCTTTTCAAATTGATTAATTGCAGACGCACTGATACCTACTTTCTCAGCAAGTTCCTTCTGGTTAATTTTATCTTTTTTTCTTTTAATCTTAATCCTTTTCCCAATTCGTTTGGCAAAGCCGTCCTCCATAATACCCTCCTCTTTTGCGAGTATATCCTTTGGCTAAATTTTTACACTAACTGCGGAAAATAGTCAAAGTATTTTTAACTAATGGTTAATTTTTTCCATTTACCTCCTTGACAACGTCTTAACCAATGGTTAATATATCATTAACTAAACCATTGGGAAAGGAGGTGTTATAAATGGCTAAAATAAAAGGGTTGAGATCGGGCAAAAAGGCTCCTGTATCCGGACAGTATCGTAATACAAAGACCAGAACCGAAGTAACATCAGTCAAAGGAGAACCTTTGCCTCCTGGTCCGAAAGGATCATCATACAGCTTGGTGGACAAGACCAAGCATAAAAAATGATGGTTAGGGAGTACTTTTTGTGTACCCCCACTAGAACCAATCAAGGTTTGAAGGATTTTCAGGATTCTGGGGACATAAGTACTTTTAAAAAGACTTGAGGGTTAAAAAATGGGTGTTATGTCCCCCAGAATACCCATTTCCTTCAGCCTTGATCTATCAATTGAGAAAAACAAAAGGAGATTGTCATGGGTAATTGGTCAAGCAGATATAATTATAACAGTACAGATGTAAATAGATATGCACCATCAAATGGTGGAGTGTACAGGTTGATCTATAAAAGGACTGAAAAATTCTATGTATTCTATGTGGGACAGAGCAATGATCTTAAAAGGCGGTTGCTTGAACATCTTAGTCCCTCCGAACTCGATACATGTATTAAACGACACCTTAGAGATTACACATGTTATTTCAGATTTATTGAAATAGCTTCTCAATCGGAAAGAGATAAGGTGGAAAGACAGCAAATACAAGAATATAAACCAAGCTGTAATGGATAACTAACATGGAAGTAGCGTTGATGCAGGAAATTAAATGATTCAGCTTAAAAGGCCGGATCATTTAATTTTTTAAAAATTACGTATACACTCTTTTCATTGGTAAATTAATAGTTCAAGCTTGTTTTATTGTAAACGCCTCCTGCAGTACTGCCTGCATGAGCATTTCGCTGTCTTTTTTGGACTGGTTGAGTCTGGTTTCGAGTTCATCGCAGAGGTGCATTAGTTGATCGACTTTGGCGACTATGCGTTTTTGTTCGGAAAGAGGGGGAATGGATAGAATTTCTAAATATGCTTCATTTCTATTAAGACCAGGTTTAATTCCCTTACCCAGTTTTTCAAGTTCTAAAGATTTTAGAGAGATATAAATATATTCTAAATCTAACCCCTTCGGAGGCGAACAATAGTACGCGACATCTGTAGTCCAAGAATCTGTGTAACATATATTCAAAGCCCCTGAAGAACCTTTTCTCCCAATAATTATGCAAGGACTATTAATCAAGTATTGATCATGATAACCAACGATACCATTTGAACCGTAAACCGGAATGCTACCTTTTTCACTTCTTTGTTGTTTTGTTAGACCTTTGCCATATTCGAATATCAATATTTTTCCTAATCTGCTCAATTCCCACCCCTGTGGCAATTCGTATGGGATTTCATCCTCAGTAATAGGTGAAAGGGGTTTTTGTTTTTTGATTTTTCCTTCGGCGATGAGTTTTTCTTTTTCGGCTTTGATGCGTTTCAGGAGTTCGCTGGCGGGTTCGTCGTTGAGGTCTTGTGGTGCCAGTTTCCCCTGCACTGCAAGTTGAAGAATGGCCTGGCGGAGTTTATTTACATGAGCAGGATCGTTGTAGATAAGACCGAAATTATTGCAGATAAATTGCCAATGAATAGCAAATTCATCAATGGTTTTAGAAGATAATAGCTTTTCCAAAGCTGCATCATTAAGCGATTCATATTTTGTGGCGGCTTTTTTCTGACAAGCATCCAACTGATCACAGAGCTGCATCAGTTGATCGACTTTGGCCACGATGCCTTTTTGTTCGGCGAAGGGCGGGAATGTTACCACTAGTTTTTCCAGTTTGCCCTTCGTAATGTGTTGCAGGCCAACCCCTCCGTGTGCCTGTGAAATCATCTCATCGAGCTGAGCGTTGATTGCCAATCGAAGGTAGGGTCTGAAAAAACTATCGCCGTATAGCTCACAGCGGAATATGTGCTGGTTGAGAACAGCCGGACCTCGGTCCCAGATGAAAGCTCCGAAGGAGGTGCCCGGTGTACCGGACCAGCTAATCAGAAAATCACCATCTTTTAAGTGGAACTTCTGGTCCACATCAAAATCACAGTAATTGTGAAGTGCCACTGGATTATTGAGGTTCTGAATCCGGATTATGGGCAGACCTACCGTGTTCCACTCCGAGGGTTTGAATGCTCGGCCATTGATCATGTTGATTGCGTTGCCGATTCGAATCGATTCCCACCCCTGTGGCAATTCGTATGGGATTTCATCCTCAGTAATAGGTGAAAGGGGTTTTTGTTTTTTGATTTTTCCTTCGGCGATGAGTTTTTCTTTTTCGGCTTTGATACGTTTCAGGAGCTCACTAGCGGGTTCGTCGGTAGGATCCTGTTCAACCAGTTTACCCTGTACGGCAAGTTGCAGGATCAGTTTACGCATCTTTACGGTGCTGTTCGGTGAATCCATCAGGAGTTCGTAATTATCGAATAACACGTTCAGAACCATTACATCACCCTGTTCAGCGCATCCATGAGTTCATTTTTCAGAGAAGTCCGAACGTCAGCAATCTCAGTCAACAGTTGCCTGTGCTCGGCCAATAGTTTTTTTGGATCTCCGATATTATTTTCTGCCTGATGGGGATTTTTAATATCCAGATTGTAATTGCGTTTTTTAATCTCTTCGATTGATACCCGCCATGCATATTGATTTTCTTTGCGGTCTTCCCACCATGCTTTTTCGAGATCGAATTCTTCAATGCGGATCGGTTTGGTTTTGTTGTATGTTTTATAGCCTTCCGGCAGCGGATGTTCAAAATACCAGATTTCTTTTGTAAGTTCTCCTTTGGTAAAGAAAAGAAGATTGGTGTTAATGCCCGTGTACGGTGCGAAGGCACCATTTGGCAGCCGCACGATTGTGTGGAGATTACATTCTTCCAGTAATTTCTCTTTAATCCGTGTTTTGACGCCTTCACCAAAAAGGAAGCCATCAGGAAGGACAATACCTGCTCTGCCTCCGTCTTTCAGAATGGACATGACAAGGACTAAAAAAAGATCGGCAGTTTCCCTTGTTCTGAAATTGACCGGAAAGTTTGATTCTATTCCATCCTCTTCCATCCCACCGAAGGGCGGATTGGTGATGACCACATCAACGCGTGATTTGTTTGTAATGCTCCTGATCGGTCGTGAAAGGGAGTTGTCATGTCGGATCTGAGGGATATCTATATTGTGAAGGATCAGATTGGTCATTGACAGCATATACGGAAGCGACTTTTTCTCAAAACCCACAATGGAATCCTGAAAAATTAATCGGTCTTCGATATTTTTAACATCCTGTTTGCGGATACTTTCAAGGGCACATACAAGAAAGCCGCCTGTACCGCACGCGGGGTCTAAAACCTTTTCACCAAGTCTTGGGTTTGTCATATTGGTCATGAATTGCGTAACAGCGCGCGGAGTATAGAATTCACCGGCATTGCCGGCACTTTGAAGATCCCGCAGGATTTGTTCATAGATATCATTAAAGATGTGCCGGTCTTCCGACTTGTTGAAATCTATCTGATTCATCTTGTTGATGACCTGCCTGAGAAGCGTTCCCGACTTCATATAATTGTAGGAATCTGCAAAGACTTCTTTGACTATTACGCCCCGTCCATTGCTGAATTCATTAATGGAGAGTTCCTTCAGGGATTTAAACATATCATTATTGATGAAATCGAGAAGTTCATCGCCTGTTATTCCTTCTTCATTTGCGGCCCAGTTCCGCCAGCGCAGTCGATCCGGTATGGGCGATTTATAATTATCACCTATCATTTCAAGCTCGTATTCTTTGTCATCAAATATCTTCAGAAAGATCATCCATACCAGTTGCGAAATTCGCTGGGCATCTCCATCGACACCGGCGTCCTTTCGCATAATATTCTGGATAGATTTAACTACATTTCTTATGCTCATATTTCTATTCCTCTATGCCGCCACTTCATAGATTTGCTTTTCGAGTTCTTTTATCGCTTCAAGATATTGTTCCCTACCGCCAAAGCTTTTGATAATCTCAACAGGAGATCCAAATTGATTAAATGGTTTGATTCTCAAAATTTCCATACTTTCTAAATTCTCTATGCCCTCATCTGCATATTTATCCAACAGTGCATCTAAAACAGCTCTTGCATTATCGCCATACTTCGTGAAGTAGCTTTTCTTTTTAACATTGTTCGCCCGTTCCCTGCGTGTCAATGCGGGTTGCTCGAAGGCAACATGACAAATGAGATCAAAGGGATCAAAATCTTTCCCGACTTCCTCTTGGAGCTCATAGAGTAAAATGCCCTGTTCCATCAATTCTTCAATAATTGCCTGCTTCTTTTCTGATTTCTTCCACTGTCGCAGGAAATTATCGAGGCTTGCATATTCCTTCAAGATTCTCTTTTTCGTAAAATTTCTCAGCGATTCGGTAATGAGCTTGCCATCATCACCTATATACTGAACACGTTCACTGATAACTTCAACCTGAACATCATGGATGTAATATTTGCGACGGTGGGCAGGAGGAGGTTCCGGCGACTCAGGAAACTCCGGATCGACTAAAATTTCTTCATCGTTGTCTATGCCCTCATCGTCTGGCAGTTCGGGCGGCTCTATTGGGTCGCCTTCCTTTGGTTCATAAATCTGCACCGGATCACCATCGAACAGAGGATCTGCAAAAAGATTAGTGGCCTGTCTGAAGTCCATGATGACAAAATAATATTTTTTGAACTCTTCATTGATACGGGTGCCGCGCCCTATAATCTGTTTGAACTCCGTCATGGAATTAATGTTTTTATCCAAGACTATCAGCTTGCATGTTTGAGCATCAATACCGGTTGAGAGTAGTTTTGAGGTTGTTGCAATTACAGGATACTTGCTCTCAGGCGTAATGAAATTATCGAGTTCCATTTTTCCTTCATCGTTGTCACCGGTAATTTGCATGACATATTTATAATTCTTTGCCACCTCGTCACTGTTTTTATTGACAATTGCCATCCGCATACGTTTTGCGTGATCGATGTTTTCACAGAAAATTATGGTTTTATCGAAGCGATTTGTCTTCTTCAAAAACTCCGAAACCTTTTCGGCCACTCGTTCTGTCCGCTTTTCAAGAACGAGATTGCGGTCGTAGTCTTTTATGTTATAGATCTGGTCCGGAACTTCATGTCCATATTTATCCACTTTGCCATCTTCAGGACGCCACCCTGAATCTTTGTCCATGGCTATACGAATGACTTTGTATGGCGCCAGGAATCCATCTTCAATTCCCTGTTTCAATGAATAAGTATAAACCGGCTCTTTGAAATAATGGATATTGGAAACATATTTTGTTTCCCTTGGAGTGGCCGTCATTCCAATTTGTGTTGCCGAAGAATAATACTCCAGTATTTCGCGCCAGGCGGAATCTTCCGCCGCGCTTCCACGGTGGCACTCATCAACAATGATAAGATCAAAAAAATCAGGCGAAAACTGTTTGTAAATGTTTTTCCATTCTTCAATTCCGGAAACCCCTTGATATAATGCCATATAAATTTCATACGACTTGTCAACGTGGCGTTTTTTGATTTTTGTCATCTTATCGCCAAATGGTTTGAAATCATTCACAACAGTCTGATCAATCAAGATATTTCGATCTGTCAGATACAGAATTCTCTTTTTTGCCCGGGCTTTCCATAAACGCCAGATAATCTGGAAGGCAACATAGGTCTTTCCTGTGCCGGTGGCCATGACCAGCAAAATTCGATTTTGACCTTTAATAATAGCTTCGACAGCCCTGTTAATTGCAACTCTCTGATAATATCGAGGAGTTTTGCCACCAGCCTCGTAGTAATAGTCCTGCGTGATAATCTTTTCCTGATCCGGATCAATGCCCTTTGAAATGTTCAGCCGGTTCCATAATTCATCCGGAGTAGGAAATTCATGCAGCGCGAGTTCTCTTTCTTCTCCTGTTGTTTTATCATGCTCGACAAATCCATCACCATTGGAACTATAGACAAACGGCAGATCCAGGATCTCCGCATACTCCAATCCCTGCTGTATTCCAGAGCCGATAGAATGAATATTATCTTTTGCCTCGATTACGGCTATGGGTTGGTTTGGTTTGGAATAGAGGATGTAATCGGCTCTTTTGCCTTTACCGCGGCTGACTAATTTTCCGCGCACCTTAATGCGACCCGCAGTAAAAGATACTTCTTCACGAAAATGACGGGGATGATTATTCCAGCCGGCATTTGTTAAGGCAGGCGTAATATATTTTGTGCAGATGTCTCTTTCGGAAAGTTTTGATTTTATCATCATTCAATCCTATTAAACTATCAAAGTATTGAACATGCTCCAAGTTTTTTAAATCGATCAAGCAATGCATAGCCTGGTTCATTTGTGAAAAATGTAGTGTTGGTAATCATCTCAGTTTTTAAGCTGGTTGTTATTATCTTTCAAAATGCTAATCCGTGAACTAATTTTTTGACTCATTTTTGACCCATTTGACTCACCATTGCCCCTTTGCTGCCTATTTCATATTAATGACAATGTCTGAAACGTGTCCGTTATGTCCGTTATGTTCTTAAGATATCCGGTACTTATCCCAGGCAATTTACTATGCATTACTATTGCATTGCTTTCATTACCCTGTTCTGTGCCAACTCAACTATTTTCCCCTTGCAGCCCTTTAATAGTGTTATTATGCAAATAATATTCAATTAATGTGCAATATGTGCAATTATTGTGCAATAACATAATAAGAACCAGCCCCTTTTTTACCGCTCTCTTTCAAAACATGTTTTTTGATTAAATCCCTTAAATCATTTGTGGCAGTATTGCGAGAGCAATTATTAATCTCCAGATACTCCTTGTTTGTTATTTTTTCATTTTCTTTGATATACGTCACCGCTTTAATTTGTCTTTTATTTAAACCAAGTTTCCTGAGATTCTCTTCATTCCATTTATCTTTATAAAAAATAACCGCCATAACTCCGTATTCTTCGACAAAATCCGGTTCCGGCAGTCCCTGTTCTATACAATTTTCTACAATTTTTATTGTTCCATGCCCCCAGGATTCAATAAATCCAGCATAATAGAAAATTTTAGCAAGGAGTGTGTTTCTTGGTATGGATAAATGGTTGGTTTTCAATTTTTCCACAGGTATTTCAGGCGGAAGTTTCCCTTCGTTCATTATCATTAATTTATCAGGATAGACCCGTATCTGGATTTGTGAAGTCCCTGAATAATCCCTGTGAATCAACGCATTAATTATAGCTTCTCTTAAGGCTTCGTAAGGATATTCAAGAATATCACGGCGGTGAATACCTTCATATTTTATATTGCTGACCAGATATTTTGTCCGCAGGATTTCCAGACTATTTTCCAGTTGTACAAAAAGATTCCCTTCAACAATATCAGTTGTTTGAATTTCTGTATCAGTCAGAAATTTACCAATCCTGACCACAGACTGGAGGTAAAATTTCTGCGGGTCATTAGAAAAAAGAAGAACCGATGCTCTTTTTAAGTCTTTGTCATCAATCAGGTTTAATTTTTGCAAAAGTGCGGTGTTGTCTGTTTCATTAATAATTGAGGGAATTCTGTCAACAGCATACTTTTTAAATTTTTTTATGGAATCATTATCTATCTCATTAAAACCTGCTCTTTCTTCAACAATGTCATCCCATGTGCTGCCTGATTTCTTCATAAGGAAATCTGCCAGATCTTTTCCCTGTAGTTCCTGCACAGTACTTCCGCTTCTGAGATAATATTTTCCATTGTGGGAAATAGGGACAGAACTTGGTAAAATCGTGATCTTAATTATTTCCTTACCGCTTTTTCTGTTCAGTTCAACCGAAGGAAGAATTCCAAGTTTATTTCTGATTTTATTTGGTATATCCTCAAGCAGTTTTCTTACATTTTTCAATCCTGAAGGATTTCCCTGGTCATCCAGTCCGATAATCAACTTTCCGCCATCACTATTTGCAAATGCAGAAATAACTTTAAGGCAATCATCACGCCAGCTTTGTTTATATTCGATTGTTTGAGATTCTTTATTCGTCATATTATTCACCTGCTAAATATTCGGTAATCATCTGTCTCTTTTCTGTCGTATTAACCTATCGTATTAAGTAACATTCATCCAGAAATGCAATTCGCCCTTGAGGATTTTAATTATACGATTTCAATATCATGCACGCCATGAAGGGTCAAACCACAAATTTTCCCACTGGATACTGTATAGATTGAGACCTTTAAAAAATGTTCAATTTTGTTCAAGTTCAAGAAAGGCGAAAATTTTAAATGCGGGAATACATTGAGTATTTCGAGGCTTAAAATTTGAGCCTGACGTAGAAATTGGGCAAAAGGGGACCTTTTGCAAAGGTCTCAGATCGTAAAATAGAGGTTTTTGAGAGTTGGCTTACTTAGAGCTCGGTAAAAAATAACTTGGCATTTTTGCATCCCAACTTCACCATATCTTTAATTGATCTTCATTCGCAAAAGTCCTCGAAATAGCTCGCTATTCCTGCGGTTTTGCTCAATCAGATCAATTAAATCTACAGCAAATTTGGGCGCAAATTCTACCAAGTTATTTTTTACCGAGCCCTTATTGAAACGGAAGGGAATTACGGGACACAAAAAAAATAGCCTTGCGCGGCCATTTGCGTGGCCAGAAGGCTATTTACAAAAATAACTTCTAAAATAATTTATAGACTTTCAGATAATTAATTTCACAAGGCCAGAAGGAGGAAGGCGTATTAGTTATACGTCGACGACTGATAACGCAGTGAAATTATTTATCTGAAAGGCTATAGCTGGTGCCGAAGGCCGGATTTGAACCGGCACGGGTCTCCCCACTACCCCCTCAAGATAGCGTGTCTACCAAGTTCCACCACTTCGGCATATTATCAGCTCTGAGAACTTTTCTCTGCCTGAACTGGTGCGTCAGGCTGGGAGGCCTCTGGCTCTGAGGCTGGTGCTGTTTTTGTTGCTTCTTCTTTCTGCACTGGTTCCTGCGCCGGCATGCTTTTCTCAGGCTCAGCTTGCTGCTCTATTGGGGTTTTTGTGTCAATCATAATGGAATCTCCGGTTTTATGACCGGATATGTATGCAAGCGCCAAAGATGTTAGCATAAATATTATAGCTGCCGCTGTTGTCGCTTTGGTTAAAAAAGTTGACGCACCTGTACTTCCGAAAAGAGTCTGACTGGAACCGCCTCCAAAAGCAGCCCCCATATCAGCCCCTTTTCCTGTCTGCAACAAAACGATCATAATCAGAGCTATACAGACTATGATATGTATTATTATTAATAATAGTGACATATTACCTTTATATATTAACTAAATTGACAATCTTACTGAAAGTATCAGGATTCAGGCTTGCCCCTCCTACAAGTGCTCCATCAATATCAGGCATAGCCATAAGTTCTGAAATATTGCCGGGGTTTACACTTCCTCCGTACAGTATTCTGATGGAACTGGAAAGCCTGTCTCCAAATTCTTTTTCAATTAAAGAACGCAAAAATAAATGAACCTCCTGGGCCTGCTCCTTTGTTGCTGTTTTGCCTGTTCCTATTGCCCATACAGGTTCATATGCTATGACTGTTGTCTCAAGGTCATCCAGAGAAAAACCTTCTAACCCCTTTTTTAACTGTTTGTCAAGTACAGAAAATGTATAATCTGATTCCCGTTCTTTTTCAGATTCTCCAACGCATAGAATTGGTATTAATCCAAATCCTAATGCAGCCCTGATTTTTTTGTTGACAGTATCGTCATTATCACCAAAATACTGCCGCCGCTCTGAATGACCTATGATTACATATTTACATCCTGCTGATACAAGCATAGCAGGTGATATTTCTCCTGTATAGGCACCGTCTTTTTCCCAGAAAAGATTCTGTGCCCCAAGCGAAATACAGCTCTCCCTGATAATATCTGATACAGAGGAAAGCGCTGTAAACGGAGGTGCAATCATAACATCTTTTCCACTAGTTCCAGCTAAAAGTTTTACAAGCTGTTCTGATGTCTCAACAGCTTCGGAAATTGTTTTAAACATCTTCCAGTTTCCGGCAATAAGAGGTGTACGATTTTCCATCTATTTCGCTCCTATAATTAAAATGCGTAACACTTTAGTTTTATGATACAAACCGCCTGAAGCGGATATATTTTCGAAAACCTAAAGCATTACTAAAATGCAAGCTCTGAATACTCTACTTAAAGTTGAGATCCTATCATGGCTGCCAGATCCACCATCCTGTTTGAGTATCCCGCTTCATTGTCATACCATGAGAGCACTTTAACCATGTCATCTACTACATGAGTTGTTTCAGAATCAACAATGGAAGACAACGTCGACCCGTTGAAATCAGAAGATACAAGCGGAATATCGCAATATCCAAGTATGCCTGAAAGAGCTCCTTCCGAAGCACTTTTGAGGGCCTGGTTTACATCGGAAACCATAACTCCTGATTTTTCAACGGTCGCCACAAAATCAACAATAGAAACATTCGGTGTAGGAACTCGAATAGCGAGCCCGTTTAGCTTGCCTTCCAGTTCCGGCAGTACAAGAGATACTGCTTTTGCAGCGCCGGTTGTCGTTGGAATCATGGAAAGAGCTGCAGCCCTGGCCCTTCGAAGGTCCTTGTGCGGGAAATCGATAAGGCGCTGATCTCCTGTATAAGAATGTATGGTAGTCATTAGCCCGCATTTTATGCCAAAATTCTCAAGAAGCACCTTGGCAACCGGCGCAAGACAATTTGTGGTACACGATGCATTTGATATTATATGATGTTGCCTGGGGTCATACTGGTTTGAGTTTACACCCATTACAATTGTAATATCAGGTTCTTTGGCAGGAGCAGATATTATAACCTTTCGTGCCCCTGCAGCAAGATGCTTTGAAGCATTTTCGTGATCTATAAACAGGCCGGTACATTCCGCAACAATATCAACATCAAGCTCTTTCCATCTCAGTTGCTCAGGATCCCTGATTGACGTAAAAGCAACAGGTTTGCCGTCAACCTCAATTGAATCTTCTTTTGCTTTAACTTCTTTACCAAGATTTCCATGAACTGAGTCATAACTTAGAAGATGAGCCATTGTGGCTGAATCAGTGAGGTCATTAATAGCCACAACTTCAACGTCAGGATGATTCATTGCAGCCCTGAATATCAGCCTCCCAATCCTTCCAAAACCGTTTATTCCTAATTTAATGCTCATAATATTCCTTTATTATTGTTTAACATTTATCTTCGCTTGTTTCCTTTTAAAATTCCACTTGCCAGGGATATGCTCTTTTTACCAAAAGCCTCCAGGTTTACCACAAGACTGCTCAGATCTTCATCATCTCGAATATTGGCTGCTCTTATCAAAATCGGAAGGTTTACCCCTGATAATACTTCCACATGTCCTTCTTCAAGAAATGAATAGCTTAAATTAGAAGGAGTTCCTCCAAACATATCTGTAAGAATTAATACACCTTTTTTCTGATCGACTTTTTTTATTCCTTCGGCAATTTTTTTACGGAGAATTTCAGCGTTTTCGTTCAGATCTATTGAAACCGATACCATGGCCTCAGGCCTTTTTCCAAAAATAAATTCTGCTGCATCTATTAATGCATCTCCAAGATTACAGTGTGTGGTTATAACTATACCTATCATAAAACTCCTTCTCAGGTTTTGGTCGAGTGGGAAAAGTGGCTAAACTGTTGCAATCTTATATCTCTATGTGTAATCCCAACTTGTTTACCTTGTTTATCAATATGTTCATATATGGTCTGAGCAATAGTGACGGAGCGATGCCGACCACCTGTGCAACCAACTGCAATCTTTAAATAGGCCTTTCCTTCTTTTTCATATAAAGGCATTAAATAATCAAGTAAATCCAGATACTTCTCAAGAAATATAGGAGTTTCTTCATTATTCAAAACAAAATTTTTGATCTCTTCAGCTTCACCATCCAAATCTTTCAGTTCAGGTACAAAATATGGATTTGCAAGAAAACGAACATCTATAATAAGATCAGCGCCATGAGGAGTGCCATATTTAAAACCAAAGGACTGGATATTTATCCTCATTGGTACCAGTTTCCTGCTTTTCTGCGCAATATTGAAGACAATGGACTTCAGCTCATGAACATTACAGTGGGAAGTATCGATAATTCTGTCAGCTTTTTCTCTAAGGTCTTTCAATTGCTCCTTCTCAGCTTTTATCCCATCGAGAAGGCTTTTGCTCTGCGATAGAGGATGCTGTCTCCTTGTTTGACTGTAACGCTGTAATAATATTTTTTCATCTGCCTCAAGAAAGAGTATTTCAAAATTGTATCCTTTTTGCCTGATGGATTCGAAAACAGATGAATATTTGGAAAGCAATCTTCTCTCGCGCAGATCCATTACAAAGGCAAGCCCTGCAATTTCAGAGGCATGTTCCTCTATCGGCAGTTCCAGAAACTTGGGGAGAAGATCAACCGGCATGTTATCTACACAATAAAAATCCGCATCCTCAAATGCTGCAATTGCAGTGCTCTTACCGGAACCCGAAAGCCCTGTAATAATAATTATCTTTAAGTTTTTCAATTTGGTTAAAATTCATCGTCCTCATCTTTGATGATGGAAAAAATTTCATCGCTGTCAACGGCACTTAACAGCCTCTCCTTAAATGGATCATTTTTTAAAATTCTGGAAATTCGGGCAAGCAGCTTCAAATGAAGACCAGTAGAATTCTCCGGCGTTACAAGAAGAAAAAAGATGTGAGCAGGTCGTCCATCTATAGACTCGAAATCAACTCCTTGACGGCTTAAGCCAAAACTAACAACCAGTGATTTAAGATCTTTCATTTTACCATGAGGGATTCCAATACCTTCACCTATGCCGGTGCTGCCGAGTCTTTCCCTCTCCATAAGAACCCGAACAATTTCCTCCTTATTAACACCTGCAATACCGGCAACAGGAATTACCAGCTCTTCAATAACTCCTTTTTTGTCAAGTGATTTCAAGTCAGAAAGAATTGCTTCTTTAGGCAAAACATCAAGAATTTTCATATCATATACACCTACATCACACCAATATAAGACAAGAGACTGCATCAGCTATACTTTGAATGGTCATAATTGGAAATGTCACACCGTGGCCATAGTAACTATCGGTTTTGCAAGTACTTTTTCTGAACCGCAGAATATCGAACAAGGAATGTCGAATGTCGAAGTGCCCCCTTCATAATTCTGCGGTTTTTTGTTCGATATTCGATATTTAATGTTTTGGGGCAATTACAAGAACTCCCGGTGCCAAGTGTGTGTACAGGCCAGCTTTATAAAAGGGATTTTTACCAACGGCCGTGAATTATACTGACCACTGGCCTCTGGCTATCTGGTGGGCTCTATTAAACCGTAGTGGCCGTCCCTGCGTTGATATAAGACATTAACTTTTTCTGTCCTTGCATTTGTGAACACAAGGAAATTATCATTCAAAAGATCCATTTGCATAACCGCTTCTTCAATATCCATCGGCTTATATTCGATATTCTTGACCTTTATCTGTTTTGTGGTCTCTAAATCCATTGGGACGGTATCTTCAGCAATAATGCCTTTTCCCCTGGCTTTCGTTCCACTTCTTCGTTCTCTGCTTTTCTGCTTGTTTTTCTTAATCTGTTTCTCAAGCTTGTCTAAAACCATATCAATGGCTGAATACATATCAACCGTTTCTTCTTTGCCATTTATATTAAGCCTGTCACCGATAATATTGATTTCAGCTATATGGCGGAACTTTTCAACCGAAAGAACAACGTTAGCTTCTGCTGGATTATAAAGAAATTTATCAAAGCGATTAAGCTTGTCTTGAACATATTTTTTTAAATTTTCAGAGGAATCAAGATTTTTAAAAGTTACAGATGTCTGCATGCTAAAAAACCTCCCTAACTAAGTTGAGCAATTTTTGGGGAAGATATGTGCTGAAATCTTGATGCATAAGGGTTTGCGAAAACCAAAGGCATACCAGTGGATATATCAAGGATTTCGCGAATCCTTGATGCGCAAGAGATCAGTGCAGATCGAGCCAAAAATCGCATAAATTAGGTTAAAATTGTTTGCGTTTGTTGGATGACAAAAGCTTCATCATTTCCCTATATTTAGCTACTGTTCTCCTCGCAATATTTATGTTTGATTCTTTTAAAAGTTCTGTAATTTTTTTATCACTATACGGCTTGCTTGCATCCTCGTTTAA
This sequence comes from Deltaproteobacteria bacterium, assembly GCA_030272815.1. Taxonomy (GTDB): domain Bacteria; phylum Desulfobacterota; class Desulfobacteria; order Desulfobacterales; family ETH-SRB1; genus B13-G4. The sequence goes on from JAJSZT010000004.1 coordinate 17,785, forward strand.
AATAATCTGTCTAATTTTTTCCTGGACGCTGGCAGAAGCTATTGAATCGCCATCGATGCGATTAATAGAACTATTAAAAAAATATTTCAATTCAAAAAGGCCCTGCGGGGTATAGGCATACTTATTTGTTGTAACTCTGCTGATTGTCGATTCATGCATACCTATGTCCTCTGCAACATCTCTTAACACCATAGGCTTTAAGTGCGCTATCCCATTTTCAAAAAATTCCCGCTGAAACTTTAATATGCTTTCCATCACTCTATAGATGGTTTTCTGGCGTTGATAAATACTCTTTATCAACCAGGATGCCGAACGTATCTTATCTTGCAGGTATTCTTTTGCTTTATTGGAAAGTTTCCCGCCACGATTTATAAACTGCTTATAATATGAACTTACATGAAGTTTTGGGACGTCATCGTTATTCAGTAATATCAAAAAACCATCTTCAAATTTATAAACAAAAATATCGGGGTTAATATATTGAGGCTCTTCAACGCTGAAAGTCCGTCCTGGCTTCGGCTCAAATTCTTTTATAATATCAACGGCAGAAACAACCTCCTGGATATTAACTTTTAAGGCCCTGGCAATGGCTTTGTAATTCTTGTTTTCAAGATTATTAATATGGTTCTTTATGATATCCGTAACTATGGTATTATCCAGTTTAAAATGCTTTGCCTGTATCAGCAGACATTCTTTTAGATCGCTTGCGCCGACACCTATTGGATCAAATGTATTTATTAGTGATAATACCTGATTAACTTTATCGGATGAAGAACCGCTCGTTTTGATAAGTTCTTCAACAGGAATGTCAAGATAACCATCCTTGTTAAGGTTTCCTATTATCAAGCTTCCAATCTTTTCTTCCTCATCCGTTGGAAAGGTCATAAGCAGTTGCCAGAGGAGATGTTCATTCAAAGATTCTTTACGAGCTACAAATGACTCGAAATTTGGTATATTTTTTTTCTCGGTCTCAAAAACAATTCTTCCGGTCGAATTGTATTCATCAATATAATTGTTCCAGTCAATAGTATCGTTAATTTTTTCTTCTATTTCGACTTCTCTTATCGCAGGCGTATCATCAGATACAGCCTCAGATTGATCTGTCCGCGATTCCTCATCGACAAATTCCTGAGCCTCCTCCAGTGCAGGATTTTCCTCGAGTTCCTGACGAATTGCTTCCGCAAGCTCCAGCCTGGAAAGCTGCAAAAGCTTAATTGACATCTGGAGCTGCGGAGTCATTATAAGCTGCTGTGTTAATTTTAGCTCTTGTCGTAATTCAAGTGCCATTTTATAACCTAAATTCGTCTCCAAGATATATGCGACGGGCAGTTTCGCTTGTCGCTATTTTTTCCGGTGATCCGGCCTCAACTACCTTTCCATCACTTAATATATATGCTTTGCTGCATACTTCAAGCGTTTCCCTTACATTATGATCTGAAATAAGTATTCCAATACCACGATTTTTAAGGTGTTCTATAATATTTTTAATATCAATTACCGCCAAAGGATCGATACCCGCAAAAGGTTCATCAAGAAGTATAAATGAAGGATTCGTTGCGAGTGCCCGCGAGATTTCCAATCGCCGCCTCTCCCCTCCTGAAAGAAGGCCGGCCTTTTGGTCTGCAAGATTTTTTATGCCCAACTCGTCCAGAAGCATGTTTGCGCGTTCCTCCCGCTCTGATCTTGAGATAGGAAGGATTTCAAGAATAGCCATGATATTCTGTTTTGTTGTAAGCTTTCTGAATATCGAAGCTTCCTGAGGTAAATAACCCACGCCTTTACGTGCCCTCAAATACATGGGACAATCTGTAATATCCTCATCGTCAAGAAAAACCTGGCCTTTATCAGACTTTATCATACCGATAGTCATATAAAAAGTAGTTGTTTTTCCAGCACCATTTGGACCAAGAAGACCAACAACTCCACCGCTTTCTACGCTGAGGCTGACTGAATTTACAACTCTTTTTCCATTATATATTTTGACCAGATTTTTTAAAGACAAAACTGACATATTAGTAGCCGTTTACGGACAACAATTGCTTTAACTTGTAAATACAAAACAGTGTCACCGTCGAATTATTTTTGTAACCGTTTACAGTTGTCGGTTTACAGTTCACAGTTTTTTCAATGTACTATGCAACGACTGAAGCATTTTAGATATTGATTTTAATTCTCTTCTACTTTTTGTATTTGTCAACCGTGAACCGTGAACCGTAAACTGTTGCTTATTCTATTCCCTTTTCTTTGGAATAAAAAACAGCTTCAACACGCTTTTTATTGCCGCTTTCAACAGTCATACGGTCTTCAGCTCTGTAAAGAGTTATTTTCTCACCGGAAACAAAATTAGTTCCGCTTGTGACCTTTGAATTCGGACCGGTTAAGACGAGAACACCTGTTTCACTTGTATATACTGCATGTTCTGCAACGGCAACTTTGTCATCAAAATTTATTTTTACATTGCCGCTCGAAATGATTTTTTCTATCGACCCTTCATCCGAAGTCAAGTTTTTATTGTTATCTTCAACTTTTTTATAAAAAATCTTAAGCCTGTCAGCAGTAATAACTGTATCCTCCTGAACAGCTCTGACATTGCCAATAAATTCAGCGCATTTTGCCTCGCTATCTGCTATCAGCTTGTCCGCTGTAATATAAATCTTTTTATTTTCTTTTAAATCTTCTCCTTCGGCAAAAACAAAGCTTACCATAAAACCAGCTATAATTACAAGTGTCGCAGTCAGAACAAACAAACTTCGGACAGGGACAGCAAAGTAAAAAGCTCCAGTTTCAAGGCGCGCAAATCCTAAGGAATGAGACGTACTTATAGCTACGTCGCAATGACGAAGGATGCAGCGCAACGTAGAAAATGGACTTTTTACGAAGCTGTCACAAGTTAATATTTTCACTGAAAGTCCCCTTTACATTTCCCTCAAGCATGGTTTTTTTTGTATTTAAATCAAAAGAAATTGAATCTGCCGTTAATTTTTCCGAATCACTGCTTATTTCCACAAAAACATTTGAAAAAAGTATACGACGGGTATGCTCGTAATTTAATTTTTCGGTTTTAAGCACATAATTATCATTTTTTACCACAACATTGCCGGCAACTTCAATGTCACTTGAATCTGTATGTAAAAATCCCTTTTCCGCTGTAATGTAAGCTTTTCCCCCGTCTTTCATATAAAAAACTACAGAAAGATCATCTAATATCAACTGCTTTTTTTCATCAAGCAACTTGGCTGAGCTTGCATCCAGGCTCCATTCAATTACTCCATCACGCGTTGCAGTGTGATGAACCTTGCCTAATGACATTTTTGCCGCACTCTGTATCGCGGATTTAAGTCCGGCAGTTTCATCTAAAATGTTGCGATACGTCGAAAAAACCGCGATTATAATCCCTAATGAAATAATAATAATTGAAATTAAAAAAAACTTCAATTTTCTGGGATTTTGGTTTTTCAAAAAAAACATGGTAACTACTCAGGTTATTAGGTTCACGGTTCACGGTTCACGGTTGGTTGCCTTGATCTCTTCATATTTAACCATTCAGCTACTAATGGAATTTTATCCCAGAGTCCTTGAGACTTAAGAATTGCTTCGCAGACTTCTCTAACAGCTCCAGCTCCGCCCTTTGCAGAAGTTACCATGCATGCTTTTTCCAAAACCGCCTCATGAGAATCAGCTACCGCTATAGAAAGTTCAACAATCCTCATAAGCGGGAGATCGGGCAAATCATCACCGATAAATGCTATTTCTTCAGGAGAAACACCTGTTTGTTCAGAGATAATATCCAGCACAGCAGCCTTATCTCTGACCCCATCAAACAACATTGTAATACCAAGATTTTTACAACGGTGATAAAGAGCTTTTGAACTCCTGCCGGTTACTATGCACACATTAAGACCTGCTTCCATTAAAAGCCTTATACCAAGGCCGTCCTTGACATTAAAGACTTTTATTTCTTCAGAGTTGTCATTGTAAATTATACTTCCATCAGTGAGCACACCGTCAACGTCAAGTAAGAGAAGCTTGATCTTTTTAAGTTTATTTCCTATCTCTGAATCCGTATAGCCCATAAATAATTTGTTCTAATGATATTATTGTTGAATAAGATGAACTCGTAAAAAGTTTTTCAAAAATATATTCGTTCTCATCCCTGCTCCTCAATGTTGTTGACCTAAGCGCATTTCGTTTTGAACCGCAGAATATCGAACAAGGAATAATGAATTTCGAAGTAATGAAAAACCTTATTAAACTTCATAATTCGACATTCCTTGTTCGATATTCGATATTCAATAAGTTTATTATGAACTTTGCCCAGTAAATGATAATGCCTCTCGTATAGCTTTAAGCTGGAGAAGCAATCCCTTAAGTGAATCTATTTTTAATGAATTGGGCCCGTCGCAAAGCGCTCTGTCAGGGTCTGTGTGTACTTCCAGAAAAATCCCGTCTGCTCCTGCGGCAACCGCAGCTCTGGCGAGAACTGGTGCAAATTCACGCTGTCCCCCGGAACTTGTTCCTGCGCCTCCTGGCAGTTGAACGCTATGCGTTGCATCAAATATCACCGGCCATCCTGTATCCTGCATTATCTTTAAGCCACGGAAATCGACGACAAGATTGTTGTAACCAAACATCGTCCCTCTTTCCGTAATCATAATCTGTCTGTTCCCGGTTGAAACAACCTTTTCCACAACATTCGCAATATCCCATGGTGCAAGGAACTGACCCTTTTTAATATTGACTGGTTTTCCTGTTCTCGAAACCTCTAAGATAAAATCAGTCTGTCTGCACAATAAGGCAGGTATCTGTATAATATCCAGAATGTCAGCCGCCCTTGACACCTCATTTATGCTGTGAACGTCTGAAAGTATCTTTAGGCCAAGGTCTTTCTTAATATTTTCAAGAATCTTAAGGCCGTCGATAAGCCCCGGCCCCCTGTATGAATTAATAGATGTCCGGTTGGCTTTGTCATATGATGCCTTGAATATCAAGGGAATATCCAATTGCCGAGTAAGTTCTTTAAGATATGATGCTATCTCAAAAGTAGTATCATAATCTTCTATCACACACGGGCCTGAAATCAAAACAAGGGGTGAGGCCTGGCCAATCAATATATCATCAACTTTTACAATATTTCCCATAAGTTCTATAGTACTTGCCTTGTTTTGACTAACTAATTCCGTAATCGTTCACGGTTGTCGGTTCACAGTTCACAGTTTTTTCAATGAACTATGCAACGATTGAAGCATTGAGGACCCCATAATTCTCCTTTACCTTCTGTTTTTTTCAACCGTGAACCGTGAACAGTTACCTAATTCCTTAAAACGGTAAAACCTTTTTATGGTATCAATAGCAGAAATAATATTAAAATATTTATCGCGCACATACTTAAAAGTCAAGGAACGAAAAACTTTGCCTTGATTACAACTTTTTAAACTGTTATTGTTTTTTTCCTAAATCAAGAAGGAAGAGTCATACCAGTTACGAAAGGTCGTTATAACATATTGAGAACTAAAGAAAAAAAATCAAAACAGCGGGTTATTATACTATTAAGCATTATTCTTGCCATCCCGGTTGCGTGGATCTTGATTACCAGGCTTGAAGGCGGCAAGCCATCCATCAAGCTGGATCTTCTATCTCAGACAATAGGAGAGTCTCAAGAACTCTCAATTTCAGTTACGGATATGAAAAGCGGCCTGAGAAGGGTATGGATAGGTCTTTTACAAAACGGCATGGAAACTGTTTTACTTGAAAAGGATTTTCCGGCTAAAGGTCTTATTGTCGGGGGCAGTAGATATGAAGAGACCTTCAAGGTTAAGATAGATCCGGATAAAAGGGGAATAAAAGACGGTAAAGCTATTCTGCGAATTGTTGTGTGTGATTTTTCCTGGCGGCAGTGGTTTAAAGGGAACCGGACATATCTTGAAAAAAACATAATTATCGACACAAAATCGCCTGAAATAGATATTATAAGCAGATTTCACAATATAAGCCAGGGCGGGGCTTGTCTCGTAATATATAAATTATCAGAACAATGCAGTAGAAGCGGAGTTTATGTTGAAGAGAATTTTTTCCCCGGTCATTCAGGGCATTTTCAGGATAAAAACATTTTAATGGCCTTTTTTGCTCTAAATTATAAGCAAGGGCCTGAAACAAAGATCTTTGTTAAAGCAATTGATCGTGCAGGCAACACTTCAAAAGCGGGTTTCAATTACAATATAAAAAGAAAAGTCTTTAAAAAAGATGTGATCAATATTTCCGACAAATTTCTAAACTGGAAAATACCTGAATTTGATATTTATACCCCGCAAGATTCCGAATTAACAATAAAAGATAAATTTCTTAAGGTCAACCGGGATATACGAAAGCACAGCTACAATAAACTAATTAAATTAGTTGAAAAGACCGACAAGGTTTTATACTGGGACGGAGTATTCTTAAGGCTTCCAAAATCGGCAAACAAAGCGGGTTTTGCTGATAATCGCGTTTATAAATATAAAAACAAAATAATTGACCGTCAGATTCATCTTGGTATAGATCTCGCATCAATTGCACACTCACCAATTCCGGCAGCCAACAGGGGAAAGGTTGTATTTGCCGGATCAATAGGTATCTACGGAAAAACTGTAATTATTGATCATGGTTTTGGGCTGCAGAGCATGTATGCTCATTTAAGCAGTTATAATGTAGAAGAAAAACAGATGGTATCTAAAGGTGAAAGCATAGGCCATACCGGCATCACAGGGCTGGCCGGCGGTGACCATCTCCATTTCAGCATGCTTATTCATAATACTTTTGTAAATCCTATTGAATGGTGGGATAAGGCATGGATAAAAAATAATATTTCAAGCAAAATAAACAAAGCCAAAGAGGATTGAAAAAGTTTACCACGGAACGACACGGAGTTTCACTGAAAATTGTAAACAATGAGGTAGCCGTTCACGGCTTGAAACTTGAAATTGGAAAGTAGAAATTTGGGAGAGATGAAAATAGAAATTGGGAAGAACGGTACAAAAGCATGAAGGCCAAATTTCCAATTTCTATTTTCTAATTTCAACGTTCCGTGAACGCTTACACAATAAGCAAGTTCAGATATCGTTAAATAGTTGAGTGGGAAAATGGTTGAGTAGGGAAATATTTGTTGATAATTCAGTGCAATTCCGTGAAAATCCGTGGTGAACTATTACTGAAGATTGAAGGAATCCTATGGTGAAAAAATATAAAATAAATAAGACCTATCAGGAGATCAACGAAAAGATCAAATCAGGTAAAGTCGTTGTAGTTACAGCGGAAGAAGTAATTGATATTGTTAAGCAAGAAGGAGCTGTTGAAGCCGCAAGGCATGTTGACGTTGTGACAACAGGGACTTTCTCTCCCATGTGCTCTTCAGGAGCTTTTATTAATTTTGGACAATCTGTTCCAGGTATAAGAGCCTCAAAGGTATGGCTTAACAAGGTTCCTGCGTATGCCGGACTGGCTGCTGTAGATTGCTTTATAGGTGCCACGGAATTGTGCGAGGATGATCCTTTAAACAAGGTTTACCCTGGTGAATTTAAATATGGCGGGGGGCATGTTATACAGGAGCTGGCAGCAAAAAAAAAGGTGCATTTAAAGGCGGCATCATATGGAACATCGTGCTATCCTAACCAGATGATCGAAAAAGATATAACTTTGCGCACAATTCCCAATGCCGTTCTTTGCAATCCTAGAAATGGGTATCAGAATTATAACTGCGCAGTAAATCTGACGAAAAAAACTGTTTATACATACATGGGAACTCTCAAGCCCAAAGCCGGCAACGCAAACTATTGCTCTGCAGGACAATTGAGCCCGCTTTTAAATGACCCTTATTACAAAACAATTGGTCTTGGAACCAGGATTTTTCTGGGTGGAGCAACAGGCTATGTAACCTGGCACGGCACTCAGCACAACCCTTCTGTAAAGAGGACAAAAACAGGCGTTCCTGTTTCGCCTGCCGGAAGTATTTGCGTAATGGGAGACTTGAAAAAAATGAGCCCAAAATGGCTCGTCGGAGTAAGTCTACAGGGTTATGGCTGTTCTCTCGCGGTGGGTTTAGGCATACCAATCCCCATATTAAATGAAGGAATGGTTAAGCACACTGCTGTTTCTGATGAAGAGATATTTACTCAGATTGTAGATTATGGATACGATTATCCTAACGGAATTTCAAAAAGTTACGGCCAGGTCAGTTATGCGGAACTCAAAAGCGGTTCAATAAAGTTTAAAGGTGAGATAGTGCAGGCTGTACCTCTTTCCAGTCTGGTTAAGGCTCGTGAGATCGCTGAAACGTTGAAAAACTGGATTTCCAAAGAAAAATTTACTCTTTGTGAACCACAATTTACGCTGCCAAATGCCTGATACCATACGAACTTTCATAGCTTTCAAGCTCCCGAAAAACATAACATCCTCTATCAGTGAAATTCAGAACAGATTTAAATCTTATGCTTTTAACGCAAGATGGGTTAATCCGGAAAATATCCACCTTACAGTTAAATTCTTAGGGAAAACTAATTATACTGATATTGAAAAGGTTAGTGAAATGATAATAAATGCCGTTAACAGTCATACTCCTGTATCACTTGCAGTAAAAGGTGCAGGTGTATTCCCCGGCATTAAACGTCCACGTGTTATATGGGTGGGGCTTACAGGGGAGATTGAAAAACTTACCGGCATACAAAATAACATTGAAGAAAATTTAGAAAAACTCGGATTCCCCAGGGAAAAAAGACCATTTAGAGGGCATCTGACACTTGGCAGAATAAAGGGAAAAATTGATCCCAAAAAACTCATGGATGTAATAAAAAAATTTGAAAAATTTGAATCAGAATTATTTATTGCTGATAAGATTTTTTTGTTTAAAAGCGATCTTAAATCAACCGGCTCTATCTATACAGAGCTTATGGGAAAACAGTTGAGTGGTTGAGTAGAAAAATGGTCGAGTAGGGAAATAGGTAACCGTTCACGGCTTCAAACTTGAATGCGTTCATCAACAGTACAAAAGCATGAAGGCCAAATTTCCAATTTCCAATTTCTAATTTCAACGTTCCGTGAACGGTTACGGAAATAGTTAAGCAAGAAAATGGTTGTTGATAATTAACGAACTCTGAAATAGGAGAATATCATGAATACTTCACCGGACAAGCAAAAAGCAGCCGAAACCGCCATGCTTCAGATAGAACGTCAGTTTGGCAAAGGCGCTATTATGAAGCTGGGCAGCAGGGCAATAATAGATGTCCCTGTAATACCTTCGGGTTCAATCGCACTTGACCAGGCACTAGGTGTAGGCGGACTTCCAAGGGGCAGAGTTATTGAAATTTATGGCCCGGAATCATCCGGCAAAACAACACTTGCGCTTCATGCTGTTGCGACTGCTCAGAAACAGGGTGGCATTGCGGCTTTTATAGATGCTGAGCATGCGCTTGATACCTCTTATGCAAGAAAACTCGGTGTAAATTGCGATGAACTTTTAGTTGCCCAGCCTGATACCGGCGAACAGGCCCTTGAAATCACAGACATGCTTGTAAGAAGCGGAGCAATAGATATACTGGTCATTGATTCAGTCGCTGCGCTCGTTCCCAGAGCGGAAATAGAAGGAGAAATGGGCGACTCGCACATGGGGCTTCAGGCAAGACTGATGTCACAGGCATTAAGAAAGCTTACCGGCTCAATAAGCAAAACCATGACCGCATTAATTTTCATTAATCAGATACGAATGAAAATAGGAGTTGTATTCGGAAATCCGGAAACAACTACCGGAGGTAATGCTCTCAAGTTTTACTCATCGGTAAGGATCGATATCCGGCGGACAGGCGCCATCAAAGATGGGCAGGAAGTTATAGGAAACCGGACCAGAGCACGTGTCGTCAAAAACAAGATGGCCCCCCCTTTTAAGGAGGCTGAATTCGATATAATGTATGGTGAAGGTATATCTCAAGCAGGGGACCTTCTTGACATGGGAGTTGAGACGGAAATATTTGATAAAAGCGGTTCATGGTATTCATATAATGGAGAAAGGATAGGACAGGGCCGTGAAAACGTAAAGAAATTCCTGAAGGAAAATCCGGACATTTATAATTCAGCTTTGAAAAAAGTTAGAGAAAAACTGGGTCTCACGCAAAAGGAAGAAAGTAAAGAGACAGGGAAGAGTAGACAGTGATCGGGGATCGGGGGGGCAGTGGTCAGTAAGCAGTAAGCGGTAAGGAGTAAGCGGTAAGGAGTAAGCGGTAAGGAGTAAGCAATGACCAGTAACCAGCAACGAGCAAGCAGTAACTTATGAAAATGACAGGCAACGAAATTCGCAGACAATTCCTTGAATATTTTGAAAAGCATGACCACAAGATTGTGAGAAGCTCATCCCTTGTGCCTCAAGACGATCCGACTCTGTTATTCACTAATGCAGGAATGGTGCAATTTAAACGGACATTTTTAGGTGAAGAAAAGAGAAGCTATGTCAGAGCGGCTTCATCTCAGAAATGCGTAAGAGCCGGGGGTAAACATAATGATCTGGAAAACGTAGGTTATACTGCGAGACATCATACTTTTTTTGAAATGCTGGGTAATTTCTCTTTTGGTGATTATTTCAAGGAAAAGAGTATTGAGTTTGCCTGGGATTTGCTTGTAAACGAATACGGGCTGCCGGAAGATAAATTAATAGTTTCTGTATTCATAGATGATGATGAAGCCCATGAAATATGGAACAAAAATATTGGTGTACCCGAAGACAGGATTGTCAGGTTCGGAGAAAAAGACAACTTCTGGTCTATGGGCGACACAGGCCCATGCGGACCTTGTTCTGAAATACTCATGGACAGGGGAAAAGAGTTTGCATGCGACAGGCCGGATTGCAGTGTAGGATGTGAATGTGACAGATATCTTGAAATCTGGAATCTCGTATTTATGCAGTTTAACCGGGATGCTTCAGGCAAAATGACCCCTCTTCCAAAACCCAGCATTGATACTGGTATGGGTCTTGAAAGAATAGTTTCTATTATCCAGAATGTGCCTACAAACTATGAAACCGATCTTATAATTCCTTTAATAAATAAAACCGAAAGCCTTTCTGAAAAGCGACTTGGAAATTCATCTGAAGATGATATAGCAATGAAAGTAATTGCTGATCACAGCAGGGCTGCTGCATTTCTCATAGGAGACGGGATACTGCCGTCCAATGAGGGAAGGGGCTATGTACTGCGCCGCATAATACGAAGAGCTATCCGATATGGACGTCATATAGGTCTTGTAAAACCTTTTCTTCATAAAACTGCAAGCGTTGTATTTGATATAATGAAGCCTGTATATCCGGAACTTTCAAAAGCTAATGCTTTTATCACAAATGTAATTAAAAACGAAGAGGTCCGATTTTCAGATACTTTAGATAATGGCCTTAAACTTCTCAACGATACGCTTTCAGATATAAAAGCAAAAGGTCAAAAAGAAATTCCGGGAAATTTAATATTTAAATTATATGATACATACGGTTTTCCTTTGGATATAGTCAGAGACGTGGTCAGAGACAAAAATATCAGCCTTGATATACAGGGATTTAATAACGCCATGGAAGGCCAGCGCGCCAAATCCAGATCTATCGCAGCCTTTTCAGAAGTTAGTGATGCCTATAAGAAACTATCGGCCAAAGGAATAAAACCCGAGTTCGTTGGTTATGACAAACTATCCTGTGATGCAAAGGTCCTTGTTATCGTGGAAGACGGCAATGAAGTTCAAAAAGCTTCAAGCGGAAAAGAAATAGAAGTTATAACCGATTTTACACCTTTCTATGCTGAATCAGGAGGCCAGGTAGGTGATAAAGGCAAAATAACAGGCCCGAATCTTGAAATGGATGTTTCTTACACAATTAAAGACCCAACCGGTCTGATAATACACAAAGGAAAAATCATTTCAGGGAATATTAAAAAGGGAGATAATGTCATCTTAACTGTTGACAGAAATGAACGTGATGCAATTGCCTGCAACCATACTGCAACTCATATACTGCATTCTGTTCTGCGGCGGATTCTTGGTGACCATGTAAAACAGGCGGGTTCGCTTGTGGCTCCTGACAGGCTCCGGTTTGACTTTACTCATTTTTCTCAGGTTGATACGGACACACTTGATAAAATTGAAACACTCGTGAACAAAAGAATACAGGAAAATCTGCCTGTTCGACTTGAGGAAATGGATGCGGAAAATGCCTTAAAATCCGGCGCTACAGCTCTTTTCGAGGAGAAATATGGCGAAAGAGTCAGAGTTGTTTCTCTTGCCGATTTCAGCAAAGAGCTTTGCGGTGGAATTCATACAAAATATACCGGCCACATAGGAGTCTTTAAGATAATCGGGGAATCCAGCGTGGCATCCGGAGTCAGAAGAATTGAGTCCTTAACAGGCGATGCCGCGTTGACATATACACAAAAAACTTCAAATATACTCCGCAATACAGCCCGCCTGGTCAAAGAAAAGCCTGAAGCTTTAACGCAAAGAGTTGAGAAAATCCTGGCTGACTATAAGTATCTTGAAAAAGAAGTTGAAAGATTAAAGACACAGATGGCTTCCAGATCTACAGACAAAATTGAAGATGATATTAAATCAATAAACAATATTAAAGTGATTGCAAAAAAGGTTTCAGTTGATAATTCTGCTGCCTTGAGAGACCTGGCCGATAAGTTCAAGGAAAAAATAAAGTCAGGCATAGTTGTGCTTGGCTGCAATACAGGGCCAAAAGTGCTGCTCATCACAGTAGTTACAAAAGATATTGTTGATCGCTTCCACGCAGGAAATATTGTCAAACAGATAGCAGCAATAGTCGGCGGAGGCGGAGGCGGAAGGCCGGATATGGCCCAGGCTGGTGGGACAAAGCCGGAGCTGCTTGATAAGGCACTGGATAAAGTTTTTGAAATAGTAAAGAATACTTAAAATCCCAGGTCTTCATTTATCAAAACGATCTTAATTCTTCCCTTGGGAAAGGATTTCTCGGTTATTGTCCAGGTATTACAGATACGATCAGGGCTTTTGCAGTCCTCGCAGCAGGAAGTCCTGGCGCAGGGTGTCTTCTTGTCCAACCGCATGGTATTAACCGGAGCTGCATAATTTTTAATACGAAACATGGCTCTCTCTAAATCTGGAACAATTTTATTACGGCCAACTAGGATGACAACGTGTTTTGGTCCGAAAGTAATACCTGCTACACGGTTCCCGTACATATCAAGGTTAACAAGACTGCCTGTTTCGGTGACTGCATTAGTCCCGGTAATAAAGAGATCAACGAGAAGTGCTCTTCTTCGAAGTTTATTTTTTTCTTCATCAGAAAGATTTTTATCATAAACGTCTAGAACTTCCAGATCCGGATTATTCTTGATATCATGATAAAGCCCGGTTTTAGTGAATGTTAAGGAGCCTCCCCATGAAACACTCTTTGCTCCTGTTTTGGGAAAAATTTCTTTCTGCACAATTGCTTTTGCCTCAGAGGAATTATTTACAAGAAAAACCTCAAAGTTATTTTCTTCCAAAGATTTCTTAAGATCTTCAAGGCGTATCTTCCAATAGTTTTCAATAGGCTTGTCCATGTGTCCCTCCTGTTTAGACTGAAGGCTATAGGCTGAAGGAAACAGATGATTCCTGAGGGTTATTCTCTATGTTTAGGACAAAATTTCCGGCCGCTTTAAGAAAATATTGGCTTCTGGGAGTCTTTTCCCTAAAAGTCTTCAGCCTTCAGCCTAACCAACCTGAGTAGTTACAAATTATCATATAATAATATAATTAGAATCGCAAGCATTCAAAATGAAATTATCAATATATAACTAATGGATTTTATAGGTAATGCCATTTAACCCGAGTGGTATTTTTTTAAAATTTAATTGCATAAATAACTTGATTTTAATTTAAAATAGGCTATTATTAATATAATTAGTGGTTGGACGAAAACTCAAAACACCTGAGATTATAGTCAGTTGGATGCTATTCTCAAATCGAAGATTTTTAGCAGTTAGCTTTTAGCTTAAAAAATCAAACAGATAACACATTCAGCTAAGAGCTAACAGCTAATGGCTAATAGCTTTTTCACAAATCTTCACATCGGTAAATAAGCTGAAACTATTGCTATCATTAAAAAAAATACTTTTCGGACAAGCACTAATTAATAAAAGTGTGTCTTAACTTACGTGCCGGTTTCGTTCTGAAGGAAAGATCCATTTGTCAAAAAGTGGCCACCTGAGGTTTGGAACCATGAGAATTTTTTGAAAGGAGGGGGGGGAAAGCCACTATGGCTAATGGTATCGTTAAATGGTTCAATGAAAAAAAGGGCTTTGGCTTCATCGCACAAGAAGATGGTGAGGATGTATTCGTCCATCATACAGGAATCAATGCGAAAGGCTTTAAATCACTTAAAGAGGGCGATCGTGTTACCTTCGACATAGAAGAAGGGGAAAAAGGGCCTGCAGCAGTTAATGTTACTGTAGTTTAATTGTAACTACTCAGGTGTTTAGACTGAAGGCTATAGGCTGAAGGAAACAGATAATTCCTGAGTGTTATTCTCTATGTTTAGGACAAAAATTCCGGCCGCTTTAAGAAAATATTGGCTTCTGGGAGTCTTTTCCCTAAAAGTCTTCAGCCTTCAGCCTAACCACCTGAGTCAGCTCTTTACTGCTGAAAGACTTCATCAAAACATATTGAAGGTTTCTTCCGCGGCAGTATAGAATTATTCATTAAAGCATCATGTAAATCCGCCTCTGAATCTTCATCAAGCCACCAGTACCAGTAAGCACTGCTCTCATTGCCGTATTTGGAAAGCACAGTATCAGGAATCCCAAACTTGTTCCAGTACAAAAGCCTGGTATAATCTATATTCCACAGCAGCACATATGGAAAAGCATTATATATTATTTTATCAATCTCACGGTATATTTCATTACGTTTTTTTATATCAAAAATTCTTTTTTGCTTTTCAATCAGCCCGTCAACCCTGGCGTTTTTAAAACCTGTAATATTATTTCCGCCTTTTCTATCAGCCTCCCTTGAAGACCACATGCCCTCAGGATCTTTAAAAATACCGGAACTCCAGGCAGCCCACGTCATCTGAAAATTATACTCATCCATATCTCTTGCCCAGGCAGCCCAGTCTTTTTTGTCAATGACAAGTTCCATTCCTGCATTTTTGAGATCTTCAGAGTAAATTGCCAAAAATTTTTCTGAAGATGAATTTCTCGTTAAAAACTTAAAAGAAAATCTTTGTCCGTTTTTTTCAAGAAAACCATTAACCGGATTTACCACCCAGCCCGCCTGCCTGAGAAGATTTAGAGCTCCTTTTCTGTTCACCTCAACAAGCTCGTTAGTACACAGATTTTCTTTTGTATAAAGATCTTCAAAATAGGATTTGTGGAGAAAATACTGATCGTACATCAAAAGACTGTTCATTTTTCTCCTGTCAAGAAGAAGCGCCATGGCCTTGCGTACTCTTAAATCATCAAAAGGCGGCTTCCTCATATTCATTGCAAATCCCTGGAATCCAACAGGGTTATAATTATAAATTTTCTGCTTTACTATCCGGTTTTTTAAAAAATTATCTCCTTTTGTCTCATTTATCCATATCCTGGAAGTATATACAGGATAAATATCAATCATGCCTTTTTTAAACGCCTCAAATGCATTTTCTCTCTCAGCAAAAAACTTGAATCTAATAGTTTGAAAGTTGCCGACGCCACGAGACCTTTTGAATTTTCTGTGCCACCAGTTCTCACGTCTCTCTAAAGTTATAAAAACCCCTTCATTTATTTCTCCGAGTCTATGTGGCCCTGAAACCACGGGGAATTCAAAATTAATCTTGTTAAAATCCTTCCCTTCAAACGCGTGTTTACATAAAACATGAAAACCGCCAACAGCGCCAAGGTTTTTCCAGTGAACATCTTTAGCTGTAAAACGTATAGTATATTTGTCTATTACAACTGGTGATTCAAAACGTTCCATATCTACTTTATGCGGTCCCGTTAGGTTCCTGGGGTCCATTATCGCATCATAAGTCCATTTGACATCATAAGCCGTTACAGGAAGGCCATCACTCCACTTTGCCTTTTTATCAATATAAAAGGTAAAAGTTTTTTTATCATCCGCTATCACCCATTTCTCAGCTATCCCTGGTTCATATTCCAACGTAACAGGATTAATGGATAATAATGTCTCATATAAAGCTCCAAAAATTTCTGCAGACAAAACATTATTGTCGATGTAATAATTCAGGCTTTTCGGATACTGGCCTGCAAAAGTTGAAATCTCTCCTCCAGCCACAGCATCCTGGCTTGCTATAGGATCCGGCCTGTCCGTCCATCCCTTTTTTGGAAACATCTCATCTGCAAAGGCAGATGTAGCTGTCAAAAGTAGAAGAATAAATATTATTTTTTTCATCTTTGTAACTGCCTTTTCATACCCTCTGACTACTAAAAGATGAACGTCCAACATCGAACATTGAACATCGAATTTTGAATAAGGTATTCTGCCAATTTATAAACTGGCGGAGCGAAGCGATTTCATTATTCGATGTTCGATGTTGGACGTTCGATGTTCGATGTTCATCTCTCCTTTCATCTTTTCCCGTTCAACGTTCGATGTTCATCAAACCCCTTTTAAAACATCTATCATAGTATAGACTTTTCCCTTTTGGCCGTCTTTGACCTTCTTATCCAGATATGAAATAGCATCAAGTGTTCCTTTTGCATAGACATCCCTGCCGTTGACATTGTGCGAAAAAACAAAGCGCACCGTATTGTCACTTGAAACAAGTGTATAAGTATGCCATCCGTGCCCTCCAAGATATTCTTCTGGAATACCCCATATATTCTTTTGTACTTCGGGATCGCGTTCTTTTTTAATATCATCTTTAGAAAAAGGTGTTCCTAACTCATTAAAATATCCGATCATGGCCTTGGCTGTTCCACTGGTATCTGCTTTTCCCTTCTGGTGGCTTTCCTTGATTTCAAGGGAATACCCTTTAAAAAGATCTGGAAATGTTTTTGCAGCATATTCCATCATTGCCTGAAATCCGACGATCTGCTTTGCCATATTTTGTGCTATTACTGCCGGAATGGATGATGAACAAACACTATCTTCAAGGAGTTTCCTGTCGCCCCCTGTTGTACCCATCACAAAGGGAAGGTTGTGCTTGCAGTAAAACCCGGCGTTGCTGTTTACAGATGAAGGATGAGTATAGTCCACACTGATAAAATAACTTTCTTTTTCTTTTATCTCAGTAATTGCTTTTTCAGATTCTTGTGGATGAATAAGACTGATAACCGTAAAATCTAAAGTATATTCCGCTTCTGTAATTTCGGGTCCGGTAAGCGCATATGGTATAAGTTCAAACATACTATCGTTCATGACATGTTTTGCCACATTCACTGCCATATTGCCGGGAATTCCGTTTACCATTACTTTTATTCGCTCCATTTAACACCTCCAATAATTGTAACTGTTTACGGTTCACGGTTCACAGTTCACAGTTTTTTTAAAAAACTATGCAATGACCGAAGCATTTTTTAACCGTGAACGGCTACCATAATTTCTTCTACAACTGCTTTTATGCCCGGAAATTCTGCATCTTCAAAAGCTGAAAGATTATATTTCAAAGTTTTTACTGCTGCGGGGATATATTGTTCAAAGTATGTTTTACCACTAACACGTATTAAATTACCAAATGCGCCAAGTATCTGCAGATTTCTTGTCAGGGAACAATACCTGAAGCAATAGCGGAACTGCTCCTCATTAATCTGAAGAAATTTTGCAAACCCCTTAATGCAGTAATCAACCAGTTGAGCCCGCAACTGATAAGGCAAATCCACATATGGATCAATAAGCAGGGATGCAAGATCATACTGAACAGGGCCAATACGTCCGCCCTGGAAATCTATAATATAAAACTTATTATCTTTAAACATGATATTTCTGGATTGCAGGTCTCTATGCATAAATCCATTAACTGGAAATTTAAGTGTTTTCTCAGCAAGTAATTCAAATTCATCTTTAAAATCTTCAAAGGAATAATCCATGCCAAAATAACCTCTTAAAAATGCATCAACAAAGTATCGGCATTCCTTTTCAAGTATAAGATCTTTGCTGTAATATGGAGTTTGATATGTCCAGGATATATCAAAACCTTCTGTCCCTGAAGTTGACATCTTTATAAGAACATCAATAACTGTTTTATAATATAAAGCAACTTTCTCAGGGTCCTTAGTATTTAGGACCAGTTTCTGAAGTTTTACATCGCCCAGATCTTCCAGAAAAACCATACCTGAAAAATTATCGTAAAGATATATCCTGGGAACAGATATTTCCCTATTATAAAGATGTCGTCCGATCGCTATAAATGAGTCCACCTCGGATGTTGCGCTTTGCGCTCTGATGCCGTGATCAACCATAATAAGTTTTCGTAATGGGACATCATATACCTTGCCGTGCAAATACTCCTCTGCTATTACCCTGTACCATTGCCGGCCTGATCCATCCCCCTTGATTCTATCGCGCCCTATGTTTTTAAAAATAAAATCCGGCCACGCCTGTTTGAATGCCTCGGGTGCTAATTTATCTATAACAGATTCTCTGTAGCTCTCAGGTGTTCCGATATCTTTCCAGTAATGTTTTTGTGCAATAAAAGCTTTCAGCCGTTGGCCTGAAAATATTAATTCTCTATACGCATCAATTATGCCGGAAAATAAACCATCTGGAATAAAATCCAAAATTTTCGGATCAAGAACCTGTATCCCTGTAAAAGCAAGCTTTCTCTCATAACCGATGTTCTCATTGCTTTTCTCTTCATAAAAGCCTCTAATGAAGTCTTCCTTGCTGATTAATACATTGTTGAATTCTTTGTAATCATGGAGAACAAGGGTGGCGGTATATTTATGATTAAGATGAAAATCATAAACATCCCTAAGGTCTATATCTGTAAGAATGTCGCTGTTTATAACCATAAATGGCTGATCATCCCAGAAATCCGCAACATTCTTTATAGCTCCTCCTGTACCGAGGAGCAGAGGTTCATAACGGGTAAAAACCGGGATGGAATATTTCCGGCCGGACAGGAAAGAATCTATCTTTTTATACAAGTGATGGGTATTAATAATTATGGCTTCGCATCCCGCATTCTGCAGGCTGCGAATAATGGTATCCAGAAGAGGACGTCCTGCAACAGGGAATAAAGGTTTTGGTGTATTTGCAGTAAAAGGGCGAAGCCGCTTACCAAGACCCGCGGCAAGTATCATTGCTTTCATCGTAATACCTTACTGACCACTACCGCCCTCCGCTATCTACTGCTCCCTGACCACTGTCCAATAAGCGCTAAGTTATTTTGTAAACGTTCACAGGTTGCATTTATGCCATACTGAGTTGTTTTGAAAGATGAACGTCCAACATATTAAAAGATGAACGTCCAACATCGAACATTGAACGTCGAATTTTGAATAAGAAATTCTGCCAATTTATAAACTGGCGGAGCAAAGCGATTTCATTATTCGATGTTCGATGTTGGACGTTCGATGTTCGATGTTCATTTTTTTCAGTCCCTCCTGCCCCTGATCCATAGTCCCTGCCCCCCGACCCCTGATCCCTGCTATTGTGGCAGATAACTCATGTATTTTTTTATAGTATCATCATAGAGTTTAATTTTATCATGATCATCTGAACTTTTTACTCCATGAGAAACAAAATAATCTACAGCATTCTGAAAATTGATTTTGGAAAGAGCTTCTTTTCTTTCAATTTCCTTTCTTTTATACATGCGATTTCCTATTGACTGGACTTTTTTCAGGCGGTCTTTTGTATTAATAAATTCTTTTGGATACCGCATGAAAAAGTTTAATACAACAAAATATGATTCAAAATAGGGTTTAAGAAAACAGGAAAAAAGTTTAAGCTTTCTATAACCTGCGGATGTGATGTTGTATGTATCAGGCAGAGTTGAATGAGGCATTAGAATGGCATCATCAATAAATATTTTGATGTTTTTACGAACAAAATAATCCTGTGTCTTATCAACATCATAAGAAAATTCATTTTTAAAAAATTCCTGAAGAAAGGTATAGCCGGAAATAATATCGGATGTTGAGAATTGAAAAGCGTCTTTTTCCAGGATTGCCAAAGCAGTAAAAGCCGCCGGGATAAAAAAGGAAATACAATTATTCTTGTAATATTCTAAAACCGGTCTTTTGCTTTCATTAACTTTAAATATAACATCGGAGGATTGGCTTTTCTTATCTTTCTTTGGAATTTTTTCTATAAATTTTCTATGGGTGTAGTGTTCCAGGGCTCTTTCGAAAGCTCTGGCCTGATCAAGCACAAGAGTATCAGCCATCTTGGCATTTTTTGAAAACAGGTAGGTCATATATATTTCCATTTCAGATATCAAATAATTATAAGTAAAACTTTTTTTGGGGCAGTTAAGAATAGCGCTTGCAACAAGAGCATATGGGGTTACAAGTGAGACATTGTCTATTGCATTTATGATTCTATGTCCCAAATTACGGATAAAAACATTCTGCTCTTTTGACGACATATCCTGAATTTTAGAACCATATTCTGATAAAAGCTCCTTTAACGACATAGGTTCATGGAACTTAATGTAAATTCTTCCATATCTTTTCTTTAGCAGTCTTCCTGCCTTTATTACCTGAAGGAGGCTCTCAGGCTCTTTTTGACCTCCCTCAATTTCATTTAAATAAGCAGTTTCCTCCAGTACCCTGTCATATCCAATAAATATTGGTACAAATATCATATCCTCACAGGATTCGTTTTTATAAGCATTTAGAAGCATGGAGAGTAATCCAAGCTTTGGCATGATTAACTTGCCTGTTCGACTTCTGCCCCCTTCTATGAACATTTCGATATTGAAACCTTCCTCAAGAAGCTTGTTTATATATTCCGCAAAAACTTTTGAATAAAGTACAGCCCCCCTGAAAGTTCTTCTTATGAAAAAAGCGCCGCCGCGTCTGAATAATGGCCCAAGGGGCCAGAAAGAAAGATTTTTCCCGGCAGCGATATGGGGACATGGCATATTATTATTAAGTAATGTATACGATAAAATCAGATAATCTATATGGCTTTTATGGCAGGGGACCAGAATTAACGGCCCTTTTTTAGACATGTTTTTTACTCTGTTAAGCACATCATTATTGACCGTTACACCTTCAAACATGGTGTTTACAACCCATTTAACAACAACTGCGGCCATTCTTATTACTGCTATATTATACTTGGCGGCTATTTCGTCAAGATACACATCCGCCTCTTTATGTACTTTTTGGATTGGGATGTCGCGCTTTTTTGAATGGTTGTACATGAATTTTTGAAGCCTGTTATTTGTCAGGACATTTTCTTTCAGTTCTTCTCTTGATTTAAGAATCGGCCCGACGATGCTTCTTCTATGTTGATTAATCTGAACTAAAAGATAGCGCCTTAATTGAAGTGACTGGTGTTCTATGCTTTGATAACGGTTTTCAGTAAGCTCTAAAAATTCTTTAAGATTAACCGGCTCTGATATTTCCACAAAAATATTGCCCGGATTTTTGAATAAAGTTACAATACGTCTTATTTTTCCCGGCCTTTCTTGCGTGCCGAACAGAATATCAATTATATTCGGAGTAGACCGGTGTGGGTTTGTGCTGAAAAACATTAATTGAGGAACAATAAAAATCGGACGCTTTATTGATTTCTGAATTTCTATAAGATAGCGGATCGGATCTGCTTTTTCTTTTACAAATCTGCGATAGAAACCTCTTTTTTCAACCAGAGATAATAATCCCGAACGTCTCTTAATCAGCTCGTGTTTGATATATCCGCTTTTATAAGCATTGGGCGGCCAGGCTTTATTATAAAAAATATAATCAAGATATGCTAAAATAATCCTAAATATTCGTGATACCGGCTGCCAGATAACTACTCTGTAATCCAGCCCTATTTCGGGAACAGGTAGCCCTTCCTGTCTATATCGTGTATGATAAAATAAATATTTAAAATAACTTTTATGTTTGGTAGCATAAATAATTATACTTTCTTTTGGAATCTTCCGGATAACTGAGGTCTGCTCCTTATCAAGCTTTACCCCGGAAAAGAAGAGCTTCAAAATCCATGAAGAAAAAAAGCCTATATTAACCGGAAGATAGCAAAGAAAGTGATTATATGTCCTTTTAAGAAAGTTGTCGATCCAACCCCTTAATTTCTGTTTTATTAATCTTGTCATAATATTAGTTGGTTATTTGTGAAGTAATTTGAATTATATTTTCAGAAATGTAAAAATTATCAAATATAAAATTTGAATGCAATATTAAAAACTATAACTCAAAAGGTAAACGCATCGGGCATAAAATTTTTAGCTTGCGTTACAGACTTTGTTGTGTTATTTCAGAAAAACTTGATTCGCTTAATGCTATCATATGTATCTACACGATATTCTTTATAATTATACAAATCAATTAACAGGCTTATTAAAATAGTACATGTAATTTACTATTGAAAATCTTAAATATCAAAAGGAATCAATTTAAAGGAGGGTGAATTTTTATGAAAACTTTAATTGGCGGGGCCATCGGAGCTGTTCTGGGTCTTATTGGCATTTCAATATGGTGGAAACCTTTTTTGCAGCTTTTAGCCGGTGCTATCCCAGTGATGCTTCTACTTGGAGGCGGTTTGGCTCTTTACCTGGGCTTTGATGAGCTGAAAGATACCTGGAAAAAAGATGAGACAGCCCCTGCTTCAACTGCGACTGGGGATGTAGAAAAATATAAAAAAGAAATTGATGAACTGAAAGGTGAAATTGAAAAATTAAAATCAGCCTAATCATAATCTGAATAACTTCAAATTGAGACCTTTGAAAAATGCTCAATTTTGTTCAAGTTCAAGGAAGGCGAAAATTTTAAATGCAGGAATACATTGAGTATTTCGAGGCTTAAAATTTGAGTCTGACGCTGGCACGAAGTGACACGAAGTGAAGCATCAGCGCTAATTGGGCAAAAGGGGGCGTTTTGCAAAGGTCTCAAATTAAGAGCCCTGCTTAAAATTAGGCAGGGCTCTATAGATTTTTTGTTACTGCTGATGTAGCAAGATAATTTGCTCTTTCGTTTCCATCAATACCCGCATGTCCTTTCACCTTGTGGAACTTCAGCTTCCTGAATTTTGAAATAATCTTCTTAATTGATTTTATTAATTCCGCATTCTTCTTTGCTTTCCATCCAAGAGTAAGGACTCCGCAAGCATAGGAACTATCTGTAAAAATTTTTACCGGAAGATCGGTTCTTTTTAATTCCAGCAAAGCTACTCGAATAGCCTCAAGCTCAGCAATATTGTTGGTTGCAACACCTATATGTTTTGATATCTCCTTTTCATGGCTTCCATAAAGCAACAAAATACCTATCCCTGAAGGGCCGGGGTTGCCGGAAGATGCCCCGTCTGTGTAGATGCAGATCATATCCTGCTCTTCCGGAGGTTGTTTTTCTAATTTCAATGCCTTTTTTTTACTTGTTTTAGCCGGATTTTTTTTATTAGAAACTTTTTTATTATCCTCCCGTGGATCAATGGGTTTAACGTTGTCTTTATTCACCCAGTACTCATAATCCTGCTCAAGCTGATACTTGATTAACACTTTGCCATTTTTAACAATAGGCCGCCCGTTATTGTCAGTATTCAGCCAGACCTTGTTTTTTCTGAACTTCATACGTTTCCAGCCTGTTTTTTCTTTTTCCAAAACAAAGTCTCCTGTATTTATAACTGTCGTCAGGGATCAGGTGTCAGTAAAACAATTAGGTAATAATATAGGTATTATATAAATTTGAAATAGCGCTCTTCGGACAAGCTCTCAGCTCTTATAAAGATGGAACATTTTACTTATTTCAATAAACTCAGTTAGATCATCTTGCCAGTATCTTGCTATTTCATCTATATCG
This sequence comes from Deltaproteobacteria bacterium, assembly GCA_030272815.1. Lineage (GTDB taxonomy): Bacteria > Desulfobacterota > Desulfobacteria > Desulfobacterales > ETH-SRB1 > B13-G4. The sequence goes on from JAJSZT010000004.1 coordinate 41,712, forward strand.
TCATTTTTTTCTATGCGCCGCCGTATTTCCTTGTCTCCAATTATAAGGTCTATGGGAAGACTTTTATATTCATACTCATAAGGAGGCTGTTTCCACTCGAACTCACCTTTGTGATGGAAACAGACCGACTTGAGCAATTTAATGGAGGTAATATATGGATTAAATTTATTCGGATCGGTTATGTGAACTTGAAATCCTCTGCATAGAGTTCCCTTCCACTTGTTTGACGTAGGCTCAAATACATTATATCTGAGTATTGCTCCCTCCAATTTGCTGCCCCCAATGTCGGAAAGAACTTTTTCAGTATCAATAAAAGGAGCGCCAAAAACCTCAAAAGGCTGGGTTGTTCCCCGCCCCTCAGAAACATTTGTGCCTTCCCAAAGCACCTGGCCAGGATAAACCATTGCAGTCATAGTGGTTGGAAGATTTGGTGATGGAGGAATCCAGGGAAGACCTGTATCATTAAAATACATATTCCTGTCCCAGCCTTTCATTTTTACAATTTCAAGATCGCAACCTTTTCCATAGTAATTATTGAATAAAAGAGAAAGCTCACCCATTGTCATCCCATGACGCATAGGAATAGGAAAACGCCCTACAAATGAGTTGCATTCTGACGACAGGCAGTTGCCTTCTACCACGGAGCCGCAGACAGGATTAGGACGGTCAAGAACTACTACTTTTTTGCCGAATTTTTTTGCGGCTTCAAGACAGTAGGACATTGTATAAATGAAAGTATAAACACGGGTTCCGACATCCTGCAGGTCAATAATAAGCACATCAATGGGATCAAACATTTCTTTTAAGGGTATTCGAGTTTGGCCGTAAAGGCTGAAAACAGGAATCTTTAATACCGAATCAATCATATCTTCTGACTCAATCATGTTATCCTGTTTTTCAGCAAAAAAACCGTGCTGCGGTGAGTACAGCGCTTTAAGTTGTCCCGAGAATTTCTTATTAATCAATCCGCGAGCATGGCGAAAATTCCTGTCAACTGAAGCAGGATTGCTTAATAAACCCAGACGGCAGCCCAATATCCATTTTGGGGGGGACTCAATAAGCCTTTCAAGACCTGTTTGAACTCGCAACATAACTTTCCACTATAGCAGTTCTAAAAAAATATGATAATAGTTTACAGTTTACGGTTGGCTACTTTGTGCTTTTCAATCTTCATCGCTCTCTAACCGTGAACCGTGGAACTTTGAACCTGAGTAGTTACTTTCTTTCAAGCCTGGCAACCGACTCTATGTGATATGTATGCGGAAACATATCAACCGGTTGCACTTCCAAGACTTTATAATTGTCTTTCATCATACCGAGATCCCTTGCCATTGTCGCTGGATTACAGGAAACATAGATAATTTTAGCCGGAGCCATATCAAGAATCTGTTTAACCACATTCTTATGCATACCTGTCCTTGGGGGATCAATTATCATAACATCCAGCTTTTTTACATGCTCAAGACAATCCTTTATATCGCCAAGGATAAAACGACAATTTGAAATTCCATTATATAGACAATTAGCTTCCGCGTCCTGTACTGCACTTTTAGAAATTTCTATTCCTGTCAACTCCTTTGCTGAATCAGCAAGAAAAATAGCTATCGTGCCTGCTCCGCTGTAAAGGTCAACAACATACTCTTTCCCCGACAGCCCGGCGTATTCCTTGACTTTTTCGTACAATATCTCAGCGCCCGATGTATTAGTCTGAAAAAAGGAATTTGCGGATATTTTAAACTCAAATAGAGCGATTTTTTCCTTTATAAATGGACTGCCGGCAAGAAGTATCTCATATTCTCCAACAGCAATGCCTGCCTTGCGTGTATTTATATTGTTTATTACAGACACGATTTCCGGGTATTTGGCTGTTAACAAGTCGGATAACGGCTTGACAATCTTGTTGGATTCTTCCGCAGTTACTATATTTACCATCCACTGGTCATAAGCCGCAGAATGTCTCAGCATAACAAAACGCCAGAAGCCGATGTGGCTCCGAAGCCCGTATACCGGAACATTTGACTCCTTGATATAGATTCTAACATCATCGAGAATATTATTTCCAAGCGCGGGTTGAAGCAGGCATTTTTTGGTATCCAGCACCTTGTGAAAAGTACCTGGCACATGAAGCCCAAGAGCAAAATTTAAATCCGGATTTTCCATGCCCATCTCATCAGGCATAAGCCATCGCCTGTCTGAGCAGGAAAACTCCATCTTGTTTCTGTATCCATAAATCAGCTTCGATGGTATGCTGGAATGGACGGTTACTCCCTTTATCATCCCAATATGCTCAAGTGAATCAATAACATGCTGCCTCTTGTAATCAAGTTGTTTGTCATATTTTAAAAATTGCCACTTGCATCCTCCGCACTGGCCACTGTATATACAGGGAGGATCTGTCCTGAATGGAGATTTCTCAAGTATTTCGATAACACTAGCAACAGCGAAGTTCTTCTTCTTTTTTATTATGCGGGCAACTACAATATCTAATGGAACGGTATGGTCGACAAAAACAGTGAACCCGTCTTTGCGCGCGATCCCTTTGCCGCCAAATGCCAGCCCAGAAATTTCAAGTTTAAGTTCTTGTCCTTTTTTAACAGACATATATGATCCTTTAACCTAAGTTGAGCGATTTTTTGCGAAGAAATGTGCCAAGGTCTTGATGCAGCAAGGTTTGCGAAAAGCGCAGGCATACCAATGGATATGTCGAGACTTTTCGCAAGTCCTTGATGCGCAAGAGATTGGTGCAGGTCGAGTAAAAAATCGCTCAATTTAGGTTTAACGCAATAGTTATGAAATTAAAAAATAAGTAGCCAGATGATTATACGTAAAACAGAAATAAATTCAATCTGCAAAAAAATCTCGTTCAAGTCCAATGGTTTTCTTATTAAAGGAACTCTGCACCTGCCTGAGTTAAAGTGCCCTCCGGTTGTAATCGGAGTTCACGGACTTTTCAGCGACAGTAACTCTCCCAAACAAATAGAACTGGCAAAAAAATGTAATGCATTAAATATTGCATTTTTCAGATTCGACCATCGAGGATGCGGGGAGAGCGAAGGTGTATTTAGAGACGTTACTTCTTTTGATGCCCGGCAAAGTGATCTTATCAATGCCGTAAAAACCCTTTATTCAAGAAATGACGCAGGAAACAGGATTGGACTTTTTGGAAGCAGCCTGGGAGGAACTCTTTGCATATCTGTTGTAAACACTCTAAAGATAGAAGCTCTTGTTACCTTTGCCGCACCTGTACGAAGCAAACCATTAATAGAAGCGCTTGATAAATCAAACCATCTAAATAATCTTCCGCTATCATTCTATAAAACAAATCTTAATTTTGACATTTCAGACAAGCTGCCGGATATTCATAATGTTTTAATATTTCACGGAGATTCCGACAAAATAGTACCGCTATCAGATGCAAATGAGATATATTCAAAAGCTGGGAATCCCAAAAAATTAATCATACAATATCAAGGCGATCATCACATGAGCAATAAAGACCACCAAACACAATTTTTAAATGAGTCCGCCCTATGGTTCAAAAAAAGATTTGCGACTTAACAGGGGGTGCCGGTCATTCAGATGAAAGTTTCCCAACCGGCATGATGCATAGGGGGTATTCATATAAATCAAACTTCATAATTTTTTTGAGCTCATTATCATTAAAAGCCCCAATAACCAGTGTCCCAAGCTTTAAAGAAACAGCCTGCAAATAAATATTCTGGACAGCATGCCCAACTTCAATGAAGACATATCTTATTCCTCTTTCCCCATACTTGACCGTTGTCCGCTCATAAATTGCACAAAAAACAATTACCGCAGCAGCATCACTTATCGGACTCTGATTTAAAGAAGCTCTGCAAACTTCAGCCCTTTTGTCACCATCAACTGTTTTCACAAGCTGATGTTTATGTGGCCTGTATTTATAAATACCCTGGGAAAGATCTTTCACTCTTCCTGCAACAATATAAATTTCCAACGGGTAAAGCGCTCCTGCAGAAGGAGCTGTTCTGTATCCTCTTGAATCTGTAATTCCTTGAGCCGCCCATAAAAGCTGTGATATTTCGGCAAGAGATAATGGTTCATTTGAATAGCTTCTGATAGACCTTCTTTTTAATAATGCCATTTCAACCGATATATTGCTGTCATAATAAGGGGCTGGTAATCTTATAATTCCTGAGGAGTTATTCATAGACATTGCTTCACATCTCCCTGTTGGAAATACTGTTAAGATAAATATTATAACTACTGCTAAATAATAAACCTTTATGGTATTATAATTCTCTCTCAAAAAAAGACCCCAGCTTTCTCTCAGTGAATCTATAAGCTGTCCTGAAAAATAGGTTTCATTCATTTTGTTTACGCTCAATCAGGATAATATTATGTCAGCATCAGCGACACAATAATAAAGATTACCTTGATAATCACAAGACTAAACTTGATTTATGAGCTTAAGCTCATATAAAAGGAGGAAAAATCACCGCAACAGCGGCAATGAAAAAAAAGGAAAACAGCCAAAGAAATAATTGTGGAAACAGAAGAAGAGATGGGAGGGAACTAAATAATTTTTTTACCGCAAAGAACGCAAAGTCACGCAAGGATTTATATTTTTAAAACTTTTTTCCTGGCGCTTCTTAGCGTTCTTGGCGGTAATATATTATGGTTGCAACAATATTATTTTATTCGTCCGCTTATTCTTCCTTTGGTTTCAAGTGCTCAGGAATCTCCATTGCCTCAATCAAAAGCTCGCTGAAGAATTTGACGTGCATCCCAAGCTTATATCCGTCAACAATATCTTCAACCCCGCTATGACAGTTGTGGCAAGGTGTTACAATGGTATGAGCACCGGTTCTTTTAAAATTTTCCGACTGTATTTTAGCTGACTGGACCCGAATTTTCTTCCATGGCGGGCCGCAGTTAATAGTGTCACCGCCTGCATTGCAACAATAGGCATGCCTGTCATTTGGGATAAGATCTACAAAATCTTCGCACACTGCATTCATAATATATTGCAGTTTTGAGCCCAATCCCGCGTTTCTTATAATATTGCACGGGTACTGTACAGTAACCGGTCCCTCGACTTTTTTTGCTATTTTGATTCTGCCGCTTTTGATCAGGTCATAATAAAATGCTACAGCATGAACAATCGGTATGGGCGGACTCATCCAGCCCAGCCAGGTAGGTCCGTCGTATTCTCCCCCCCTGAATGCATGACCGCATTCACCCATGACTATCTTTTTTACCTTAAGCCTTTGAGCTGTTTCATGATGAAGCCTTTCCACCCTGGCCATGACTTCAAAGTCCCCTGAATACATAGCCATATTGCTGTTATCCCAGCCGGCAGTTGCAGGCATTGTCCAGTCAAGTCCAGCCACCTTCATAATTACTGTGATATTGCCAAGGAGCTGCGCTAAAAACTTTGGTTCAGGCCCAATAACAGAGTACATTATTTCCGCGCCTTCTTTTTCAAGTGGCAAACGAGCGCTTGGCACATATCCCTGTGCTTCTTCTTCCTGCCACTGGAGAGTATCTATCCATTCATCCGGTTTTACCCACATCTGGTTCATTGTGGCAGCATGGCTGTTAACCGTATCCTGCAGGTAAAGAGGCACCATTTCCAGCTTTGCGCATATCCTGCGAACAACAAGCATCATGTATGCGATATCGATTCCAAACGGACAATACATGCCGCAGCGCCGGCAGACATTACATTCGGTATGGGCGATTTGAGAGCATCTTTTGATAAATGCCGCGTCAACCTTTCCTTTTTTTTCCAACATTACCCAGATGGTATCTTTTACCTTTGTAACCGGAGCAAAACTGACATCCCTGTCATTAGAAAGAAACCAATGACATGCTTCGGAACATAATCCGCAGTGAATACATGTATTAACGTAAGTTTGCAAACGCACGCCGGTTTCTTGATCTATAACTTCATTGATAACTTTTTCTATTTGTTCCTCGGTGAGTATTTTCTCGGTCTGGTCCATGAGATCATCTACGACCGGTTCTCTTATAGCTATGGTGGGTTTCATAATATTCTCCTTAACATTATTGTTTTTTGCTGTTAAATTTTACCAGTCCTTTGAATGTTTCCAATAACCCTGTTCACTCCCGAATAATGCTCTTGTAAAAACAAAGAAGAGCATGTGGCTTAGCCTTGTAAAAGGGATGGCTATCAGCATGATCTCGCCGGCAAGGATGTGAATTATCAGGATGGTTTTATAGGCAAATAATTGATGGTATGCAATAAAACCGGTAATAAATGGAAGAGCGGTAATTGCCAGCAGAAGATAGTCAGAACCATCGGTGACGTTTTTTACCACCGGGTCTGTTAATCTTCTATATAAGTAAAAGATACACCCGGCAATGACTATGATCGTCATCCAGTCTGCGACCTTGTCTGGAATATTAAACCAGCTTATATTCCACGATTCATCCAATAGAACAAGATGACCCAAAAGAAAAACAGGCGTAAGTATTAAACATATATGAAAAGCAAAAGAGACTATAGTAAAAATTGGTCTTTTTTGCATATACTGATTATTAAAAGGTATTACCCAGTGCACAAGAGAAGCTAAACTGTGTTTCAGGGACATATGCCTGAACAAGGTTATATCCTTTTTAGCGCCGGACAACATGTTGTATATTTTATACAGGCTCCCGCCGATAAAAATTATAAAGGCTATCCATACAAGCGGCCCGCTAACAAATTCATACATTTGCTTTCCCCCCTTTTTTTGAAAATATTATTCAAAACTTTTTTATAGTTATCTTACTAAAGAAAAAAAACATTACTTGTTAACTTAATTTTATATATCACTTAACAAAACTACTTTGCGATAATATTTCCCGTCTTCTACGCCGCATATCATCACCTTGGTTCCATCAGGCGATACAACAGGATTCCAGAGGGCTTCATAATCGTTTCCCCGGATTTTGCCATTAACCGCAATAGCATACTTGCCATTTTTTTCAACCTTGCAGATTACCATATCGCCATTGGGGCCAAAAACAGGCGGCCAGATATTATCATAGCCTTCTCCAAGTACGGTTCCATCAACAACAAGAAGCCATTTGCCGCTGTCTTTTGCTATAGCCGCAACCTTTCTGCCATCCGGGCTGAAATATGGTTTTAAGATACATTCATTGAATGTTTTTGACCATGGCTGTCCATTAACGGCGATTGTCCATTTGGCAAAAGATGGGGCAACTGCTGCCGCAATATTGTTGCCATCAGGACTGTATGTTTGATGCATAAGATTGATAAAACCCTTGTCCCAGACAATCCTGCCGTTTGTCGCCAGAAACCACTGGCCTGCCTGCCTGACCGGTGCGGTTATTTCATCACTATTTTTTGGATGGAAAACCGGTTCCCATGTACAACCGAATTTTTCATTCCACGGTTTTTCATTTACGAGAATGCCGTATTCACAAATACTATTCCTGTATTCTGCAACAACATTCTTGCCGTCATCGCTGATTGCCAGGCCGTAAATATCAGCATAGTTATCATTCCACGGCTTTCCGTTTACGATTACCGACCAGGCGCCTTTTGTAAATGCATTAACATCGCCTTCTGCAAGTGGAACGGTTTGAGCTATTGCGACCGATGTTTTCCCATCCGGGCTTATTACATGACTTGCTATGCTTTGAAGCTTAGTGGGGCATTCCCATGTTTTTTCGTTTATTGTTATTGAATAAACGCTATCCACTTTAGTGGTCGCAGCTATAATCTTGCCATCAGCGCTAAATTTGGTATCCCAGATATACTCATACATTTGCTCCCATGTCTTTCCATCCACAGCCATTGTCCATTCCATGTCCTTTGTTATAAAAGCGGTCAGGCGGCCGTCGGGGCTGAATCTGGAATACCAGATCTTTTCAAAGGGTTCTTCCCAAGTTCCTTCATTAATAGCTATGTTGAATTCTCCTTCCCCTATTTTAACAATAGAGGCTATCTTCTCACCATCGGGACTGATATAAGGCTCCCAGACATCTTCAAACTGGTCTTTCCATTTTGCCGGCTCGGCAAGCATTTTTTCTTTGCTTTCCCAGTCCCAGTTTTCAATATTAAACATGTAAAAACCTCCTAATCTTTAATCTGTTAATAAAAATCTTTATATTTTTTGACAGGATATAACAGGATATAAGAAAAAAGTAAAGGGATCATGTTAATCCTGTCAGTCCGTCCGAAATACGCTAAGGGCTCGGTCAAAAATGACCTGGTATTATTTATGCTGCACAAAAAGTTTCATGGAAATTAAAGCCTGGCCAATTCATGATGAAATTTCTGCAATCTCTCTATCTGCAATTTTTCTTTTGATTTTGAAATATAATCTACAATCTCTTTAAGCACTTTTTTATTAAAAGGCGTTATCATGTAAAAAAGTACGCCCTGCTTTCTGATTTTTAATTCCAGATCTCTATAGTTTCGATCGGTCATAGTAACGATCTTAATATCCGGACATATACTTTTAACCTGCTGAATTAATTCGCAACCATCGAATACTTTTGATGAAATACTGAGAAGCACGAGATCGAATTTATTATTACTGACCTTTATTAAGGCATCTTCGGCTGAATTAGCCATTTCTATGCTGCGGACAAATTTCTCAACGTCTTTTTTAACAGTACTGGCAGCAAAAAAATCATCAATAATCAGGATATCCATTTTTATCATGTTTTTTTCACAGCGAAGAGCGCGAAAAACACAAAAAAATTATAAAAGTATTAATTGTTCGTGTACTTCGTGGTTTAATTTTTCCTTATTATGAAAATAGCTCTAAAATTCAGATTAGCAGTATATTCGGATATTACTAAGCAATGGATGTGCCAAAAAATTAAGGCAATATCTATCTATTGGTATTTATAGATGATATTTATATTTATTTGGTATGAATTGTTCTAAGGAGAAAAAGATAGACTGACATTAATGACATGAAAGGATATAATAATTAAGTTTTACCGCTTGATATAATTTAGCATTTTATATATGTGACATATATGGCATATATTATGACATGGTTAGCTTAAACCTAAATTAAATTGTTTTAATTTTCTGTAAAGAGTTCTTTCGGGTATGCCCAGCGTTTTTGCTGTCTTGCCCCTGTGCCACTTATTCTGATTTAACACTTTAGAAATATAGTCTTTTTCGAACAGCTCCACTGCATTACGCAGTCCTGCATTTTTTTGCAGCAATTCTTTGCCTGAATCATTAACCTCATTTGCTGCCTTGGGGTCCCGCGGGTTGATAAAATCAAGGCGCTGTATTGTAACATAACGTTTTAAAACATTCTCTAGTTCTCGAACGTTCCCGGGCCAATTATGATTGTCTATAGCTTCAAATATATTTACCGGAAGGCTCTTCCTTTCTTTACTATCACAATGAAGTTTTAAGAAATGTTCAATCAGCAAAGGAATATCCTCCTTACGTTCTCTTAAAGGCGGTACAGTAACAGGTATAACATGCATCCTGTAAAAGAAATCTTCCCGCATCAAATTCTTGTTAACCTGTTCCAGCAGGTTATTATTTGTAGCAGCTATAATACGGAAATCTGAGTATTTAGCTTTATTGCTGCCAACAGGCGTATAACCTCTGCCATCAATAACTCTTAGTAATTTTACCTGCAGGTTGAGATCAAGCTCACTAACTTCATCCAGGAAAAGAGTACCTCCCCCGGCAAGGTCCAGGTATCCATGCTTATCCATGTTTGCCCCGGTAAAGGCTCCCTTTTTATATCCAAAGAACTCGCTCTCAAGAAGCGTTTCAGGGATAGCGCCGCAGTTCACGGCAACAAAAACCTTATCTCTTCTATTGCTCATATCATGTATGGCTCTTGCAACCATTTCTTTGCCGGTTCCGGATTCACCATAAATAATCACATTGACATCGGAGTTAGCCGCCTTTAAAATAAGTTCATATATTTCCTGCATTGGCTGGCTCTTGCCAATAATATCTCCAAACCTGTATCTCTCCTTTATAGAAGATCTAAGTCTTATGTTCTCATTTCTAAGGCGCTCTGTTTCTTCCTGTATTGCAATTTCCTGGAGCCTTGTTTCAGTAATATCCCTGACAGTCGTAAGGATAGCGGGCATTCCTTTCCATTTAATTATATTATGACGCCCTTCTACCCAAAACTCACGTCCTTCACGTGTAATGCAGGGCGCCCTGAAAATTTTTTCACCTGACATGCCCAACTCAAGCTTACCATAAATTTCCTTGATACCCTGATCAAAACCAGATGAAATCAGATCAACAGCTCTTTTACCAAGTATCTGGTTCGCATTCGTGTGACCAAACATTGAAACAAAAGCATTATTTACAAATAAAAACTTTCCATTCTGAACAAGCGTAACTCCATCGGCAACATGCTCGGTAAGTGTTCGGTATCGCTCTTCACTTTCCATGAGCGCCTGTTCTACCCGCTTTCGCTCTTCTATTTCCCGACTAAGCTGGTCGTTTGCCTTAACTGATTCTGCAGTTCGTTCTTCCACTCTCTGTTGGAGCTCGGCATGAGTCTTTTTTAACTCCCTTGAAGCTTCAATGTGTTTCACTGGCTTTACCTTTATGTTTCAAAAGCTTTTGTCTCAACAGATCAAAAGCTGTTATCGCAAAAATTATTTTATTTCTTAATCTTTCATTGAATTGAAAATTTAAACGATATGCCTCAACAGAATCTGCTGTAGCAATTCCTATGCAGACCGTTCCAACCGGCTTTTCATTGGTTCCCCCGCCAGGCCCGGCAATACCGCTTGTTGATATTCCGTAAGTTGCGCCGGCAATACGCCGCGCACCATCTGCCATCTCTTTTGCAGTCTCTTCATGCACAGCTCCGTATTTCTTCAATGTGGCCTCTGACACGCCAAGCACCTTGATCTTTGCTTTATTTGAATATGTCACACCGGAAAAGAAAAAATAATCAGAGCTGCCGGGCACATTAGTAAGCAAGTGAGATATAAGGCCGCCGGTACAGCTTTCAGCTACTGCTATTGTAGCCTTTTCCCTGCGAAGGAGACTGCCCACTACGGTTTCCATAGATTCACCGTCGGCAGAAAATGCACATTCGCCGATTTTATTAAATACAAATTCCAAAGCCTTTTCCAGAAGAATATCTGCTCTCTTTTTATCCTTGCCTCGAACATAAAGTTTAACATAAATTACTGGAAACCTGGCACGCAGTCCCAGCTTGATCCCCGAAAACTTCTCTGTCAAACCGGCCAGCCGTTCGTTTACAGAAGCCTCGGTCAAACCAAATGTTGATATGGTCTTTACAAGGCTAAAACTTCTTTCTCCCTTCTGAAGCTTATCTATCCAAGGCAGGACCCCGTCTGAAAGCATCCTTCGCATTTCAGAGGGAACACCGGGAAGAAAGAAAAAAACGCATCTGCCTATTCTTAGCACAAAGCCAGGGGCTGTACCAACAGAATTGAAAAGACACTCAGCTCCCTCCGGCAGCATGGCCTGTTTCTTGTTTAAAGCAATAACGTCTCGGCCTTGTGTTTTAAGAAAATTTTCAATACAAGACATTGCCTCTCTGTCGAACACAAGTTCAACACCTGCCGCCCTTGCGGCTGCCTCTGCTGTAATATCATCTAATGTAGGACCAAGCCCGCCGGTAACCACAGCCATATCAGCACGCGTGCTTATCTCTTTAAGAATAGCTGCAATAGCTTCAACATCATCACCCACACAGCCATGCCGTACTACCTCTATACCTGCCTCTTCCAGTTTTTGGGCAATATAGGCGGAATTGCTGTCAATTACAGCTCCTGTGAGTATTTCATCACCTGTTGCAAGAATTTCTGCTTTCATAATTTAATAGTATAGGAATTTCCATTTTTCATCTGGTGAAACATATCACCTTTACTTTATTTTAACAACAAACGGGCTTCTTGATAGACTTAAGCCGCGTGTAAATTTAGAGCGTGCACCTCTTTATCAAGACGACCCACGAGCATATCTTCTGTTACTTCAAGATCATATCGATTTTGCAAGTTTAACCAAAACTGAGGCGACATGCCAAAAAATCGACCTAAACGCAGAGCTGTATCTGCGGTAATGGCTCTTTTCCCATGTACAATTTCATTAATACGTCTTGGCGATACACTGATGTCCTTAGCCAGTCGATACTGGCTGATGCCAATTGGTCTCAAAAATTCCTCCAACAAAATCTCGCCAGGATGGATGGAAGGAAGGTTTTTATTAGTCATAGTTGGCCTCCTAATGATAATCTGTAATCTCAACATTATACGCATCCCCGGCCTTCCAATTGAAACATATCCGCCATTGGTCATTAATGCGAATGCTGTGCTGGTCTTTTCGGTCACGTTTTAGACTTTCCAGTTTGTTGCCTGGTGGAATGCGTAATGCATTGAGTTCAGGTGCAGCATCTAAGATTACCAGTTTCCTGCGTGCAATATGCTGAATATTCAGCGGTAATTTTCTGAAAAAAAGTCTGTTAAATATTTTTTCAGTTTCTTTGTCGCGAAAAGATTTTATCATAACAACATACTAACGCGGTTCGTTATTAACGTCAAGCGTTAATACTGGAAAGTGATTTAATCCCTTTTATTCTTTTTGGCTTGACTTAAAGGATAAAAAAGTTATAATAATTAAAATTACTGTAACGGAGAATACTGCCAAACCTAATTCTCGTCTGCAAAAATATTTTATCACCGACAATTTTTTAAACTTCTGGTTTCGTTTTCTTTATCGTAATTATTCCGCGATTGAAACTGAAAATTTCAACTACATCAAAACATTACTCAAGCGCGATTACTTAACCTATTGCGGCAAAATACTGGAAAAATTTTATCATGAGTTGTTTGCCGGTACAGGCAAATATAACCGGATAGGTTCCTATTGGGAAAAAGGGAATCAAAATGAGATCGATCTTGTTGCTGTTAACGACATGAAAAAGGAAATAGTTATTGCTGAAATAAAGATGAATCCATCCAAAATCAACACCGGCGCATTAAAACAAAAATCACAAAGGCTTCTTGCAAGCTATCCTGAATATCGTCCAAAATGGATAGGTTTAAGCCTCAAAGACGCCATGAAGTATCTGTAAAAGATAAGGCCGTGGGGGGCAAACATGCAGGAGAAAGTCCAAAAGTACTTTGAGAAATATGGACTGATGGAGAGATACTATGACATCATCGGAGAAAAGCAAAAAAAGTAATAATATTAAACTCGAAACCGATCTTTCGTTATCCCAAGAGGACTTTACTGCCATGAGAAAAAAGCCATTCAAGAAAGAGCAGGATCTGGAAGGCTATATAGATTTTCTGGAAGCAATTGGCGCCTTTAAGTCAAAAAAGATTAAGACAAAATTCTATGATGCAGAGTTTGAGTTATAATCTCGATTTCTAAAAATAACGATTTTCCGGCTGTAAAAACATCTATCATGCCCATGGAAAATGAAAACTTTCCCATTCCAGAACCTTGCACATTACTATTGACAGGCTCAGGCAACCCCTTCCCAGTCTCAACAAAATTGCGCTTGCGGCTCTTCTGAATAAGATACTTCTATTATGGTGGTCAAAACCTTGAATAGTGAATAAAGAAAAGTCTAATTCACAATTCAAGCTTTTTTGACACCATAGTGACATGGATGTCCCCTAGGAAAGGGCGTCCCAAACTTTCCACTTGACCTAAGCCCCAATTTTTCTTATAATTTTAAAATTATTGATTTCCATTTGTCTTTTTTCCAAAAAGTAATGTGATAAAAAAATAAATGAAAGGGGAATACTATGGCTGTAGTATTACAAGCGAAAACATATCCCCACATTGGATCTGACCCTGAAATCGCCGATGGAAAACCTATAATTGTTGGGACTCGAATCACTGTGAGATGTATTGCTGGATATTATCAGATGGGGATGAGCGCTGACGAAATTCTAACAACTTTGCCCCACTTAACGCCCTCACATGTCCATTCAGCTTTGGCATACTATTTTGACCATCAAGAGGAGGTTGACACGGATCTATCTGAATCTTCAGATGTGGAGTTCTGGAAATCACAGATTGCGCCGCACCCTAATCAGAAAGCCCCGAACGTATGAAAATCGAGTTATTTTTGGACGAAGATGTCCATTCAGGGTTGGCACATGCCTTGCGGAAAAGAGGATATGATGCCATTCATGCTCAGGAACTGTATCGGAAAGGACGGTCTGATTCAGATCAGCTTCTATTTGCCATTCAGCAAGAACGGTGTCTTTTTACTTTCAATGTTAAAGATTTTGTGATCCTCCACAACCAGTATGCAAAAAGCCGACAAGAACACTGGGGGATCATTGTTTCAAAACAACTTCCATTCAGAGAAACGATGTCAAGATTGTTATGCCTGCTTCAGCATACCGCCAAAGAAACAATGAAGAACTATTTGGAGTTTTTGTAGATTCTCTTAATAAATCCAGGTAATCCTGCAAATCCTGGTCAGCCCTGTTAAATCCCTTTGAGCTGTTTAACCGGGTCAAAAAATAAACCCCGTCTGACAAAAAAGAGGTTTTAAAATAGCATAAATATCAACTAGATAGCGAGTTGTTTACTTAATTATGGACGTCCCGCAAGTCATTCGCTGTTTAATTGACCCTACTGAGTCAGCATCAAGTTTTGTACTTGCGGTAGTACTTTTCCGGCACGAAATAAAGATCCTCCCTTGATCGTGTACATGCCACGTACAGTTTGTTTTTCGTCATGGGGGCAAGCGAAGTCAGCCGTCCCTTTTTGTAGTGGTCGTCTGTTTTATTGTTCAACACGACGCAAACGCTGCCATAGCTATCTATACCCTTTGAAGCTCCCCAGTTATTCGAAAAACAAGGATATTTCTGATGAGATTGATAAAACAGTTTGATGATGTCGGTTTGATGAAACAGTTGGGCTGCACCTGTAGCTTTTACCGAGTGACGTAACGTCAACTTCGTAGCCTTGTCCTTTCAGCTTGCACTTGTAGCTCGCCAGATCTTTGTGCAAGTTCTTGTTGACGTTGCCATCACGACTGGTGTCATAAGTGTGCTGCCAGAAATCGCCTAATAGCACGGTGCATACGTTCGCTGAGGGGAGATCGCACAAGAAATTGTAGTCGTGCCCCGCGAAGTCTTGGACCTCATCAACAAAGAAATTGTCGAAGTATTTTGACAGCCTACGCTTTATATCCGGCACCACCCCCTTTATTTGCAGCAATCCTGCCATTCTGTTGTAGTACAGTCTTTGTCTTTTATTCAAATAGTATTGATTGTCAGTTCTTTTTATTCTACGAGTATAGTTTGGTGGTTCATCCCAATTGATTCCGCGTATTCCCAACTCATCAGCAAGAAAAGGCCGCAAACAGAAAGAATAAAGAAAAGAGAAGTACGTATACAAACGAATACGATCCGGTACACACCCGTACTCGGATGCGATCCGATTATATAGGTTTTTGTAATTATTCTCGGTATAAGTCACCACCAAGGACCGCTCCGAGGATCGAAGCGAGTCTATGATGTAGGAGGTCTTCCCAGACCCTGCCACAGCCAGTATTACCCGCTTATCCACTTGATCGCATTCCTTATGTATTCGGGTGCTATCAATTCCGCTGACTTGTTCTCCAGCAGCCTAAGTGCTGCTTCAGCCTTGTTATTTAACATGTAATCCTGTGGTGGTAATTTGATGTGACCGGTAGTGAACTGGTCATCGCACACCGCCTTGTTCTTTTCGTACATACAAATCTCGAAGGTTTTTAGCTTGTTATCGCTCTCAAAGAATACCTTTATGTCATCCAAACTATAGTCTTTGTAGTTCTCGACGCAATTCTTCTGATAATTACCATCATTATCACGGATGACGGCAGTCTTGATGTTCAGCAACTTTGCGAGATCAAGGTACCTCTTGAAGCTTGTACCACCCACTGAGATCACATGAACATCGGCACTATAAAGCTCATTGCCGGCGACCTTCTCGTATAGCGCTTCCATCAGGATGTATTCCGCATCACCTTCAACAAGAATGACCTTTTTAGAAAGGATGAACTCCAGAATATTGTTGTCAGGCGCTTTGACAAAAAAACCGGCTGTATCCTTCGGGACCCCATCCAGTGTCGCTGGCTTATCACCTGAGCTGTTAAGCATGATCGCCTTCCTGAGGTCCAGCCTCGTGCATATCAGGCTGTTATGCGTGGCCACGATTAGCTGCTTGTCCACTGCCCCAGCAATCATACTGACCAGCTTTTTCATGTTCGTGTGGCTTAAGTGATTTTCTGGCTCTTCAAGCAGCAGGACATTGAGCGGATTACCCGTACTGCTTCTTTGAAGAGCGAACTCGGTCTTAATGAAACACTGTCGTCCTTTTCCTTTGTTTTCGATTGAAATATCATCCTCTGTGATCATTAAGTCAGTTTCCAAGTTGGATTTTGTATTGGTCGCCACCGAAAACTTGTAACTATTGAGTCTGTCATTCAAATGGCTCAGGACGTTATTCCAGAATTGACTTTTATGTTTTCTGTATTCATTCTGGTGCTTATTCTTTTCGCGATCATCGACATTCGCTCGATACATTTTTTTGACATATTCGCGTGTAGCGTATTCATTGTTGATCTGTGATCCATCCAGCAGCAGGTGCTTCATGAATCGACGATATCCTGTATATGATTCACCAGAAAATGTCTTAAATTTGATAGAGTAGTACTCGAAAGGGAAATTGGGCTCTGCTTCCTTTAAGATATCCGCGATCTCATTTCCGTATTCATCCATTGGCTCACAAAGAAGTTTCAATCCATCACGACAGTCGATCCCTTCGCTATGATTTTTTCCATTCAAATCAGGGTTGTTCTGTTCGTTAAGATAAACCTCAGCCCACATCACAGGAAGGTCTTCAAGGGCCTTGGTGCCAGCAAGATATTCGCTGATTATATCTATGTTCATAAGGCTCTCCAGGCTCAAGGTATCCACCTTACTTCTGCTTCCACTCATGACCAGATCGAGTGCTTGTAGAATTGAGCTTTTTCCGGACTCGTTGTCCCCGATGAGTAAGTTCATCTCATCGTTGAAATCGACAGAGAATTCGCGAAAACGCCTAAAATTATGAAGCTTCAGCTTTGCAACGATCTTGTTCAACTTTTTCTCCCCCTGTGGCTTGCAAACCAGTTCCCTTGCGGCAATCGGACAACCCACTCTCTAACCAAGCTTTTGTTAATTTTCAAGAGAGGCAACTTAGGAAACCGGGCGCTAATATGATGCCGTGTCTTTTTGAATCAATCAAACGGTGCGGCATAGTTCATTTGTGAAAAATGTTGTGTCGGTAATCATTTGTTTATTTTTCCTGTATTTGAACTTTTATACCTTTGTTCCCTCTGACTGAATCCAGATACTCTGCCGTACAGATATCGCTTGCCCCGATTCACTCAATGTAGCTGTCTTTGTATACTGGGTACCGTTTCATGTTTTTTTCTTCTTTATTTCATCAATTATCTTAAGGCCTTTTATAGTAGTCTTATATCTTTGTTTGCTGCTTGTGGGCTTATCCGGAATGGTTAATTCGATCAATCCCGTTTTGATCAATGGATTGATAAGTTGATTGCGAAACCGGGTTCTGTTTTTCTGATTGAGCGTTAACATCAGTGTAGCCATATCAATACTATCTCTTGCTTTTAAAATAACACTTGCTGCGGTTTGACCTGGGACAGACTTGGGACAGACTTGGGACAGACTTGATACAAGCTTGTTGAATTCTGAATGATTTAATCCCTCAACAGCTTCAACTCGCTCACCAATTTGCTCACTGACTTGGGATTCTGGATGAATATGCAGAATTGCCAGAAAATAGTTTCTGTCATCATCCGTTTCAAAGATCGGTTCCGGCGAACCGTTTGCTTTCATGGCTCTGATTATTTTGGGTATTCCGGTACACCTTCCTTCGGTCATCTTCAGTTCTTTGAAAAACTCGCCGATCCTTCGGTTGCGGTATCTTCGGGCAACAAGTTTTCCTTTTGCAATATCAGACTTTTTGATTGACCGGTCAGGTCCCGGAAAACTCAGGATCTCTATCCTGTTCGGATGAATTCTGATTTCTACAGGTTCCCTAATGTCATACCCTCTATGATACATGGCATTGACAATGCTTTCCTAAAGAGCAACATAGTGATAATTGAAATATCGGATCGCCTCTGCCTGATCAGGCACTTTCCGCACATACTCTTTTAAGATTACATTTTTCATATAGGTCAGCACATCACGAACCTGCTGGTGTATCGGGCCTTGAAATATTTTTTCATCAAGCCTGTCATCTCCAGGCGTTTCCGGGAACTGTACCACTTCAATCTGGGACATGGGAATTAACTTCTGCGGCAGGTCGTTAAAAAACAATAATCCCACATTACGTGGTTTTATATATTCGCTTGTGCCTTCAACAATCATCATCTGTTTGCAAAGCTGCTCAAAAGGCATGTCCGCAGACTGTTTGTATAGTTCGCTTCCGACTTCGCTTAAAAATGCCTGTATAAGCGTCAGCTTCAGATCGGTAATTTCCGATGAATGATGGATACGGTCATCAAAAGGTATAGCTCCTGCAAGGGCAATCAGTTCTTTCTGCTCTTCAATCCTTGCCTTTACGGTATTTGAGAATCTTCTGATATAATAAGCATATTGATTGTCTTTTTTACCAAGAGACACAGGCGCCTGATACGGCCTGTTCTGGCCTCCCGGCACCCAGATAATCAGAATATGTTTTTCCCTGAATACAATCGGTTCTACAACAGGAAAAATATTAGGCTTTAAAAAGTTGCACAGGTTTAGCAGCTCTTTTTGAATGGTGTCTATTTTTTCAGGCATCAACCCTTTTGGCGGCAAAGCAGGCCTTCCATTTTCCTCTTCAATTCCCACAATTATGTACCCGCCTCCCCAATTGTTAATATCATTGGAAAAAGCGCAGATAGTATGCAGTATCTTTTCAGGATTCCATCCGGCCTTGAATTCCAGCCGTTCCCATTCAACAATCTGGCCGGTCAATAAATTGTCTATGTTTATCGGTAATGCCATTTTAGTTCACTTCAAACTTTAGTTCCACTACTGCCAAAGGCTGTTGATCTTTGATGCCCCTGGGGGGCTGGTTACTTGTTAACTTATTTTATGCAATGACCATAAAGGGGCATTCTGCTCTTAACTATTGCCAAGCATGACGAAAGTACGTTCCCATCATTTCATCATTCTTGAGTTTAATCCCGTATCACCAAGATATCTCATAACTTAGTCACAAAACCTCAGCAATAGAGGACGGACGTTCCTTGATATATTGATTACTTATTTTTACAATCACCTTTTTCTTGCATGTATCTTGTCAGTACCCCTCTGTTCTTTTTATCTCGGTCGTTCTTGTAATGACGTTATATTATCCCGTTTGCCAATTGCTTGAACAATTTGTCAATACCAGGAAGTTGGCTTATGCGGTCGGCATAAAGCAGAACATCCTCTCGTCTGCCGCTTTCAGCCAATTTGATCAACAGTTTCTTCAACCGATCTTCATGGTCATAGTTCGGCTCATATGCCTCAAGAACTTTTCCAAGCACGGAGCTAACTTTTGCAGGATATTGCTCAATTAACCGATCAAGTTCTTCTATAAAATTATCGGCGTTGTATCCAACTTTTACATGCGGTGCTACAGCCATCAGAAGACGGATTTCTCTGTCTCCAAAAGTGGTCACATAGCGTATCAATCGGCTCAGCGCCGACAAGAGTGATTTCGGAGGCTTGGGCAAAGTTTGTGCCCAGACCACACATTTTTCCCAAAAACAGAGAATACGTTCGATTTGGTCTGCCGTCAATTCCTGTCCTCTGATGCTTGAGAAGAAGCTGATAGCATCCTCAAGATCCTCAAACCGGCCTGACTCGAACAGATAAGAGAATCGTGGAGAATCCAGCAATTCATCACCCCAAAGATACGCAAGGGCAATCCGTTCAATAATTCTTTCGCGAGCCTGCCGCCCCTTTAGTGATAGGCGCAATGCCCTGTCCAAAACCCCATGCTCAAGTAGCAACTCATAGATCAAACGATTTGCTGAGGCATATGTCAGCCCTTGGATGGCGCATATGAAATTGGCAGGAAAGTCTTGGGAAAAAATCTTGCCAATGTTGCTCCGCAACCAGTTACGACTAATGTAATCAATGTTCGTAAGGTAGGCCGCTGCCAAAGTGGAGAACTCGTAATTGGCGTTCTCGCATTTTACCAGTTCAGTATCAAAGGTTGGCTTAATGCTGTCCCAAGCTTCAACGTGGTCTCCACGCCTTTTGTCGCTGACACGGCACACCCTAAGCGTATGACTGAACAGTGCTTCAATCGCCTTGCCCTTAGATGAATTAATCGCCTGGAACATGGCATCGTCTTTCACATCATCAACTGCTTCCAAGTTCTCAAGCAGTATTTTGATTAACGAAAATCCACGAGTGAGGAGCTCTGGTGAATAGGCCTTATCATCATCCTTCGTGCCAGCATGGAGAAATTCAGCAATTATCGGCGGGATCCAGTCGCGGGTAGGAGTCGAATCCTGTTCCTGAATGACTTCTTCTGTCCAGAATTCGGGATTATTTAGTAACCGCTCAAAGAAGTCGATCAATCCTTCCCAGGCAACATTCCAGTCAAGATGCGGTTGCTTTTCCTTGGACATATCCCAGAGGCGCTTGAAACCATTGATTGCCCCATACTGATATGGCCGTCTGGCATCTAAAAACGCCGACAGAAGGCGAACGAATCTCTGAGGATTAATCCCCACGGTTTCCTCAAGTGATTTGACGAGAGCCATAGTAGATGGGCCTCGCCAAGTATTGAGTTGCTGAAAGTCATTTAACCTTTCGATTAGGCTTCCATCTTCTGCAAACGCAAGTAGTTCTTGCACAGAATATGGTGAAGGGCCAGGACCGGACCATGTTTCCATATAGGAGTGAAAATCAGGATGCTCTGACAACTGGCCAAGGGTCTGGTCAGTATTGAGTCTTTTGAACCAGATATCAACTGGTTCATATCCTTTGCCTGCGATTGCTGACAACCAGTTTCGCTGTGTGTGCCTCAGGAACCAATCCGGCTCTTCATGATTTTGTGGTGGTGACAACTGGCGAATCGTCTCAAGAGTCGCGGCTTTGTCCGGCTCACTGAACTCGGCAAACCGCTCTTTGAGAAGATGGTAAAGTTCGTGGATATTTCTCGAATCAAAGAGTTGGGGGCCAAGTATATTGCTATAAAGACTATTCAGCGCTGGCCATCGCTGATTAAGGACATAAATGCCAACCCGACGAACCATCTCATTTTCATCTTTAAGGATTTCTGCAACAAATGCAGTCGCACCTTCGGGCTCGTGGTCAATCCAGGATAATAGGACATCCCGAAGCCCTTCGACAATACAGTTGACAATTCCATCCCACGAATGGTTCTGCAGATGTTCTTCAACAGCGGGACGACTCAAATATGTCGGAAGATCACCAAATTCTTCACCAAAAACTTCGCGAATCCTACCGCGAAAAATCTGAGCTGCTTCCCTCCCGGCTTTAATGCCGAACATATTTGCATGGTGGTTGATCAGTTCCTTGAGCCAGTAATCCTTAACAACAGACACAGGTTTTTTGTGACCTTTACCAAGTTCTTTTTTGTCGACCCAAAGAATTGCCGTACAATGTCGCAGTATTGTACAGGCTTTTTGCCAGTCGTCAGGCGAGTCACTCGCCAGCAAGCTCCGGATTACTCCCCGATCAAGCGCATGTCCTACCATGCCTCGGTCGTATTTGCTGTTCAGCCAGACCGGTATGAAATCTATATCTTCTATGGTAACTGCAGCGGCAGGTACAAGACCGAGAATTTCGGCAAATTTTCGATAGGTGTGATAGTTGTCACGACGGCTACCATCGGGGTCACGATAGCTACTCACAGAATGAATGACCCTCATAACCTTCTGTGCTAACTGAATGTCACTATTTTTCTTAGCCTGCTTTGCAACTGCCTCCAAGTAGTCCAGCGCACTCCAATACGGGATTCGTACAAATCCAGAATCTTCGGCTGGAACCGGGCCGGAATTATGCTCTGGAGAGAAAAGGTTGGCCTCTATTAGATGATCAAAGAAGTCAACGAAATCATGACGCTTGAGTAGAATTTCAAAGCCCCACTTCGCTTCTTCTTGATTCTTAGACATGCGAATAATAGCCGACTTTTGTTTTGACGTTATTACCGAATTCATGACCAAAGCTCCTCCATTTCGAGGCGCTTTGTCAGCCCCAACGGTGGACCAGGAGTAAGCTTTCGGGTAAAGTATTCAATAACCTCGACCAGTTGATCCCAATCGTGCTTATCGCGCGAGAAAGGTAGCAACCCGATCCCGAACTGACAAAAATAACTTTCCAAACTTCGCGCAAGCTCTAACTCGTGAGTGAAAAAACCCTGCAAGACGTAGTGTCTTGGCTCCTCGTTGTTTTCTGGCATTCCATCAAGACCTTTCTGAACTATGTACTCCAGAACTTCCAACTCGTCGAGGCCGTACCCGATAAATAGGACATTTTTCAGCCGGAAAAGAGTCTGAAGAAATGTCAGGAATGGATTCTCAGGATTCCCTTTCCCGTCAATTCGATGGCTTGAATAGCGATTCAGGTAATTGACCGTCGTCAGCACCATGCTTTCTTGATCACAGATTGAACCATGTATGTGGAACACGGCATTTGGGACGTCCAGATTCTCAACAGAGATATCACTGCGCTTGTAGAAAATCTGGCGAGATGTGTTTTGTGGCTTTGACTGAAAAATAGCCTCATCAACCCCAAAAGGCGTCGGCGGATTTTGGTCCAGCCAATCGTCGTAATTCGTAGTAACAAACGTGGTCGCCAATTTCGACAGGTTTGCGTAGACCTCGTCCCCGATTTTTTTCTTAGCCACAGACGGCTTGAGCAATTCCTTGAAATTGATGGGGAAATCGTGCTGCTTTTGTAAATCCAAGGCCACGGAGAGCTTTATCCGAGAGGACAAAGAAGAAATCTGGTCCAGTTGGGCATGACTCAGTTTCTTTTTTCCGACGAAGAAGTTGAGGGTGGCATTCGCAAACTCGTTCCAATTTGGGCAGCCCCCGAGTTGCGAAACCCCTGCCCCAACAAACGGAATGAGCTTCCTTTGGAACGCTGCGAGACGTAGTGCCTCTGGAATCTTTTTTGGGATGGGCTCGATCTCTTCTATCATGTTTGTGCCCTAATCAAAAAGATTCGAGTGCCTCCCCACAAACCCCAAATGGTATGCGCGTTGTCCTGCCGCCTGTAACTGATGAAGGCTTTCATTCTCGTTTTTAACTCCCTTTCATAGTAATTAAAGAGTCAAAATTATTTGCTGTCCGGCGTATTCTTGAGCCCAACGTTGCTAATCAGCCGCGCGGCTTTTTACGTCGGCTGATTAGTCTTGTTGTGTGCAGGGCACAGCACATGTTCTTAAAAGTGAGTCAAACGTATCATGTAGTAAATCGTTTGACAAGTCTTAGACCCAGACAGATGGAGGCGAAGGGTGTAGCGGTATTACAACGAGCTATCGGTGACGATACCTCGGAAGGGAGTAGCCCGGCTGAGGCAGGATACCGCGAAAGTACGGGGTGATCTACCTGTGCGGGCACGCAGACAGGCGAACAGAAATCGAGTTAGGCGTGCATGAGTGGGACGAGCCTGCAACACAGCACTTGGCAGGCAAACCTTGAATAGTGAATAAAGAAAAGTCTAATTCACAATTCAAGCTTTTGACGCCATAGTTCTGACACCATAATTCTACCCTTAAACAATTATATAGCGATGTTTGTCAGTTGACAAGCCATTAATTGATGTGTATAAATACATATATGGATAGCCGAACGATCATCAAAAAGCTTAAACAAGACGGATGGTACAAGGTTGATCAGGATGGTTCGCATGTTCAGTTTCGCCATCCGTCAAAGAAAGGCAGAGTAACCGTTCTGCACCCAAGAAAAGACTTTCCGATTGACACTTTAAAGAGTATTGAACGTCAATCTGGTCTTATACCTCGAAAGGCCACAACTTGAAAGGCCACAACTTGCGATTTGTCGCTGGCCCTGAACATCAATAGCTGCGTTGCTCAGGCTTGCAATAGCCTGCTATCCCGCACCTTCGCGCCTTGCTCTTGATGCTCATTGCTCACCGAAAAAAACGCAATTTATAACCTTCCGAGGTATAAATTCAGATAGGAGGATATTATGGCTAGTTATATTGCCGTTATTCATAAAGATCCTGACAGCGACTTTGGGGTTTCTTTTCCCGATTTTCCAGGCTGCATTACTGCCGGAGCTACTATTGATGAAGTAAAGGATATGGCACATAAAGCACTTCCTTTTCATATCAAAGGTATGCTTGAGGACGGCGAAAAAATTCCTGTCCCCTCACGACTTGAAGAAATTATGGCTGATCCGGACTATGCTGATGCTGTAGCCTTTCTGGTAGTTACAATTCCTGACCTGAAGCCTAGGGCTGTCCGTGTCAACATAACAATACCAGAAGATACTCTTCACCAAATTGATGCTGCTGCAAAAAAACGCGGTATGTCCAGATCATCTTTTCTCGCCCATGCAGCCCAAAATGCCATACATTCCAATCAACATGCAAGTCCAGTATAATCGAAATAAGGGCTCGGTAAAAAATAACTTGGTAGAATTTGCGCCCAAATTTCTGTAGATTTAATTGATCTGATTGAGCAAAACCGCAGGAATAGCGGGCTATTTTGATATTTTTGTGATTTGAGATCGGGCAAAGGTGGCCTGAAGCTGTGATGCATAGTTGGGGAAGTTATTTCGTCCCAGTTCCTTATTTATGGACAGCTTCAAAGGATCTATAAAGATATGGCTCTGTTGAGTGCTGCTTTGTGTAGTTCACCGGCTAAATGAACAGGACTTTTCCCATAGATAGGGTCCCAGCCTGAAGGGTCTGCTTTGCAAAAGAACTGAGTTTCTAAACCTATGTGTTCAACAGCATCTTGCAAAGATAGATTTAAAATACGTTCTGAGGCCTTCCATGTGGCACCGCATGGAGCGCCCCGAAGTATCTTAATATCAGCAATCTTTCCACTGGCTGTCTTGACTGAAAATTCCGGCAAGCCGAATCTTTCTCCATAAAGGCCAAGGCAGACCTGCCTTGATAGGCTACATCAGGTGGGGGGCGTAAGCACGCCTTTAATATGCGATTTTTTACCTGTTGCGACTATAGGAATCTTTTTATTTACGCACATAACTGCAAGATCATGTGAAAGGTCGGGATGTGTAAGATAATCTAATACCAGGTCGGCTTTGATGTCTGTGGGAAGGTATTTTATTGAATCGTCGATTACAATGGGTAGAGATTTGTCGATTGATATTATTTTCAGGTCAAAGAGGTTTTTTCCATATCTTATTATTCCCTGTATTTTGCTTTCTCCGCTGCCGTTTTGCTGAAATACCAGGATTCTTTGGATGTATTTTTTGAGGTTGTTTTTTGATGTCATTAATCGTTCAAAGTTTTTGTAATGAGGAATATTTATTCAAAGTCAAAGAATAGAGTAACGATTATATTGTGTCAACAGGGTTTATAATAATTGTTTATAATAATATTATTGAAAAAACTTGACACAAATATAAATTGTAAATACAAAAACTTCTTTTAAAGCTTTTAAAAGAGTTAAGGGCTCGGTAAAAAATAACTTGGCATTTTTGCATCCCGACTTCACCATATCTTTAACCGATCTTCAATCGCAAAAGCCCTCGAAATAGCTCGCTATTCCTGCGGTTTTGCTCAATCAGATCGATTAAATCTACGGCAAATTCGGGCGCAAATTCTACCAAGTTATTTTTTACCGAGCCCTAAACCTAAAAATTATAAAATGAAATTATCGGTACCTGATTATATTTTAGCGATAAAGCCTTATTCTCCTGGCAAACCTCTTGAGGAGCTTGAGAGAGAATATGGTATTAGCGATTCTATCAAGCTTGCATCTAATGAAAATCCATTGGGGCCGTCTCCTTTGGCTGTAAAAGCTATCCAGGATGCGATAGGAAATCTGAATCGTTATCCAGATGGAAGCGGGCATGATCTGGTAAAAAATATTGCTAAAAAGCTTGGCGTTGCAACTGGAAACATTGTTTTAGGAAACGGTTCCGATGAGATTATCGGTATGATTACACGTGCCTTGCTGTGTCCGGGCGATGAGGCAATAATGCCTTATCCATCATTTCTTATGTACAATATAATGATATGCTGTGCTGGAGCAACACCGGTACAGGTTCCATTAAAGTCTTTTTGTGTTGACCTGGATGGAATCAGGGACAGAATTTCATCCAGAACGCGCATGATTTTTATATGCAATCCTAATAATCCTACCGGAACCGTTGTATCAAAAAAAGATTTTAAAGACTTTCTTCAAAGCATCCCTGATGGAGTTCTGCTGGTAGTGGATGAAGCTTATATTGAATTTGTACGGGATAAAAACTGTGTTAGAAGTATTGATTACCTTGATTCCGGTATTGCATTGGTTATACTTAGAACATTTTCAAAAGCTTATGGCCTGGCTGGCCTCAGAATAGGCTACGGTATTATGCCTCAAGAAATAGCGAGCCTGCTGAACAGAGTCAGGCAGCCTTTTAACGCAAATTCATTGGCACAGGTTGGCGCCGGCGCTGCGCTTGAAGACAAAGTTTTTTTGGGGAAAACCGTATCTCTTGTTCATGAAGGCCTTGATTTTTTATGCGAATCCCTTGACAGGATGAATATTAAATATTTTCCGACACAGGCAAACTTTTTTTTAATAGACGTTGGTAAAAATGCTGATGAGGTTTTTGAAAAAATGCTCAGGCAGGGCGTTATTGTTCGTTCAATGACATCATATGGATATCCTGACTATATAAGAATAAATGTTGGCCTGCATGAAGAAAATGTCCGTTTTTTAAATGCTCTTGAAAAAATAATTTAATGAAACGCCTTCTCATTACAATAGATGGCCCGGCAGGCGCCGGTAAAACAACTGTAAGCCGCGAATTGGCTGATCGCCTTAATTACAAATATATTGACACTGGCGCACTTTACAGAGTGGTTGCATTTGAGGCCAGAGCCGCAGGAGTAAGCAAGGATGATGATACAGGTCTTGAGAATTTATGCAGCGCCCTTAATTTAAATTTTGTAAAGGATGAAAGAGGGTTGCGCCTTTTGTCTAATAATTCAGATATTACTGATCAAATCAGGGCTCCTGAAATATCGATGATGGCGTCGGCAGTTTCAGCAAGGCCGGTGGTAAGAAAATATCTTTTGGATTTGCAAAGGAATATGGGCAGAGAAAAAGGAGTTGTATTCGAGGGGCGTGACATGGGAACTGTTGTGTTCCCAGATGCTGATAAAAAGTTTTATTTAGATGCATCGCAAAAAGTAAGGGCAATAAGGCGTTATAGAGAATTAGAATCAAAAACTTCCCAGACACTTGAGGAGGTTGAAAGAGAAATCAGGCTTCGAGATGAGAATGACGGAAAAAGAGAAGTGGCGCCGATGAAACCGGCTGATGATGCGCTAATAGTAGATTCTACAGATCTTTCTATTAATGATGTGGTTGAGATGATGCTGGCCTATATTCTTAAATAGGTAATAGCTCACCACGGATTTTCACGGAATTGCACTGAATTATCGTAACTGTTCAGGTTGTTAGGTTCAATGTTCCGTGAACGCTTACCTTTTACTTAAATAGTTGAATGGGTAAACAGAAAACTATTTTGGATGAAATTAATCGTTGTTTTTTGATAGTTAGTTTGTTATAAAAAAAAGGTTATGCTATTTTTTAAATAGCAGTATTATAATATTGGTCAAGGGGGTATTTTGTTTCATGAATAATTCTTTAAAAAACGATTCAGCCGAACATCATCCTGGCGAGGAGGATTTGTCAGGGGCGGCGGTTGCACAACAAAACGAAGAAGAGGTTGATTTAGATAAAGCTGCTGATGATAATACATCGGAAGATGTCCAGAATACCAGTGCCGGCATGGAAAATTTGATGGATATGTATGAAGAAAGCTTCAAGCGTTTTGCTGAAGGTGAAGTTGTTACCGGCAGAATAATATCAGTTGATAAGGATTATGTTCTCGTTGATATAGGATACAAATCAGAAGGGCAGATACGCATTAATGAATTCAAAGATGAAAAGGGTGAGATATACGTCAACATGGGTGACGATGTAGAAGTAATGGTTGAATTCTGGGATGAAGAGGAAGAGCGTGTCATCCTCTCCAAAGAAAAGGCAGCCAAGGTTAAGGTTTGGGAAGAAATAAAGAAGACTTATGATGAAGATGGAACAGTAGAAGGCGTTATTTTAACTCGTGTAAAAGGCGGTTTTTCAGTTGATATAGGGGTTCAGGCATTTTTACCTGGTTCACAGGCAGATTTGAGGCCTATCCGCAACCTTGACGATTTGGTCGGTAAGAAATTAGAATTCAAAATATTAAAGTATAACAGAAAACGAAGTAATATAGTTTTATCAAGGCGGGCCATTCTTGAACATGAGCGTGAGGCTAAAAGGGCTTCAACGTTGGAAGCTATTCATGAAGATAAAGTTGTTGAGGGAGTAGTAAAAAACATTACCGAATATGGTGTATTCGTTGATCTGGGCGGTGTGGACGGTCTTCTTCATATAACAGATATTTCATGGGGGCGTGTTAAACATCCATCTGAACTTTTTTCGGTTGGTGATAAGATAACCGTAAAGATTCTCAGCCTTGATATGGAGAGGGAAAGAGTATCTTTGGGCATGAAACAACTTGTCGAGGACCCCTGGCTGGCTGCTGCAGAAAGATATTCACTGAGTTCACGTATAACCGGGAAGGTTGTGAGCCTGACAGATTACGGAGCATTTGTTGAATTGGAAGAGGGTATCGAAGGCCTGATTCACGTTTCTGAAATGTCATGGACGAGAAAGGTTCGCCATCCCTCCAAAGTTGTTTCTATTGGAGATATGGTTGATGCAGTTGTTCTGGATATTAAACCGGAAAGCAGGCGTATTTCTCTTGGAATGAAACAGGTCGTTCCAAATCCATGGGATGTAATCAGTGAGAAATATCCAATTGGTACAACTATTGAAGGCAAGATCAAGAATATAACGGATTTCGGGCTTTTTATTGGTATTGATGAAGGAATAGACGGCCTTGTACATATATCAGATATTTCCTGGACAAAGCGTATTAAACACCCATCTGAGTTATACAAAAAAGGCGATATGATACAGGCTATAGTTCTTGATATCGAAAAGCAGAATGAAAGATTTTCTCTGGGTATCAAACAACTGCAAAGTGATCCCTGGAAAACTGTAGCAGAACGATATGCGGTCGGCAAGGAGATAACAGGCACAATTACTAATATTACCGATTTTGGAATTTTTGTTGAACTTGAAGAAGGAATTGAAGGTCTCGTTCATGTATCTGAAATCAGTAAGGAAAAGATAAAAACTCCGGTCGGCAAGTTTAAGGTAGGCGAAGTTATAACTTCCAGGGTCATGAATATAAATGGTGAAGAAAGAAGAATAGGCCTTTCAGTCAAACAGCTTGAGGTTGTTGATGAGCATGGTCTTCTAAGCGAGTATGTAAACAACATGAGGCCCGCAACTTCAACTTTTGGAGAGATCTTACGTGAGAATCTTCAAGACAAGTTGAACGGGAAGTAAAATTATAACCATGTTTTCCCGCAGACACCCATATCTTTTTTTTATCCTGATATTTGCATCTGTAACATCTGCTGCAATTATTGGATTATCTCTGCTTTTTATTTTTAGTACAAGAAATGCGGATTTTGAATTTGGAGAAAAAGTCGGCGTTATAGAGATAATCGGTGCTATCGCGGATTCAAAAAATATAATTCATAATCTTAAGCGCTTCCGTGAGGATAATTCCGTCAAGGCCATAGTTGTTAGAATTGATTCGCCCGGTGGCGGAGTGGGGCCTTCACAGGAAATTTTCAGGGAGATAAGAAAGACTTCTGAAAGCAAAAAGGTTATAGCTTCTCTGGGTGGCGTGGCTGCTTCCGGAGGTTATTATATTGCGGCCGGCGCAGACGGCATCGTCGCAAATCCAGGCACCATAACCGGCAGCATAGGTGTCCTTATGGGATATTCAAATTTTCAGGAGCTTCTTAAAAAAATCGGCCTGGTTCCCGTTGTTATCAAAAGCGGTGAGTACAAGGATATAGGATCTCCGGTCAGAGAGATGACCAAAAAGGAAGAAGAAATTCTGCGTAATCTTGCGAATCAAATTCATAGACAATTCATTAAGGCCATTGCCGAAGGAAGAGGGATAGAACAGTCAAAAGTAGAAAAATTTGCTGATGGACGGATATTTTCAGGAGAAGAGGCAAAAGAACTAGGCCTTGTTGATCGTTTTGGAAATCTTGAGGATGCGATAGAATGGGCAGGACGCATGGGTGGAATAAAAGGTAAGATATCGACAGTTTATCCTCCAGAGAAGAAGTTTTCTGTTTTAAAATACCTTGTGAATTCATCCTTAAAGGAGGTTGCAAACCGTTTTATCAATCCACGTTTGTTTGCAGGTTATCTTTATAGCCCTGCAGGATGCAGAGAAAATTAAAGTTTTACTCAAAAGCGCTCACATCGCCCAAGCCTTTTCGTATGATTTCAGGCATATCCTTTATCAAAGATATTATACTGGAAGGCTGTCCTGGGATAGGCGTTCCCCCGTCAATTACAAAATCTATTCTGGATTGAAAAAAATCATGAATAAGTGATGGGTCATTAAGAATTGAACCATCAGGCATAGTTGCGCTAGTGGTGATAATCGGATTGCCTAATTCTTCAACCAGTGCTAAGCAAATGGCATTGTCAGGCACACGAATTCCAGCGGTTTTTCGTTTGGTCAACATTATTTTAGGAACGAGTTTCGAACCTTCAAGAATAAAAGTATAAGGGCCCGGCAAAAGTCGCTTCATGTTTTTGTAAGCATAATTTGAAACTTTTGCATAATGGCTTATGTTTTTGAGCCCCGAGCAAATAAAACTGAAAGGCTTGCTTTTATTGCGCTGTTTTAACTGGTATATTTTTTCAATAGCCTTTTTATTCATTATATCGCAACCTATCCCGTAATAGGTATCAGTCGGATAGGCGATTATACCACCTCTTTTGAGATGTTCGACAACTCTGCAAATTAGTCGTGTATGCGGATTTTTGGAGTTTATTTCTATTAGCATAATAGTTCGGCCTTTATTTATTTGCGTTTTATTTCATTGTCAAGAAAGCAAATAAATGATAGCTAAAGATAAATCGTAACAGTTCACGGTTGTCGGTTTACAGTTAACAGTTTTATGTTTTGAGGCTACCAACGTAAGGCGGGACAGCCTATAAATTCAGTTAGTTATCAATTCATTAGATTTCGCTTGATTGTGGAATTGCCATAGAGCCAAAATGGCGGAAAGTGTCCCGCTTTAAGTTGGCAGCCTGTTTTGATCAACCGTAAACCGTGAACCGTTACTTAATTAATAATTTCTGGAGAAATTTATGATCAAAATACCACCTGAAGAAGCATATTCTTTTGATGATGTTTTGCTGATCCCCGGCTATTCTGATGTATTGCCCAAAGATGTGAATATCAGTACCCGTTTGACTAAAAACCTTACCTTAAATATCCCTATCGTCAGCGCTGCCATGGATACCGTAACTGAGGCTAGAACATCCATAAGTATGGCGCGAGAGGGGGGATTAGGTTTTATACATCGAAACATGAGTATAAAAAGTCAGGTTCTGGAGGTAGATAAAGTAAAAAAATCGGAAAGTGGTATGATTATTGATCCGGTTACTGTTAATCCTGACCAGCCGGTCCATGAGGTGCTTAAGCTTATGGAGCAGTACCGCATTTCCGGACTTCCTGTTGTAAAAGGAGATCAGTTAGTCGGCATTTTGACAAACAGGGATTTGAGATTCGAGACCAATATGGAGAAAAAGGTTTCAGAAGTAATGACCAGGGAAAATCTTGTTACGGTATCAGAGGGAATTACTCTGGAAGATTCCAAGAAGCTGCTTCATAAACACAGGATTGAAAAACTTCTTGTGGTTGATAAAAATGGACGACTTACAGGCATGATAACCATAAAGGATATTGAGAAGATAAAAAAATATCCTAACGCTTGCAAGGATAGCATGGGCAGGCTAAGGGTTGGAGCTGCTGTTGGTGTCGGTTCTGATATGGAAGAGCGCGCAGAAGCGCTTTTAAAAGCAGACGCTGATGTTATATTAATAGATACAGCTCACGGTCATTCAAGAAACGTTATAGATGCTGTAAAAATTTTAAAAAGTAATTTCGATGACATTGAGCTGATTGCAGGTAATGTCGGCACTTCGAAAGGTGCCGATGATCTTGTTAAAGCCGGGGTTGACGGAGTGAAAATCGGAATAGGGCCAGGGTCTATATGCACTACTCGAATAGTGGCGGGTATAGGCATTCCTCAGGTTACAGGTATAATGAATTGCAGATCTATATCAAATAAGACAGGTGTGCCTTTGATTGCTGACGGTGGTATAAAATTTTCAGGTGATATTACGAAAGCTGTTGGAGCGGGTGCCCATGTGGTAATGATCGGAGGGCTTTTTGCCGGAACAGAGGAAAGCCCGGGCGAGTCAATATTTTTCCAGGGCCGCAGCTACAAGTTATACAGGGGCATGGGATCTATTGAAGCAATGAAAAAGGGAAGTAAGGACAGATACTACCAGAGTGAAGCAATTGAGGATGACAAGCTGGTTCCTGAAGGCATAGTTGGGCGCGTGCCATACAAGGGCTCACTTTCTGCGAATATTTTTCAGCTCGTTGGAGGATTGAGAGCAGGTATGGGATATGTGGGTTGCCAAACTATTGAAGAATTGAGAGAAAAAGCCAGGTTTATTAAGATTACTGCCGCAGGTTTGCGCGAAAGCCATGTCCATGATGTAATAATTACCAAGGAAGCACCTAACTATAGTTTAGATTAATACCAAAACTAAATGACTCATACCCCCCCTTTTGTTCATCTTCATGTTCATACACAATACAGCCTCCTAGACGGTGCAATAAGGATTGATGCCCTTTTAAAACGTGCAATTGATTTTGGAATGGATTCCGTGGCCATTACCGATCATGGCACTATGTTCGGAGTTCTTGAATTTTTTGAGAAGGCCGGTAAAGCAGGGGTCAAACCGATAATAGGATGCGAATTTTATGTTGCACCGCGCAGACTTACTGATAAAACCGTTTTGGATAACAAAGGGCTTTCCCACCTGGTCATTCTGGCTGAAAATCCTGAAGGATACCGTAATTTATGCAAACTGGCTACAATTGCTCAACTCAAAGGTTTTTACCATAAGCCCCGCATTGACAAGAATGTATTAAGAGAACACAGTAAAGGGCTTGTTGCTCTTTCGGCATGTCTTCACGGTGAAATTCCAAGGCTTATTAGTGAGAACAGACTGGATGGGGCTGATGAGGCTGCGCGCACTTATCTTGACATTTTCGGTGAGGACAACTTTTTCCTTGAGGTTCAAGATAACGGGATCCATGTGCAGGAAAAAGTGAACAATGCCCTTCTTGACATGAGCGAAAGGCTCTCAATTCCTCTGGTTGCGACCAATGACTGTCACTATCTTGACAAAGAAGACGCTCGTGCTCATGAGATCCTTTTGTGTGTACAGACTGGAAAAACCATTTATGACCCGGATCACTTCAGATTTGGAACCGATCAGCTCTATTTCAAATCAAGAGAAGAAATGCACAATTATTTCAAAAGCTATCCGGGAGCTTTAGAGAATACAGTCAGTATAGCCAAGAGATGTAATGTTGATTTTGATTTTAAATCTTATCACTTTCCAAAATTTGAAACTCCATCAGGACAGACCGCTGAGGAGTTTTTTGAGCAAAAAGCCTGGGAAGGATATAATCAAAAAATAAAGCGCGTAAAGGAAAAGAATCCTGAGATTGACGAAAGTCAGTATAAAGAACGTATAAAAAGTGAAATTTCAACCATAAATTCCATGGGTTTTTCCGGATACTTTTTGATTGTTGCTGATTTCATCCTATATGCCAAAAAACATAATATTCCTGTGGGCCCCGGCAGAGGTTCGGTAGCTGGCAGCCTTGTTGCCTATTCTCTTGGAATTACTGATTTAGATCCAATTGAACACGGTTTGATTTTTGAGCGTTTTCTTAATCCAGGTCGTAAGAGCATGCCTGATATTGATGTTGATTTTTGCATAAATGGCAGGGAAAAAATATTCAGGTATGTGGTGGAAAAATACGGTGGTGGCAGCTATGTAGCTCAGATTATTACATTCGGAAAACTAAAGACCAGGGCTGTGATACGCGATGTAGGCCGTGCTTTGGATATACCTCTGCATGAAGTAGATGCAATAGCCAAAATGGTGCCGGATGTCTTGAATATTAGTCTGGATAATGCCCTGAAGCAGGAACCCAGGCTTAGGTCAATTGCAGAAAAAAAGCCGGAAATCGACGATTTGCTGAAAGTCTGTCGTGTTCTGGAAGGACTTCCCCGGCATGCATCAACTCATGCTGCTGGCGTCGTTGTTTCCGACAAGCCGCTTGTGGAATATTTGCCGCTTTATAAGGGTAAAAAAGGAGAAGTTCTGACACAGTTCGATATGAAATGTGTCGAGAAGATAGGGCTCGTAAAATTCGATTTTCTTGGGCTTCGCAACCTTACCGTTATCGCAAATACATTATCTCTTATCGCCAAACAGGGCGACACCCCTCCCGATCTTATAAATATAACTTTGGCCGATCCTGATACATACAGGCTTCTTGTTTCGGGTGATACCGTTGGAGTGTTTCAGTTGGAAAGTTCCGGCATGAAAGATCTGCTTGTAAGGTTAAGGCCCGAATGCTTTGATGATGTTATAGCGCTTGTAGCTCTTTACCGGCCAGGACCCATGGAAAGCGGGATGATTGATGATTATGTGGAAAGAAAACATGGGAAAAAAGATGTAGTATATCTTTTGCCCGAGCTTGAACCTATACTGAAGGAAACTTACGGAGTTATTGTGTATCAGGAACAGGTTATGAGAATTGCGGCATCTGTTGCTGACTATTCCATGTCTGAAGCTGATGATTTAAGAAAAGCTATGGGCAAGAAAAAACCTGCAATTATGGCCAGGCAAAGGCTGCGTTTTATAAAGGGAGCTACGGAACGGGGCATCCAATCCCAAAAAGCAAAAAAGCTGTTTGATCTTATTGAAAAATTTGGAGGTTACGGATTTAACAAGTCGCACAGCGCCGCTTATGCTCTTATTGCATATCAGACAGCTTTTCTTAAAGCGCATTTTCCTGTTGAGTTCATGGCTTCGCTGCTTACCAGCGAGATTCACTCAATTGACGGAGTAGTAAAATATATAGCCGAATGCCGACATCACGGCATACAAGTGCTTCCTCCTGATATAAATGAAAGCGACAAGGAATTTACGGTAATAGGTTCGAAGATCAGGTTCGGACTGGTTGCTGTTAAGAATGTAGGGGAAGGAGCTATTGAAGTTATAATAGACGATAGAAAAAAGGGAAGATTTTCTTCTCTGTTTGATTTTTGTGAACGAGTGGATCTTAAAAAAGCTAACAAAAGAGTTATTGAAAGCCTTATTAAATGTGGTGCCTTTGATTCTACAGGAGCTAATCGTTCCCAGATGATGGTATCTTTGGAAAATGCCATTGATTATGGCCAAAGGGTCCAGAAGGAGAGAACAGACCCCCAGATGGGATTGTTCAATATGGGAGGAGTCCGGCAAGATATAAATCTTCCTAAAATGCCAAGTATGGATGAATGGGATGAAAGACAGCTTTTAGCTTTTGAAAAGGAAGCTCTTGGTTTCTATATAACCGGCCACCCTTTGACAAGGTTTGAGGACCTGCTGGATAAATTCACCAATGCGAATACAATTTCTTTAAAGAAAAAAAACGATGGTGAACTTGTCAGGATTGGCGGCATTATTATTAATATTAAGACAATAAAGACAAAAAAGGGCGATTTAATGGCCTTTGTTACCCTGGAAGATCAGCATAAAACTGTTGAAATCATAATATTTTCTTTAGCTTATGCAGCGGTTCACGAGCTCCTGGTTGAAGATAACACTGTCATTATACAGGGACGGGTAAAAAGGGATGAGAATTCTGTAAAAATTTTGGCAGATACCGTAGTGCCGATTGAGAAAGCAGAGGAAACCTGGACCGCAAGTATTCATTTTAATTTGGATAAAAATAAAACAGGAAAAGATTTGCTTTTAAGATTGAATGATCTTCTTAAAAGATATCCGGGTTCATGCAATGCATATATTCATTTATTTAGTCCTGAAGAAACAGATACAGTCATAGCTCTGCCTGATACAATGAAATTAAAGGCCGGTTCGTCATTGACCCGTGCAGTAAACGAGCTTCTTGGTTATAATGCTATAGAAACGATATGCGACTCAGACTATAAAGAGCAAAAAGAAAACAGTAAAAAAGGAAGATATAGAAATGCCTGACCTGAAGGAAAACGTATATGCTGTCTTGCTCGCAGGAGGGGCTGGAACGCGTCTTTGGCCTGTATCCAGAAAGCTCTATCCAAAGCAGCTTGTAAAGTTTATAGGTAAAGATTCTCTTGTCCAGAGCACTATAAAGAGGCTGAGCCCTGTGGTTGATACTGAACGAATAAGAATTGTATGCGGAAAGGAACATTTTCATGAGACAGCCAGGCACATGGCTGAGATAGGCGTCCGGTCTGAAGGAAAAATCATTTGTGAACCGTGTGGCAGAAATACAGCGCCCGCTATTCTGCTTGCAGTGCTCAATATTTTAAAAAGTAAACAGGACGCTGTTCTGTGCGTTTTTCCGGCTGATCATGTAATTAGAGATATAGAGAGTTTTCATAATAAGTTAAATTCAGCAATACGTCTTGCTGACAAGGGTTATATTGTAACCTTTGGTATTAAACCCAATTATCCTGAGACAGGATATGGGTATGTTGAAGGTGACGGCGAGATATTTGATGGAGCATTAGCGATTAAGAGATTTGTTGAGAAGCCGGATGCAGAAACTGCAGAAAAGTATGTTAAGGCTGGAAACTTTTTCTGGAACAGCGGGATGTTTGCTTTCATGGGTTCTGTCATGATTGAAGAATTTCGCAAATACCAGCCGGATCTCCTTAAAATAATGGAAGATATTATTTCAAAACACAGGTCCTTAACAGTAGATGAATATAAGAGACTGCCGGACATCTCTATAGATTATGCCATAATGGAAAATACGGATAAAGGAGTTGTTCTGCCATCTGACTTTGGATGGAGCGATATAGGATCATGGAAGTCTCTTTATGATTTTCTTCCAAAAGATGGGGACAATAATGTTATTGATGGAGATGTTATTGCAAAGGATACTACAGACTGTTTTATAATGGGCACGGATAGGCTGATCGCTACAAACCATCTAAATAGAATAGTTGTCGTTGAAACGCCGGATTCCGTATTTGTTTCGGATCTTGATAACAGCAGGGATGTAAAATCTATTGTTAATCAGCTAAAGGGAAAGGGAAGAAAAGAATATCAGAAGCATAATAAAGTGCACCATCCTTGGGGCAGCCTGACTGTTCTTGAACATGAAGATGATATTAAAGTTGAAAGACTTGTCATATATCCTGATTCAAATCTTCAATTTAAAGTTGAAAAGCCGACCTTACAACACCTGATTGTGATTAAAGGCCATGTGAAAATCACATTAAACATGGAAACCGAATTTTTAACCAGGGGAGAGTCAAAAATAATTTTCGGCAATGAATCTATTAAAATTGATAACCCTGGGAAAGAGCCGGTTTGTATTATTAGAGTAAATATATCGAACTAAAGGCTAAAGGCTGAAGGAAAAAGGCTGAAGGCTGAAGGCTGAAGGAAAAAATATTATGAAAGTACCATTACTAGATCTTAAGTTGCAGTATCAGACAATTAAAGAAGAAGTCATGAAAGTTGCCGAAGAGATTTTTGAGAGCCAGTATTTTATACTTGGTCCACGTGTCGAAGCCCTGGAAAAAGAGATAGCTGAATATTGCTCTTCAAAACATGCAGTCGGCGTCTCTTCAGGAACTGACGCTCTTCTTATTTCACTTATGGCTGCCGATATCGGACCTGAGGATAAAGTTATCACTTCAACTTATACTTTTTTTGCAACAGCAGGTTCAATAGCCCGAACCGGAGCAACTCCTGTTTTTGCGGATATTGATCCTGAAACTTATAATATCTCATCTAAAAGCATTTCCAGAGTGATGGATGGTATGACAGGAAAAGAAAGGAAAAAGATAAAAGCCATAATCCCCGTCCATCTATATGGTCAATGTTGTGACATGGATTCTATCCTTGAGATAGCAGAGAAGTACAATCTTATTGTTATTGAAGATGCAGCACAGGCCATTGGTGCGGAATATAAGGGGAGGCGTGCGGGCTCAATGGGTGATTTCGGCTGTTTTTCTTTTTTTCCTTCAAAAAATCTCGGAGCCTTTGGAGATGGCGGAATTGTTACAACAAATTCAGATGAATTCTTTGATAAATTGCGCTTGCTAAGAGTTCACGGATCGCATTTAAAATATTATCATAACAAAGTAGGAGGAAATTTCAGGCTGGATGCACTTCAGGCAGCCATTGTATCCATTAAGCTGAATTATCTTGACGGCTGGACTGAAGCGCGGCAGGCAAATGCGGATAAATATAGAGAACTTTTTATTGACGCAGGGTTGGATGATATTGTTAATCTTCCGACTGAAAAGGAAAACCGGCATATTTACAATCAGTTTGTAATAAGTTTGAAGGAAAAAAGAGACGATCTTAGAATGTTTTTAACTGATGCAGGCATAGGGACGGAGATTTACTATCCTGTTCCCATGCATCTCCAGGATTGCTTTTCAAATCTGAATTACAGAAAAGGAGATTTTCCTGTAGGTGAATACGCTGCCTTACACACCTTAGCCCTTCCTGTATATCCTGAACTTTCATATGAGCAACAGACATATCTAGTTGAAAGGATAAAAGAATTCTATTCGTAAGAAGACATTTTCCATCCCCGGTGCCTGAATTATTTACGTTTCACGGTTTATGGTTTATGGTTTACGATTTTCATCATTTCAGTCGTTGCATAGTTCATTGAAGAAAGTGTGAACCGACAACCGTGAACCATTACTGTATTTGACACTGATTACAGATTGACAAGTTATAATCAGGCTGTTAAAAATTAAGTAACTACTCAGGTTCACAGTTCCAGGGTTCACGGTTCAAGGTTAGAGAGCGATGAAAATTGAGCGTTTTTTTCTCGTTCCCATGCTCCAGCGTGGGAATGGATAATTTTTCCGAATCCTTATTATTCGATTAGACTGGTGACTGAACTTTCACGAGATGTTATTGTAATAAACGAACTCGGCCTTCATGCGAGGTCCGCTGCTAAGATTGCGGAGATCGCCAGGAAAGCAAATTATAACGTCTGGATAATTAAAGACACAAAAAAGGTGGATGCTTCAAGTATCCTTGATATCCTGACCCTTGAGTGTGCAAAAGGGTCTAAAATTACACTTAAGATCGATGATCAATCAGACCTTGAGATTTTAAACAATACTGTAAGGCAATTTGAGACAGGGTTTGGAGAATTAAGCTAAATATGACAGATACTGGTTCCAGAGAGATTGTATTAACCGGAATAGATGCTTCTCCGGGCATTTGTATAGGAAAGGCTTATCTAGTCGATATAGAAGGCGTGGACGTTGTAAAGAAGTATTTTATCAGCGAAGATGATGTGCAGGATGAGATAAAACGTTTCAAAAGCGCTGTGAATAAGGCAAAGCAGCAACTGCTTACAATTATAACTAATGCTCCTGAGGAATTGCGCGATCATACATATATACTTGAAACTCACAAAGTCCTGCTTAAAGACAAGATGTTATATGGCAAGACAATTGAAACAATTAAAAATGAAAAGGTAAATGCGGAGTGGGCTCTCAAAAAGGTAGTGTCAGACGTGAAATCCATGTTTAAAAATATGTCTGACTCATATTTAAAAGAGCGCGCTACTGACATAGTATATGTGTCTGACCACATAATGAGAAATCTAGTCGGAGCAGAAACAAAAAAAATTGCTGATATCGATAAACGGGTAATACTTGTCGCCAACGATCTTTCCCCGGCAGAGGCAAGCCAGATAAATCTTGAGCGGATAAAGGGATTTGTAACTGACCGGGGCGGAAAAGCATCTCATACAAGCATTATAGCCCGAACCCTTGAGATTCCTGCTGTCATGGGTCTGGGGAATGCTACTAATATCATTAAAAATGATGATTTAATTATTATTGATGGTACGGTCGGCACAGTAATTATTCATCCCACTGAAGAAACTCTTTTGGAGTCTGGAGTTCGTGGCGCCAAATACGAAGAACTTAAAGCAGCTATTACCCGTGACAGCCATATTCAAGCCGAAACTGCCGATGGGTTCCAGTTAAAAGTTATGGGCAATATCGAGCTTCCTGAAGAAGTTGTATCAGTTATTGATTACGGCGGAGATGGAATTGGACTTTACAGAACAGAGTTCCAGTATTTGAGCAGCCCTAGTTTGCCGAATGAATATGAGCTTTTTGATAAATACAAGGATGTGGTCGAGGTAATTGCGCCGAAACCGGTAACTATCCGCACTCTCGACATAAACGGCGATAAAGCATTTAGTAATAATCCTGATTACGTGGAAGCCAATCCTGCTCTGGGCTTGCGAGCCATAAGGTATTGTCTGAAGAATCCCGATGTCTTCAGAACACAGCTCAGAGCCATATTAAGGGCTGCGGCTTTTGGCAATGTCAGGATTTTGATTCCCATGATATCGAGCTATGAGGAAGTTATTGAGACAAAAAGAATATTGGATGAAGTTGCTGATGCTCTGGACAAAGAAGGAACTCTCTTTAATAGAGATGTTGAATTAGGGATAATGATCGAAGTCCCTTCTGCCGTGATAATTGCGGATGTTTTAGCAGGAGAAGTAGATTTCTTCAGTTTAGGCACCAATGATCTTATCCAGTACTCACTGGCAATAGATAGAGGAAACAGACATGTAGCGCACCTTTATCATTCGCTTCATCCCGCTATTATACGCATGATAAAACGTGTTGCCGATGTTGTTAGAGACAAAGAGATAAAGCTATTCATGTGCGGTGAGATGGCTGCTGATCCTATTAACCTGCCTATACTTTTAGGCCTGGGTATAGATGAATTAAGCATGAACCCTCAGTCGATTCCTGCTGTAAAGAGTATGATAAGGGCACTTAAAGTTGAAGACGCCAGGGCCTTCATGAAAGATGTTTTTAAACAGAACACAGCCTCAGGAGTTGAGGAATTAGTAAGAGGAACATTCGGCAGCATTCTTTCTGCAAAGGTGTATGCGCGATAGAGGACGGCATTTGGGGATAGAGCACAAAAAAATTGTTACAGAAAATAGAAAGGCCAGATATAATTATTT
The DNA here is from genome assembly GCA_030272815.1 of Deltaproteobacteria bacterium. GTDB lineage: Bacteria > Desulfobacterota > Desulfobacteria > Desulfobacterales > ETH-SRB1 > B13-G4. The sequence goes on from JAJSZT010000004.1 coordinate 83,180, forward strand.
TATAGAAGATACTTATGAGGCCGGCATGGTCCTTGTGGGGACCGAAGTCAAATCCCTCAGAATCGGCCGTGTAAATCTTAAGGATTCATACGCAAAGATTAAAAACGGAGAGGTTTTTGTTTATCAGGTGCATATTGGGGCATATCCTTTTGCTCAAGAGAACAATCATGAGCCTTTGAGGCCTAGAAAACTGCTTTTGAACAAGCGTGAAATAAAAAAGTTGTATGGTAAAGTAAATGAAATGGGTTACTCTCTGATTCCCTTAAGTATTTATTTTAAAAAAGGAAAAGCAAAAATGACACTTGCCCTTGCCAGGGGCAAGCGCAAGTATGATAAAAGAGAGACAATCAGAAGGCGCGATCAAAAAAGGGAACTAGACAGAGAAAAAAAGGAACATTGAAATTAGAAATTAGAAATTTGGCCTTCATGCTTTTGTACTGTTTTTCCCAATTTCCAATTTTTATTTTAATCTCTCTCAAATTTCTACTTTCCAATTTCAAGTTTCAAGCCGTGAACGGCTACGAATTTTTTTATCAACCTTTGGAACTTGACATTAAGGCATTTATTCCTTATTATTATATTATATGAAGTCCTTTAGAAAATGCTTTAGAGGTCTCATAATGTTCTTTTCAATATATCTGCAACATTTCCTCCCTATGGGGGCGAAATGGCTTCGACGGAGATAACGAAGCTCTGGCTGCATACCGAGCTCCTGCCTGCTCGTAAAAAAGGTTGGGACTTAAATATAATCGCAGATGATTATAATTACGCTTTAGCCGCTTAGGCTAACGTCCTACTGGATTATTCCTGCGCATCCGGTAAGGGCGACGACTAGCAGGATAGCTTTTCCTGATTTCCTGTTTCAGGATTAGCGAAACTTAAACAGGATAGCCTTTCAAGCATCCGGCCTGGAGGAGACTTGAACAGGCGAAAGCTAAAGTTCAGGCTAAGTATGTAGATGCCTGTGTGGAATATTTTCGGACGCGGGTTCGACTCCCGCCGCCTCCACCATTATTATCGTTTGTTTATTCTATGATTATAGGAGATTGGACATTATGCCAATTTCCTTTTTTCATCTTGGTGTAAATTTGGTGTAAAATTTTCAGATTTTTCGTCTTTGTCTGACGTCTTGTCGGTCTCTTTTAAACTCGGATTGGCTATGGATTGCGTTGCCTTAGCAGCGCTTGATGTAAGGTTTCTAATTTCATAAGGTCGGGGTTTTAAAGGTTTTGCGTAGAGTAAAAAAAGTGGCGGGAAAAAATATAGACAAATTTTTTCTGCCATTTTGTTTGGTAAATGAGGGTAAAAAACAGCGGTTCGCTGCGAATCACGTGCAGTGATTTGTTATGTGTTCTTCAATCTCTCAATTTCAGTTTTTATTTCTTCAATAATTTCTTTGTTTTTAATTACTTTTTTATCACCCATCCGAGTTGAGAAAATTACAAAAACTTTTCCACCATATTTTTCTTCAAACTCCTGAAAACTTGCATTCATTCTTTCTGTGATTTTGTAATTACCAAAGTTTGCATTTGCCGTTAATGGTTTTATTTGAATTCCAAAGGCTTTGTCTTTAACTTTACCAAGATAATCAATATCGCCAGCGTGGTCTAATTCTGGGTCGCTCTCTTCAAATTCAATTTCAGGAAATATCTTAGCAAGTCCATCATTAATAACAGATTTTTCAAGTAAAAACCCATCATAAGTGCGAACAATCGTAACTTCATAGATATAATCTTTACAGTCTTGTAGCGTTAAGTCTTCAAATGCTGCTGTCCATTCAGGAATTACAACTTCGGTTATTTTTGCATATAACCTTTCGCCAAGTTCGTTCAATGTTTCTTTGGTTATTTTAACCTTTTCTTTTTTCTTGGTATATGCTTTTTCAAAATAGAATTTTTCCCATTCTTTAAGTGCTTTCGGCTGGCATTCTCTAATTAATGCCATCACTGCATCAACTTTATTCGGCCTTGTAAGTTGATAAGTATTGCTTGCATAGTTTAATACTTTTTCCTTTTTGCCAAAAGGTTTTGCATATTTCTTAATTTCTTTCTTTGCCATTATACTGTTTTCTTGTTTAAATATTTAATAAATCTCTCTTTATTCTTATAATCGAATAGCAAATCAACATCTGCAAGATCATTTTTTATCAAGTGTGCGTTTAGGAAAGTTTTATTTTTCAAATATAAATAGACCATTAAATGATTATTCTCATCGTGTTTAATTTCATCATATTTTAGAAAAACTTTTTGTCCTTTTGTTTTGAGTTGTAAAAACTCTACAGCTTTCCCGTTAGCTTCCTTTTTTTCTTTAACTCCAATTAGCCTAATTATTAAGTCATTGTTTAATTTTATTAATTCAGGACTGATAACTTCTTTTACTGAAAAATATTCTTCTCTTGCTCCACTATCCTTATCTATTTTTGAGCCAAACTCTAATTTTTTCGGATCAATTTTTTTATCAAATGCGTGAAAATCCTTAAAAATGTATGGTAGATTTTGAATCTCTTCGGTAAAGTTAATGTCAATATTTACTTGTTTTATAAATTCATATTCTGTTCCCAGCAAGTCAGGTTGATTTACTTGCAATTTCTTTTCAATGATAGGAATAAAATCAGGGTTAATTTCATATCCAACCGAATTTCTATTAAGATTTTTTGCCGCAAGTGTTGTTGTGCCACTTCCCATAAAGGGATCAAGAACGGTATCGCCTACAAAAGCAAACATTTTTATTAGTCGTCTTGGTAACTCTTCAGGAAACATTGCAACATGTCCGTTTTGTTTTGTGCCCCCAAAATTCCAATGTCCTGAAAAATATTCTTTCCATTCTTCTTTTGACATTTTTGATGCTTTTTTCATCTCTCTATCAGGTTTTATCGGCATCCCGAGTTTTTTAAATAGTAATATGAACTCGTAGTCTATTGAAATAATACCATTTCTTGGGGTAGGAAAACTACCCATTATGGTTGCACCGCCAGTTGTATTAGTAGTTGTTTTCTTCTGCCAAATTATCGCTCCCATATAATCAAACCCTATACTTTCGCAAAATTTGATTATTTCTGTTCTTATTGGAATTACTTTATACCTTCCATAATAAACTGAACGGGCAAATTGATCACCAATATTTACACAGAGTCTGCATCCGTTATCAAGGATACGATAACATTCACTCCAAACAAGATTTAAGTTATTTATATAATTCTCATAACTATCATTAAAACCGATTTGGTCATTTGTTCCATAATCTTTTAGTTGCCAATATGGTGGGGATGTAATCACAAGCTGGACAGACTTATCTTTTAATTCTCCCATATGACGACTATCACCTGTAATTATCCGATGTTTTGTTGAAAAATTCATTTTTATCTTTTAACCTTTTATTTTCGACACATAACTAGTTATTATATAGTTTCTGCTTAACTATCAAATTGATAAATATTTAACAAGTAACATTATGATTTTTCGTGTTTTTCTAACTGTATAATTATAATTTTGTAAGGTTATGCGGATAGGGAAATAACATCACTCAAAAAAGAAAATATTAAATCGGTTAATATTTAAAATTTATTTCTTAAAATATAAATTTAAAAAAACATTTGACGTTCAATTTCTATAAAACAATTATAACATAAAGGTTCTAAAGAATCATCTGTATAATAGCGGGAATCATTATCTTCAGGAATTTCCTTTTTACATTCAACACAAATTTCAACTTCCATTTTACTTAATCGCATATTGGTTTCTATTGGCATTTTAATCTCCCTTTAACGTTTAAATTTATTTGTGGTATCCCACATGTAGCCCCCTTAAAAAATAAAACCCCGATATTATAATAAATAATATCAGGGTCATCGGGTTCGACTCCCGCCGCCTCCACCATTAATATTTTTAAATTTCAATACATTAGCCTTTTTGTTTGAGGTGTTTTGGTTGGTCACTGGTTGGTCAGTTCATGAAGCAGTTTGAAACATTGGACTGCCATTTTATGATCACCTTGGTCAGTTAATTTGGAACTGTCTTCAAGGTAATCGCTTATTTCATCAAACCAAGCATCGGTTTCCTCTGGGATGTGTGAAAAATTTTTAGAGTTGATGTCAAAAGGTGCGTAATAGTGACCGGCCATGACAATTCAAACCCTGATTCATTCCCACATTTGGACGGGTTTAGAGGCAGAATATCGATTGACCCTGGCGCGACAACAGGAGTTGATTGAACAAAAAAGACTTCAAGAGGAAAGCACTCTGGTGACAAACTTCCGTTATGCTGATCTGGAAATCAACACTATCGAGGGAGTGTAAACTTTGGAAGGATGTTTTACCAGGAGGCCGTCTTTAACTAAATTTAGCATATACAAGATATTGTGGCGATAAAAAAATCGATTGAGCTGTAATTATCCTGCTGAGATGTTGATATGTTATGAATATTACAACATATTGATATGATAATTTATTTAAGATATTGGCAAGATATCTGAATTAAGGAAAGCAAGGCTTTCGATTACCAGATATATCCTGGAATTTTCGTAGATTAAGTATTTGGCAAGTATCTGAAACCTAATAAAAAACGATTTTATTGACTTTAAGCACATTTTGCTATTCAAATACGTAAAGATTTTTCCTTCTACCCATTAACATCTATTCAGGAGGTTGCCCCATGGAGAAATATCTCAAAATGTGCATGCCTCTCTCCTGACAGGATGATATCTATCTGTTGGGAGCCTAATTATCTCATCAAAGCAAAATCCATCGTGAGAAGGTGGAGAAAGCGGCGGTTTTAGGGGTTCTATTCTAATCGAAGGGGTGATAAGTCTTACACTGGACATGGATATGAATAGTTAAGAAATTTATCCACAAATATTTAACTTAAGAAAGGAGGAAATATGATGAAAAAAGTAATAACCTTTCAAGTACTGACAATTTTTATTGGTGTTCTTTTGTTAGGAGGGGCCGTAGGTTTCGCCGAAGGACCTAAACCGGAATACTATGTTGATGAATCAAAGCTCCCGTTTGATGCATTACTTAGCACTGAGACAGTTCGTTATTGGGGTATTCACAAAGGTGCTGGTTATCGGGTCGAAGTTCCCGAAAACTGGAATGGAGACTTGGTGGTGTATTGCCACGGGGATAGAGGAGATGGGCTAGAGTTGACAGTTTCTAATCCAAGGATTCGGGCGTTTCTAATTGATATGGGGTATGCGTGGGCAGCATCAAGTTACACTAAAAATGCCTACGCAGTGAAAGAAGGTGTAAAAGATACCCATTCGTTGGCCATGTTCTTCAATGGCTTGGTAGGAAAACCTAACCGCATTTACATCACAGGACATTCGATGGGTGGCCACATTACAGCAGTATCCATTGAGCAATATCCAAAGGTTTATGATGGTGCCTTGCCAATGTGTGGTGTCATGGGGGACTTTGAACTGTTTGACTACTTCCAAGAATTCCATTTGATTGCCCATTGGGCGACCGGAATAGAAGTTGATGTTCCTTTTCCCGAAAATTATGAAACAGACATCTTGCCAACCATTAAATCTGCGTTGGGTGGTCCTCCGTTTGGCTACCCTATTACATTCAGCGATGCGGGTGAAACGTTCAGGAATGCTATCAAGTACCTGTCTGGTGGTGAACGACCTTTGTACAATTCATCGTTTATGATGTGGGTTGATTTCGTTTTCGGTATGATTATGGATCCCGATATAATTGGGAATATGGACACTATTTACCAATTAGATGGCGATCCAGAACTTTCAGTTGATGAGTTAGCTCTGAACGATGAGATTTATCGCTCAGAACCTCTCCCAAAAACAAGACATCCGAACGGTATGGGTAATATCCCCGTCATTTCAGGCGAAATCAGTATTCCTGTGTTAAGTTTGCATACACTTGGTGATTTAAACGTACCGTTCTCAATGCAACAAATATACGCTGAAAGAGTAGCTGCCAATGGAAAAACAAATCTGCTTGTTCAGAGGGCAATTCGTGATATTGGCCACTGTTATTTTGATGTTTCTGAAGAGAAGGCTGCCTTCTTTGATCTTGTTAATTGGGTAGAAAATGGAGAAAGGGCAGATGGTGATGACATATTAGATCCTGGAGCGGTCGCTGATCCCGACTTTGGGTGCGAATTTACTCTCGTTCAGCATCCACCATATTACGGGGTGCCCATCACGCCCTGTTCACAACCATAAGGCACTCATATTAAGATATTCATCGCATACACATATCTATCCAAAAGAAAAAATGAGACGTTTTTCCCTTATAGATAGTAAGAAAGAATAGCTTTTTTATCCATAAGGCAGGGTCATCGTGGCCCTGCCTTTTTATTGGACATCCCATATATTGTGTGTTTAATCTCCTATTAAAAAGTTGAGTTGCATATTGACTGTGTTTTCAATGGGTTGGTGTTTTCGTTTTCGCACCACGTTTTTTTGGGTCCAAGGGCGCGCCGAAAAAACAAACACCAATAAAAATAGGCAGTTAACAACAACGCGATTGGCAGCAACAGGCCCTTTTGGGCATTAACTGTTTAATAGGAGTTATAATCAAATCCATGCTTGTTTGATAGTTCGTTGAGCCGGTTTATAAGGAGTTTTCGTGCTTCTTTACGGTTGATATGGTTATTTTTTTAAGTTTTATGGCTTCCTGCCCGATCATAACAATTCCATTCGAGCCAGATGCTTTTTTATCCAGCCGGCCTTTGAATGTGCCACTTCTTCTGCCTTGTCAAATGATACTCCATAAGGCACTGCAATCTGAACTCCTTTGAATGGTTGGGCAGACAGGTTTATGTGCCTGGCTCGGCTGCTGCGCTCAAGAAGAATTTCGCCTACACCCTTTATTTCAACTTTCCTGGATTTCATAGATTACTACTCAATGGCTCCATTAACATTGCCGGTCGGTTTTTTCAACTTTCAGAAAAAAATCGAAAATAAACTTGCTTTCTGCCTAATAGGTGTTATTGTTCATCCAATCAATAATGGCCAGTCTTTAATTGGCGGGCCGGTTTCGTGCTTAAAGGAAAGTACCATTTGTCAAAGTGGCATCCTGAAGTCTGGGACTATGAGAATTTTTTGAAAGGAGGATGTCAACTATGGCTAGTGGAATTGTAAAATGGTTTAATAGCAGTAAAGGTTATGGATTCATCGAGCAGGAAGAAGGTCCAGATGTATTTATTCATCATTCAGGAATCAATGCAACCGGCTTCAAGTCTCTTTATGAAGGCGACAGAGTTACTTTTGACATAGAGCAGGGTCAAAAAGGACCTGCTGCAGTAAATGTAACTGTAGCTTAGGGCTCGGTCAAAAATAAGTTGGTAGAATTTGCGCCCAAATTTGCCGTAGATTTAATTGATCTGATTGAGCAAAACCGCAGGAATAGCAAGCTATTTCGAGGACTTTTGCGAATGAAGACCGATTAAAGATATGGTGAAGTTGGGATGCAAAAATGCCAAGTTATTTTTTACCGAGCCCTTAGATCATATTTCTGAGTTAAAAAGGGTATTCCATCAAATTAAGAAGGAATGCCCTTTTTGTTTTATTTTTTAAACCTAAGTTGAGCGATTTATTGCGAAGATATGTGCCGAGATCTTGATGCATAAGGGTTTGCGAAAACCGCAGGCATACCCGTGGATATGTCGAGGATTTTCGTGAATCCTTGATGCGCAAGAGATCGGTGCAGATCGAGTAAAAAATCGCTCAATTTAGTTAAAGCATTCCGTCGAGATACAGTGCGGCACGAATGCCGACAAGGCAAAAAAGAAAAGGAGAAAAATAATGACAGATCGTTCTAATATTACTCTTTACAGCGGTGGGCACAAAGGGGCTGAGGCTGAGTTCGGGAGGCTTGCTGATCGCTGGGGGATTCAGGAAGTTAACTTTTCGTTCGAGGGGCACGATATCGAGCGTTCCAGGGGCGTTCGGGTGCTGAGTCCGGAAGAACTTGAAAAGGGGAATGTCAGCATGGAGATAGTTTCTACCCGCATGGGCCGAAACTATTCAAGGGCTGGAAAGATCCGAAAGGTCATCCAGTCCATTTTTCACATGGTTAACAACGGCTACCACGTGATAGCGGTCGGATGGATACAGCCAGATGACACTGTTAAAGGGGGAACCGGCTGGGGTGTTGAGCTGGCAAAGCTCTTTAACCGTCCAGTCAGCGTGTATGATCAGGAGCGCAAGGGGTGGTTCTGTTGGAAGGATAACGGGTGGGTAGCTGAAGCGCCTGTAATCATAGACAAGACATTTGTCGGAACCGGAACCCGAAATCTCAGCGACGAAGGCCGCGGAGCAATTTACGAACTTTTCGAAAGCTCATTTGGACCCGCTGAGGACGATTAACCCGTCCCCCTGCCATTCCTCCTTGCTTTTTTAGGAAGGAAAAATAACACGATAATGATAATTGCTCATAGAAATTACTATACTATAATAGTTAGGGATATTGAATAGGTGCATAAATTTATTTTGACATAAATATTTTATAAATATATAGTAAAAATATCAAGCGGTAACCCGAATATTTCATGAAAAATGTCGATAGCTCGTGAGATATCCGGGTTAGGTGGTCTATCTTAAGTTTTGAAAAGAGGAGATGGGATTATGTTAAAATTTGCAAAAAAAGGGGAGAAGGCAGGAGCGCTCATAGCCGGTTTATGGGCTGTTACTTTGTTTGTTGTTACAATTGGGGTATTGTCTTTATTGATTGGGAATCTCAGTGCAACAGAGATCTTGCCCGTTTATTTGGCCAGTAATGCAGACAAAGGAACAGGTGACGAGATAGACGATAGCTCTCAAAAACAGAAGCCAGCATATCAAGCGGCATTACAAAAGGCTATGAATAGAGTTTTTAGTGAATTAGAGTCGATTGAAAAAGAAAAGGATCTTAGTTTTGAGGAAAAACAGCGAAAGGCAAAAGATTTTATTAAAATTGTTAGATGGGGTCCTGAAAAAAAAGATTATTTCTGGATAAATGATCTTCAGGGAAAGATGATAATGGATCCTTATATTCCTGATTTAGTGGGCAAAGATCTAAGTGATTTTAAAGATCAAAACGGAAAAGAGATTTTCGTTGAATTCATCAAAATTTGTCGTGAAAAAGAACAAGGGTATATTGACTATTTATGGCCTAGATATGAAGGGAAAAAACCAGTTCAAAAGGTATCTCTTGTCAGATTATTTAAGACATGGGGTTGGATTGTAGGCACTGGTGTGTACTTAGATACCATAGAAGCCTATGAAATAGAAGTTAGGCTTTACATCCCTATGGGCACTCAATCATTGCCTTTAGATGGCAGAGCCAGTCCCATATAGATATAACGCCATGATTAAACCTAAATTGAGCGATTTTTTACTCGATCTGCACCAATCTCTTGCGCATCAAGGACTTGCGAAAAGTCTCGACATATCCATTGGTATGCCTACGCTTTTCACAAACCTTGCTACATCAAAATCTTGGCACATTTCTTCGCAAAAAATTGCTCAACTTAGGGCTCGGTCAAAAATAAGTTGGTAGAATTTGCGCCCAAATTTGCTGTAGATTTCATCGATCTGATTGAGCAAAACCGCAGGAATAGCGGGCTATTTCGAGGATTTTTGCGAATGAAGATCGATGAAAGATATGGTGAAGTTGGGATGCAAAAATGCCAAGTTATTTTTGACCGAGCCCTTAGGTTAAATAGAATTTCCTTTTTTTGACAGGATAAGGATATCAGAAAAATAGTAATAGTTCAGCCACAAAGACACCAAGATTATAGTATAATTCTCTTTGATATTGGTCGAGTGGTCGAGTGGTTGACTACTCGACTACTCGACTATTTAAAGGACGAAAGGAGACATATTATGTTTAAAAAGACCCTTCTTATCTTACTCTTGATTTTCCTGTCAATTATATCTCTTACTACACTTGGACTGGCTGAAACTAAGTTTATTATTAAGCCGATGTTCACAGTTAGTGGACAGATGGAAAGTAACTTTTATAAGGCGCCATCTAATGAAAGGGAAGTTTACACCTATCTTCTTCAACCTGGAATTCAACTTGGGTTTGAAACACGCAAGAGCAAAGTACTTCTAAACTATACCATGGAAGCATATTTCTATGATGATAAAAGTGATGTGCCCGAAGGTGCAGACCCGGCAGATGATGAGAATTATGTCGGTCACCTATTGATTTTTAATGCCAACCATGCCCTTACCAGACGTGCAACTCTGGGCTTAAGAGATTCCTTTTATAGAACGCGAACCGCCGGCGTATACGACGAACTAACAAACTATGTAATTTCAGATAGCGTTGAGAGAAGAAAATACGATATAAATCGTTTTACTCCCCTAATCTTTATTGATTTTGAGAACAGGTTTTCGCTCGGATTGCGTTACCGTCGAACCGATAGATGGTTTGCTGACACAGATATTGATGACTTTACCGAGCACAGGGGAATCTTTAACCTGCTTTACAATCCCACACGCACGATAACTCTTGATCTTGACTATCAGCGTTGGGCAGTAGAATATGATGATATACTTAGCGGCTCTGAGTATACTTCGGATCAGATTAAGCTGCTTTTGCAAAAGCGTTATAAATATTTTTCCTTTGAGGCGGGAATCGGATATCATAACCGTGATTTTAATGATAGAGATGCAGAAGATGTAGATGACGTTAATTATAGATTAGCTATTACATGGCAGAATCCGCCGATCCCTGAAACGACACGTTTTCTGGGAGACTATTTTATAAGGGCAAGGAATCATATTCATTTTGCCTTTGAACAGAACTTTAATAATTTAGGATATTTTTATGATTATTATACATGCGATCGTTATACCATGAGTGTAGGGCATGTCTTTTATGAAAAGATATTAGCCAGGTTAAAAGGTTATTATCAAATTTCTGATTACAGATCACCTGGCATAAGGGAGGATGATAGATATGACGTCTCTGCAAGCATCGGTTATCTTATCTCAGAGCGAATGACCCTCTCTTTTGAAGCTGGCAAAGAAGAAAGGGATTCAAATATAGACAGCTATGATTATGTAGATAAATATGTAATGGTTAAATTCGATTTTAATTATGATATAGGCAGTAGAGGAGAATATAGTGAAGAGGGCTTATATTATTAAATTTAACATGACAAATAACTTATGAGTGTTATGAGAGAATTAAAATCAGGATATATTCTTTTTGTTCTTTTACAAATAGTTACTTTTATATTTTCCATTAGTACTTATGCCAGGGAAGGAAAAGCCTACCTGATAGGACCAAATGATGTTATTAATATCATAATATTTGCTGGTGGTGAGAAGCAGCATGACGCAGATCTGACAGTCTCATCTCATGGCACTATAAATGCTCCTTTTATTGGTACTATCAGGGCCAAAGGCTTGACTCCCAGCCAATTAGAGGTAAAAATTGCCGAACCCCTGGCCGAAGAGTACTTTGTAAATCCCAAGGTAAACATCTGTATCAAGGAATATCACAGCTTGCATTACTACATCTCCGGTGCAGTGAAGATGCCGGGCCTGTATGAAATGACTACCGAAGCCAGCCTGATGGAGTTGATTGCCAAAGCCGAGGGGGTTTTGTCAGAGCGCGGCAATCTGGCCTATATCATGAGGAGTCCCGCTACTAATGAAACCATGGCAGGGAAGAAGAGAGAGAATCCGCCTTTCCGTACGGAACCCATAAAAGTAGATTTACAGAGACTTTTGGACAAAGGGGACATGAGCGTCAACCTGATGCTCGAGCCTGGCGATGTGGTTTATATTCCGCTTCAGAAGTCACTCGATCTGGGCGAATCAATAATATTTGTGGAAGGGCAAGTGAAGATGCCGGGTCTCTATGACTACCAGCCGGGGATGACCGCCATGAATGCCTGCATCATGGCCGGTGGTTTTGGCAGGTTTGCTGCCCCGAATCGTACGCGAATCATTCGTAAAAAGGAAGACAGCTTGGAGATCATCAAAATAAACCTCGACGATGTGAAGAAGGGAAAAATTCTGGATATTGAACTTAAGTCCGGTGATAGGATACATGTCCCGGAAACATGGCTCTAAGAGCATAGAGCATAGAGCGGAGAGCGAAGAGAATAAAGAATAGAGGCATAAGTTTGGCTTTTTATCATGCGCCATGCGTCCTAATATCGGAAAGAGAATGAACCTCACAGAAAAAGAACAGTCAGTACACCTTACCGAATATTACTATATCCTCACCAAGCACAAGTCGCTTATAATCGCTTCTTTTGTGATCACAGTCGCACTGACCCTTTTCTTTACCCTGCTGATGAAGCCGGTCTATAGGGCTACCGCCACAATTGTTATTGAAAAGCAACAGAGTACATCGCCCCTGACCGGCGAGAGATTGGACTATGAGAGTTATGTTTCTCAATCTTTAACTTTCAACACACATTTCAAGCTGATCACATCACGTTCTGTACTTGAGCAGGTTATAAAAAATCTTAAACTTGACAGAGAGAAAGAGTTAGAAGTCAGTTTCATTAAAAAACTTCTTGGCCAGTTTAAGAAAAATATTCGTCTTCTGCTAGGACTTGAAGAAAAATTATTATCCCCCCATGAGAAGTTAACCCAACTTATCAAAAAACTACAGAAAAAAATTGATATTGAAGAGGTAAGAGATACCCGTCTTCTGAGGGTGAATGTGGAAGATCATGACCCTGCCATGGCCAGGGATATTGCCAATGTACTGGCCAAGGCCTATATCGACTTTGATATTAACAACCGGCTGACATCGTCTCATAATACACTGAGCTGGCTCACCGATCATCTGTACGAGATGAAGAAAGAGCTGGAAGATGCCGAAGAGGAGTTTCTGGCATACAAACAGAGGGAAACATTGATCTCCGTGGAAGAGAGCCAAAAGATTATTGCACAGAAAATAACGGAGTTTAATGATGCTTATATCCAGGCCAGGAACAGGCGACTTGAGCTGGATGCCAAATTGGCCCAATTGGAGGTGATCTCGAAATCCGGCAAAGACATCCCTAATCTTCGTTCCCTGATAGCAAGTGAATTCATTGATGATCTTTATGGTCAACTGATGAACGCAGAGGTCGAGCTTTCTCATCTCATGAAAATTTACAAATCCAAACACAATAAGGTTATTCAGACCAAGACGAGAATAGATGATATCCGTAAGAAACTACGTCAGGAGATGAGAAAAGAATTGGATAATCTAAAGGCCGAGCGGACGGTTCTTTTGTCCAAAGAAAAGGTTCTTCAGAAGACCATGGCCGATTTTGAAAAAGAGGCCATGGAGATCAACAAGAAGGAACTCAACTTCAACATTCTGAAAAGAAACGTGGAAATGAACCAGAATCTGTATGATACCATCCTGGCCAGGCTAAAGGAGGCCGATATCACAGGAAATGTCGATGTTTCGAACATACGGATTACAGACAAGGCTGTATTGCCAAATGCTCCGGTTAGGCCAAATAAATTAATGAATGTTATATTAAGTATTATATTTGGACTTATGACCGGAATCGGGGTCAGTTTTTTGTGGGAATATCTTGACAGAACCTTGCGCACCGAGGAGGATATCCAGAGATATCTCGGTTTGCCGGTCCTCTCCGTAATTCCACTGGCTGATCAGGTTGAGGCCAAGGGGAATGAGGTAAGGAAGTGAAATTAAGTGGAAAAAAATATAAGAGCAAAGCCGAAGCTTCAAGAAAGTTGTTTTTGGCTACCTATCCTGACAAATCCCGTTTTGCGGAAAGCTTCAGGAACTTACGCATAAATATTCACTTTTCTTTTATGGATAAGGAGCTTAAATCACTTTTGATCACCAGCTCTGGTCAGGAGGAGGGCAAGACAACCACATCAGCTAATTTAGCATATACCATCTCAAGGGCCGGAAAGAAAGTGCTAATCATAGACGCCGACATGCGGAAACCGAGTCTTAGCCATATAATTCATTCACAAAATTCTTTAGGTCTTAGCGGTTTGCTGTCCGATACTCTAAGCGCTGATGTCCGGTCCGGATCCCTTTCTGAGTTCGGAGTAAGTGATCTTTTATGGCTGCTCTTATTCCAGAAAAGAACCGGCTGTTTGAATCTAACTGAGGGGGATGAGAAAATAAACATCTATTTTCTGCAAGGGGAACTGGTGGATATTCAATGGCTGACAAGACCTGAAGAAAAAAAAATGGCAACTCTGTTGCTAAAGAACAAGGTGGTTACTCAGGAACAGATTGAGCAAGTCCTTATACGCAAAGAGAATACAGGCCAGAAACTGGGTTTCATACTCATAAATATGGGTTTTGTTAAAGAGGAAGATCTATCAGGTTTCATTAATCTCCACATGATAGAAGGGTTGCGTAATGCCTTGCAGTTTAAATCAGGAAAGTTTTCTTTTAATAAACTAAATGACTCTCATTTTGCGCAGCCCTCATTTGAACCGTCTAATTTAAATAAACTCTATAGGCAGGTGCTCATTGGAGAGGAGGAATTTTTCTATCTGCAAAAAAAAATTTATTCGAATATTGTGAAAACCAATGAAGAAAACCTTTTTTTCTTGCCAAGCGGTCCTCTCCCTCCTAATCCGGCTGAGCTTCTTGATTCCAGGCGAATGTCTTTTTTGCTTTCCTTTTTTGAGAGGCGGTTTGACGTTCTGATAATTGATTCGCCTCCAATTTTACCAGCCAGTGACGCCCTAATTCTTGCACCACAAACGGATGGTGTGGTATTAATAGTAAAAGCAGGCATGACAAACCGGGAATTGGTAAAAAAGACCGTTGAAAAGCTCCAGATGGCCAAGGCCAATCTTATAGGAGTTGTGCTAAATCAGGTTGATTTCAAGAGAGAAGCTTATTATAAATACTACTCAAAATACTATGGAGAAAAAGAATAGCTGTACGCTATGTCTAAGTATCCAAAATATCTCATTTCTATACTGATTTCATTGTTTTTCATTCTTATTTTTTATTCACTTTGTCTCCGCCTTATATCACAGATCCATTATTATAAAGCCGTTAATAATATTAGGGATGGATATTATGGCTCTGCTATCGAACATCTTGAAACAGCCATCCATTATCAGCCCAACGAATATTTATTCTGGGAAAAACTTGGTAAAGCATATCATAATTCTGGAGAGTTAAAGCCTGTTGAAGAGGCCTTTCACTTTGCAACAAAGGCAAAACATGCCTATCTTAAGTCAGCTTACCTCAATCCCATTGATTCAGAGGCGGTTTTTGGTCTGGCCAGGGGAGAGGCTCGTCTTGAAATAATATCTCCCTATCTACAACATCAAAAAGATAAGTCTTATAATGCCTTTCCTTACTTTCAAAAGTCCATTTGCCTTAGACCCAATGGGGTCCTAATCCACTTTGCCTTTGTCCGCTATCTGTATTGGCAAAAAAAAAAGGAACTCCTCTTGGAAGTTGTTAGCAATATGGCACGTATATATCCACCAGTTTACAATTTTGTGAAAAAAGAGGAATTCTGGTCTCAGGATGTCATCATGGAGGCGCTTAAGAATGGTTTGCAACAGGCTATTGATGAGAGAATTGATCGAAGACTTGCTCATATGTCTATGTCTTTTCTTTTAGCAGGAGAAAAGGATTGGCAAGGGGCGATAATACATTATCAAAAGGCTTTAGCCTATCAAGAAATCAACAACAATTCTAATAACTTTTTTCATTTAGGCCGTCTTTATTTGGAAAATGGGCAACTTGAAGAAGCAGAAAATTTTTTCTTTAAGGCAGTTTCAATTAGCCGAACCAGGGAGAAGGATTTAGAAGGCCTTTTCTGGGCATATAAGAAAAATAGCTACTCAGAAGAACTAAATAGCTTTTATGAACGGATAAGCAACAGTTTTGCGCTTTCTTCCCAGATGGATATTTTGCTTGTTCGATCAGTTATTGATCTGAAACAATATAATAAGGCTCAGCGGATTTTAAAAGAACTGAACCAAAAAGAGCCAACAGCCGAAGCTTACTACTGGTTAGCCATAATTGCTGAAAAAGAAAAGGATTTGGATAGAATGGAACTGGCCATTCAGAAGGCCACGGTGCTTGATCCGGAAAACAGCCGTTATCACCTAATATTCTCCAAGGTGCTCAAACGGCTAAAGAAGCTGGAGAGAGCCGAAAAGGAGGCAGGGCTTGCTATAAAACATTCATCAGAACCATCCCTCAGGCTTTATAACAAAAGGGCCTTTATAAGAATGGATCTTAAAGACTACCAGGGAGCAATTGAGGACTGGAAAACGGCTATTGCCCTAAATCCTTATGATGCCGAGTATTACGTCCACTTAGCTGAAGCTTACTATAAGCTGGGAGAATGGTCTTTTACCCTTAAAAATTATCAGAAGGCTATTGATCTTGATCCGAAAAAAGAAAAATATCGAAAAAGATATAATGCCCTTCGAGCAGAGCATCCTGATTCTACAAATCCTGCCTAAGTATTCGTATTGACTAATATTGACATCTTATTGATATTCATATATAATTTATTTATATGAATAAGATGCCCTCTCACTTGTTCAGATAAAATTACAATAATTATAATTGGTTAACTCGCATTGTCCCATGTAATTGAAGGGGCGGAGCTATGCTAGAGCGTAGAGCAAAGGGCAAGGGGTATGGCAAAGAGAAAAGGTAATCAGTCTGCGCATTCGCTATGCGCTATGCGCTGTGCGCTATGCACTCGTTACGCAATATATGCCCTGCTGATCTTCACCCCTCTCGCCAGAGGGTCTGTCCAGGGCTGGGCCGTGAGTGTCATCTACCTGGTCACTTTGATAGCAGTGACTGCCTTTTTGCTGGGAAAAAGCCTGACCTGGAATTGGAAATGGATCAACACCCCATTAGACAAACCGATAATTTTTCTGTTAGTCTTGTTAATCCTGTCAACAGTTTTTTCCGTTCATAAATACACCAGTATCTGGTCCCTTGTTCTACTACTTAACTACTTAACCATTTACTATCTCGTCATCCATACTGTTCGCACCAGAACTCAATTTCGTCAGCTCGTCTATATAATTATCGGAATTGCTACATTTCTCTCCATTTTTGGCATTTTCAAAAGGTTTGGAGTCAATCCCTTCCCATGGTGGGAATACCCTGATCTGAAATATAGTGCGGATTTATTATCGTCTACCTATGGCAATCACAATCATTTGGCTGGTTATATGGAAATGGCTATTCCCTTAATCCTGGGTCTTTTCTTAACCAGTTTAAGAGGAGGCAGGCTCATTTTGATGATCTTTCTTCTCTTTATCATGCTAACAGCCCTGATCCTTTCTCTTTCAAGGGGGGGGTGGATTGGCTCGCTCATAGGGCTGGTTTTTATGGCTATTGCCCTTGTGACAAACCGTCATTTCAGAAACAAGAGATTAATCGCAGCTCTGGCCGGCGGATTTTTAGCACTAGCATTGGTTGTTTTGGCCAGTACACCTGTAGTAGAAAGAATACGGACCTTTGAGCAAAAAAAAGAAATTCCAAACCTTAGCGCCCGGGTAACGGTCTGGAATGGGGTTGTTGATATGATTCTTGATCATCCTCTATTGGGCACCGGGCCGGGTACATTTGCTACCGTTTTTACGCAATACCAGCCACAGGGGCTTCTATACCGTAACTTCATGGCTCATAATGATTACTTGCATTTTACTTCTGAATTAGGACTTCCTTTTTTTGCTATTATAGTCTGGATAATTATTGTGCTTTACAAGAAGGGATTTCAGAAGCTAAAGAACTCCAGCCGTCTGGTCCGTGGGATTACCGTTGGCGCCATGTCCGGAATAACGGCAATCCTGATTCACAGCATTAGCGATTTCAACCTCCATATACCTGCGAATGCCCTGTTATTTACCGTCCTTGCAGCTCTTGTGGCCGCTCCCTTGCCTCAAGAGGATAGTAACAAGTTTCATAGAACTCTGGGCACAAGCTATTAAACGACAAATAAAGGTGTGGCCTAATGACCGTGAAAATCTGTACCAATTAACGAAACAGGCCGTAAGAAAGTCGCCGAACAGTTGCTTGTCCTTTTAGCTGACTTGTCATAAAATGTGCCGGTTAATCAATAAAATAGTTTATTCTGTGTACTCTGTGCGCTCTGTGCTGAACTATCACGATAAGCAGAGCCCTCAATTAGGGTGGAGAAATAGTAATGAAAAACATATTAGTGATCGGTGGAGCAGGCTATATTGGTTCTCATATGTGCAAGCATTTGGCAACAAATGGATATATGCCTGTTGTTCTTGACAACCTTGTTTGCGGTCATCGAGAAGCAGTTAAATGGGGTCCTTTTATCGAAGGTTCCATGGCGGATAAATATTTGATCGAGAAAATTTTCTCCAAATATGAAATTAAGGGTGTAATGCATTTTGCAGCTTTTTGCTATGTAGGAGAATCTGTTACAGAACCTGGGAAATACTATCGCAATAATGTTGCTGCGCCTATAAGTCTACTCGAGGTTATGGTTAAGAAAAACATTTCCAATTTTATTTTTTCTTCATCCTGTGCTACTTACGGAGAACCTTTAGAAATTCCTATTACTGAAAAGCATCCTCAAAATCCAATAAGCCCCTATGGCAGAAGTAAACTCATGATGGAGCAAATCCTCGACGATTTTTTTAATGCTTATGGTATAAAATATGTTTCTCTTCGCTATTTTAATGCTGCTGGTGCAGATCCTGATGGTGAACTTGGAGAGGACCACAGGCCTGAAACACATCTTATTCCCCTTGTTCTTCAAACAGCAATGGGTCTAATAAAAGAGATAAAAATTTTTGGAGATGATTATCCGACAAGAGATGGAACATGTATAAGGGATTATATCCACATATATGACCTGGTTCAGGCGCATCTTCTTGCTCTGGAAAGGCTTTTAAACGGTCAGCCCAGGGGCGTATATAATTTAGGAAATGGCGCGGGCTATTCAGTTAAAGAAGTAATTGATATGGCGCGCAATATCACAGGCAACCGCATTCCATATAGAATTGTTGATAAAAGGTTTGGCGATCCTGCTGTGCTCATAGGTTCATCACAAAAGGCTGTTGAAGAACTTGGATGGAGACCACATTTTCCTGATCTTTATACAATTATCGAAACTGCCTGGAGATGGCATAAAAGTCATCCTAAAGGTTATGGATCTTAATCGACATTCAAGCAATTAATCTTCGAAAATGCATCCGGGCAGGGGAATAGGGCTTCCTTTAGGAAATTTAATGGGATAAAATAAGGTGAAAAATTTTGGGTTATGCAAGAGACCAACACGCCAAATAGTGGAATAGTGGCAACGTCCCCTTGGCATTAACGAATGGCCTTTCCCTGATCAGTTTACTCACTATAAAGATAAAAAAATGACAAAGGTGTGTATTACAATAGATACAGAAGGAGATTCCGCTAATAATCCATATTCCACTTTTTTTTGGAATTAACCTTATCCTTCCTAACCTATTAGAATTGTTTTCCAAATATAAAGTAATGGCTACTTTTTTTGTTCAAGAAGATAACATCTGTCAAATCGGATCAAAATTTCGTTTTCTATTGGATATAATAAAAAACCAAGGACACGAAATAGGTTACCACGCCCACGGACTAAGAAGAATATATTCTAGAAAAAATGATATTCACTTTCAAACAATCGAAGAGGCTGCTAAAAGCATTAATCTCACCTAAATCCGAATGAAGTTATTATAGAATTTTGTCATGTTATAAAAACTTGGTCACAACGACCCAACGATCTAATTTGCCGCCCTTTACGACTAATTTTTTCCGAATATGAATAAGGAACAAATTGTAAAAAAGAGTCTTAGTGCAACGAAATATACTGTTGTTTTCAGGGTATTGTCTCAAGCGACATCTCTTGTTGTCACCGTTCTTCTTGTCAGAGCACTTTCTGAGCACGATTATGGGATATACAATTTGCTCTATTCCGTAATCGGTTTATTAGGGATGGTCGCATCCTTCGGGCTTGCCAATACGCTTCAGCGATACATCCCCGAATATTACATTAAGGGTGAATTTAGAATCGCCAACAATTTGTATCGAGTCGCCTCGATTATACGCCTTTTTTCCAATGTCGTTATTCTTGGTTTGGGATTGATTTTCTGGGAACTTATCGCCTCTTATCTGAAAATTTTTGCCTACAAGAATTATTTCATGCTTTTTACCTTAATTGTATTGCTCCATATGCAGAGAGGGCTCCTTGAAACATGTCTCGGTTCCTATTTTCTTCAAAAATATTCTCAGGGATTTTCCTTTGTCTTCGTGCTTATCAAGGCTGTAGGATATGCTTTGGCAGTAATGACGGAAATGGATCTCTGGTTTATACTGATAATAGACCTTTTAGCCTACTCTATTATTTTTGGTATTCTTCAAATCATTTACTACAAAAAGATACCAACCTCTAAAGGGCATAAGCAAAGCATCAACAGGGACGAGAAAAGGAGGCTTATCCGTTACGCTCTATTCTATAATTTCAATGATACGGGTGTAGGGCTTCTTAATGCGGACTTTGATAATTTTATCATCGTCATGTATTTGAACCCCGTGGCGGTTGGAGCGTATAGTTTTTGTCAAAGAATAACCAGGATGATCCGAAGACTCATACCGGTCAACTATCTTCTTGATGTCATCCGGCCTGCTTTTTTTTCGTTGGGATCACTCACGGATACACAGCAGATCAATCAATTCTATCAGTCACTTATTAAACTAAACTATCTCTTCAATATCCCGATTTTCTTTTTTATCGCTGTGTTTGGAGAGGAATTTATTAAACTTTTGTTTGGTGGGAAGTTTTTGGAATATTGCCATGTTCTCACAGTTGTATATTTCTTCTCTATGATAAATGCCTTTCAAATGCCGGTAGGCCTTGTTGCTCAGTTGAAAGAGAAATCAGATATTATTCTCTACAGTAAGGTCTTTGCTGTGTACAATCTAATAGCGGATATTTTGCTGATCAAATACTTTGGGATCTGGGGAGCAGTTTTCGCTACTGGAACGGCAATTCTGGGCAAGAATATTTTTATCTGGTATTTTGTAAGGAACGAAGCGAATTTTAGAGGAATGGGAAAATATTTTTTAATAAGTACTCTCTTCTGGGGTTCTGTTTCGACGATAGCTCTGGTCATAAAATGCTTCATCTTAAATGATCTTGCAGTATTCATCATTTGCTTGATTATGTTTACTGTATCTTTTGTGCTTCAGTTTCGTTGCAACCTTTTCAATCAGTATGAGAAAAAGGCTATTGAGCTTATAGCAAACAAAAACAGTAAACTGAGTTTTATAGCAAAATTCTTAGGAATCCAGATCGCCTGAATCAAGCTTTTTTGAGCTTTTTTGAGGATTGGCTATGTGTATATAATGAGTAGCTTTACAGAGGAGTCAAAATGTTTAGAGGGAAAAAAAGTACGATTAAAACGCAAAAACCGTTAAGAATTTTGTCCAATGATAGTTCTTACAACGATGAACACGTTATCTCATCACAAATAGCCAAATTTAATGAGTTGATTAACGGTAAGGGTCACTGGCATCAAAAAATGCTAAAAATGAAGGCACTTATCGGGAGCCTGCGTGGAAAGAAGGCACTTGATCTTGGAACGCAAATCGGAACATATGCACTTTGTCTGTCAAAAGAATCAAGAATTACCGTCGGTATTGACTTTGCAAATATGCCTCTCAAAAAGGCAATTGAGCTGAGGGAACAACTGAACCATACCAATGCATATTTTGTCCAGGGAAATGTAAAGGCTCTTCCACTTGTGGATGAGAGCTTTGATGTGGTCATTGCATGTGATATAATAGAATATTTAGTCGATGAGGATCTTGAATATATGCTGAGAGAATCTCACAGAACACTCAAAGATGGAGGGAATCTAGTTCTACAAACGTACCCCAATAAATATGCTTACTGCTTCATGGAATTTAAAAAATGCAGCGTAATACCAATTCTATTATTTTGGTTACCAAGAGATCTATATTCTAAAGCTATTGGGACTTATCACAGGGGAGTTATGTTGGCGAGACGTTTAAAGTGGAAAATTACGGGGCAATGCCCTAAGGATACACATATAAATTGTCAAACGTTGGAAAGTATTTCAGAATTCGTGAAGTCAGCTGGATTCAAAATCGAAGTTGCATTTGCTGAGAATACTTACTCTAATTATGAGAGAACAGCTTTTGGAAAATTCATGGGGGAATTCCTTGGAAATAATATTGTAACAAAACAGAACATATACCTTAGAGCTGAAAAGGTGCAATAAAACATTACAAATTCCTGATATGTCTGTTGCTGCCACAAGTAATTTCTTGCTCATGCCGCTTCTATGAGTTTTCCTTACCCCATTGAGCAATCTACCTTATGTCACATCATATTGGTGAATTTCACTATTTTTAGGAGAATTCAACGGTGTCCCAAATGAAAAAGCGTATCGTTTTCCTTACAGAGCATCATTGGGATGTCGAATTTGGTGGCGCAGAATACCAAATAAAAGTCTTAATCGATGAAATTACTAATTTATATGATACTTTTTATTTGGCGCGTAACATACCAGATAAGGCTGATAATATAAAATTACTAAAAATACCCTATATTAAAGTATTAAATAGACTTGGTAAAAGCTATTTCTTAGATAGTGTTAAAGTTTATGGCATCTTAAGGGGGATTAATCCAGACATTATATATCAAAGGGTGAGCTGTGCTTATACCGGAATCGCCGCTTTTTATGCCAATAAATACAATAAAAACATGATATGGCACGTTTCCTCTGACAAAGATGTAAAACCTTGGGAATTCAATTTAAAAAAACAAATAATTTTTGATTATATCGATAGAAAAATAGCAGAATACGGAATAAGAAATTGTTCAAAAATAATTGGACAAACCAAACGTCAGTCTAAGCTTTTAAAAGAACATTATGCGAGAAAATGTGATGCTATTATTCCAAATTTTCATCCCTATGCTTCTTGTGAAATCAAAAAAGAAAACCCTATCAAAATCTCATGGGTTTCTAATTTTAAGGATATAAAGCGTCCGGAACTATTTGTTAAAGTGGCAAAACATTTTGAACGATTTGATAACGTACGATTTTACATGGTTGGGAGGAAACAAGGTAAGAAACACTGGCCTCCGATTGAAGATGAAATTGCAAACATTAGGAATTTAGTTCACCTCGGCGAAAGAACATTAGAAGAAGTCAATGAACTCTTTTGCCAGGCACATATTTTTGTCAATACAAGTGATTTTGAAGGATTCCCAAATACATTTATTCAGGCATGGATGAGACGTGTCCCTGTTGTTAGTCTGAATGTTGACCCCGACAACATATTAAAAAATTATGGAATAGGGTTTCATTCTGGAAGCTTTGAGCAATTAATTAAGGATACTGAGAGGCTTATAGAAGATAAAGATCTTAGAGAGACCATGGGAGAAAAAGCCCAGCAATACGCTATTAGAAATCATTCTCTTGCCAACGTAGAGAAAATTATGGAGTTAATCGTCAAGTAGTTGACGATTAACTCTTTTCACAAAATAGCTATAGGATAATGGGGAAGAATTGCAAAATATTTACTGGATTGATCTGAACCGTTTTGACCAAAAAGGCAACAAGGCCACCTGGTTGGAAATAAGTGAGGCTTTAATAAAGGAGAAGTTTGTTGTCACTCTTTTGTGCGGCTTTAAAAACGAAAAATATATTCCTAAAGATTATCAATTGAGGATAAAATATTTCAAGGCTGTTGATGTTGCAGGATTGTTCAGATATTCTCTTATGGCAAATATACTTTTCTGGCTTGTCAGAAGGACCAGTCAGAGCGATATTGTCATTGTTTCACCGGGAGCCCTGTGGTTAGGATTTTTTCTGAAGTTGATAAAAAAATTTAATGTGCATCTCGATGTCAGGACTGTTCCTGTGGAGATTTATAACCTTAGAGACCGCATTGACCACCTGCTTTTCTGGAGACTCCCTTTCAAATTGTTCAAGCGTGTGCCGGACAGTTTTTCATTCATCACTGAGCTGCTGAAGCAGAGTGTGGAGCAGGAGTTCTATACGAGTTTTCTCGACTACGTAATATGGCGGTCCGGGGTCAATATACGACATTTTACGACATTGAAAAAAAAATCTGGACTCCAAAGTGATAGATTCGTAATCACTTACTTGGGAGTAGTAACCATGAACAGGGGAATTGATTTGGTATTGGAGGCCTTATCCAGGTTGAAAGGCATATACAAAGAAAATGTAGTGCTTCAGGTTATTGGGGATGGCCATGATTTGACACGTCTAAAAAGAATAAGTTCTGACCTTGGGCTTGACAAAATGGTGGTCTTTAAGGGCTATATCCAATATGAACTTGTTCCCAAACACCTTAGAGATACCGACTGCTTTATTTGTTCTCTTCCAAACCGGCCTGAATGGAACGTCTCTAGTCCTATAAAGGTTTTTGAGTATCTTGCATGCGGAAAACCTATAATCCTCACCCCAATTCCCGCTCATAAGAATATTGTTAAAAATAAGAACTTTGTTGTTTGGACTGAAGGAGACAGAGTGGAAGATTTTGCCAGGGCTATTGAATATGCCTATGGCAACCGTGTCATATTAGCAGAGGCCGCGAAGAAGGCTCCAGACTTTGTCAGACAAAACTGTGAATGGAAAGTCCAAGGCAAAAAGCTGGCGAATTACCTGAAGAGGAAATATTATGCGTCTAAATAGAGTATTTCCCCAAAATGTGCGATCTGTCCTTCTATTATCAGGCTTATTACTTCTTATATATCAAGTGTCCCGCGCCATTACTGATAGTAACTATTACATTATAGTCGGCGTGATGGGGATAGGCTTTTTTTTATATCTTTTTGACAATGCTGAAAAAACTGTCTATTTGTTATTTCTTGGCATTCTGTTCCTCAATTGGCTCTCCGAAAAATGGTTTCTAATACCAAGGCAGATCACCTGGCTGCCTGAAGTACTATCAATAATTGTTTTTCTATATATACTTCTCAACGCCATGAAGTATAAAAAGATTCCTTTACAAGCCCCGTATTTACTTGTTTATCTTTTTGCCGGTTTGACCCTTTTTGGCATTATCATAAACAATGTAGATGCCAGCGTAGCAATCGCTGGAGTACGAAATCACCTCAAGTTCTTACCATTTTTTCTGCTTCCTTTTTATTACGATTTCTCTGATGATTTCATGAAGAAATTTATCAAGTTCATACTTTCCCTTTCCTTTTTGCAATGTCCTATAGCTATCTTACAGCGTTTATTATTTAAGATACGTTCTGGAGACGTTGTGGGTGGAACTTTAGGAGCGCACACTTCGGGCGTATTGAGTTTATTTTGCGCTTTTATGATCATATTTTGGACAGCCTATTATTTCAAATATCACCTGAGGCCCAAAAATTATCTATTGGGATTGATCATCCTATTTTTACCCATGGCTCTTAACGAAACCAAGATAAGTCTGTTTCTCATTCCTATAATATTTTTTTCCATTATTCTTTTCATCCCGGAGGCAAAAGGTAAAATCAGGAGCCTTGTAGTTATTTTTATCTGCACCGCAATGTTATCTGGTATATATGGATACGTCTATAACTATTATTATGCAAGCACACCTGAAAGAAGAATTGATACATACATTACTAATCCGAAAAAGAGCTTAGATTATATCTATTATGATAAATATACCGAGTCTGGAAAATTAAGCAGAATTCCGCAGATAATCTTTGCCTACAAAAATATTAATAATACTTCAAAAAATCTCCTTTTTGGTGTTGGGGCTGGAAATGCGTCCGATTCATTTTTTACTGCTGCGATCGGAGAGTATTTTTACAGCTATAAGGTTCTAAAAATAGATAGGATTTTTGTCGGCAACATGCTCTGGGAATACGGTATATTGGGTACTTTACTGTACTTTGGTATCTGCATCACATTTTTTTTCAAGTGCCTTTCCTTAAAACAATTTTCAGGAATACAAGGTGTATTATCTATTGGCTTCTTGGGATTGAGCTTGGTTTTGCTAATTTCAACAATTTATTTGAACACGATGCGTGTCAATTTATATGGCTATTTATATTGGTTCCTCGCCGGTTATATTGTAAATATAGCATATTACGTACCGATTCCGGCGAAAACTGCCGCCTATTCAGGAAATAACTTACCACTTGACACCCCATCCAATCCCCTTGTTGACGAGAGACCTGGTACATTGAAATGTCAAAGAGAGTTGATCATATAATCCTGACAGTCGATTATGAAATATTCGGCAATGGTACGGGTAGCCTGAACAACTGCCTTATTTCTCCAACTAACAGAATCTTAAATATTGCCGAGAGCTATAATGCTCCGGTAACACTCTTTGTGGAAATGCTTGAATTTTATTCAATGAAACGTGAGTGGTTTAACGGTCAATCAGATATGGCTTTGCAGATAGCTTCTGTTGAACAACAAATCTGTAACGCTGTTATGAGAGGCCATGATGCTCAACTTCACTTGCATCCCCAGTGGATAGGCTCAAAACATTTGAAAAATGGTTTATGGCAACTGGATAACTCCAGATGGAGAATTGGTGATCTGTCATCTTCGGAAGTTAAAAAAATACTTGTTTTTGGGAAAACCGCCCTTGAGGATATTCTAAATCCAATAATACCTCAGTATAGATGCAAAGTATTCCGTGCTGGAGCTTGGTGTATTCAGCCTTCTTATCATATCATAAGATGCTTAATGGAACTTGGATTCAAGATTGATTCTTCCGTTGCTCCAAGTCTTTTTAATCGTGCTTCTGGCGACTGGTTTGATTTCCGAGCTGCTCCTAACAATTTAGGATGGTGGCATGTATCAAATGATGTTTGCTCAGTCGCAACATCCGGTCTAGTTGAAGTTCCAATCGCAGTATCAAGGATTTCAAAAACCGAGCATTTCTTTGAGTTTTTGGTAAAAAAGAAAATTGATAGATTTGCTCTTAATTGTAATGGTTATTACGGGGGTCCCAATGATTTTCTTCAAAAATTAATAAGTAAGATTTCTAAGTTTCTAAAATTGGGCTTATCTATGCTTGATTTTTCTTCACTAAATGCAAAGATTCTTATTGAAATTGTAAAGAAATGGCGGGCTGATAAAAGTAGTCCGTCATCTTCATTACCCATTGTTGCTATTGCTCATGCAAAGAATTTTTCAAGTACAGCGGCAAAGGAGTTTTTAAAATTTTTAGAATGGGTATCAAGGCAACCGGATTTGATTTTTTCAACATATGAAAAATGGATGAAAAGTCAAAATATTTTATCTACAAAAGATTTTAAATAGATTGGTTTTAATCCACAGATTACACAGATTACACAGATTTTCGTGAGTTATTGAGTTAAATTCTCAGAGGCTTGCTTCGTTTAGATTGTGAAAATCAGATGCGCGATACCCGGTAGCTTGCTGCGGGGTAGTTCATTATAGGTAAATATTGTGTCGCAAAATTTTGATGTAATGATATTAGGACTGAACCCTCAAGGCCTTTTCTTATTGCGGGAGTTTTCAAAAGCCGGATATAAAACTATTGGGGTGGGTTTGAGAGGCCAGGTTGGATTATTTTCAAAATACGGCAAGAAAATTGCTATTAAGAATCTTAAAGACCTCCATTCGATTTTTTCAAGATATTTATGTGATAGCATCAATATTCATATTTCTAGTGATCCATTTTTAAATTATATAGTGGAGAACCATAACGAAATATTTCATAATTACAAGTGCTTTCCAGAATTTGGGCCTGCCTCACTATTTCGAGATAAATTATTAACCGAGCATTTTGCAAGGAATCTATCTATACCTTGTCCATATGCATACAAAACAACTGAAATTGATCCAGATACTTATGATAAGTTTCCATCAATAATAAAATGGAATAGGGCTTATGACAAGTATCCCTTCAAGACAGCTATGATTAAATCTAAAGATGAATTGATAGCTTTTTCCCAGAAGAATGCACGCAACGACAACCTATTAATCCAAGAGTACATTCCAGGAGAACCAAGAGCCGACCTCAGCTATGGAGGATATTGGATTGATGGTATAGAGAAAATCGGTATCGTTATTAGTCAAAAAAGACAAAGCTCAAGTCGACTTGCCAGCTTTGTGGAAGAGTATGACGGAGAATATGCGCAACAAGTTAAAAATATTGCCAAATTATTATTAGAAAAAACAAACTATAATGGTTTTGTTGAAGTGGAATGCAGGGTCGATGACAGACAAAAGAATGTGTATTTAATCGAAGTTAATCCAAGAGCTTGTGGGTGGATAAAGATTGTAAGGGAACAATTTGATAATGTATTGTTGAAGTCACGCGATGATCAAATAAATTTGGGGGAAAAACCATTATGTTGGGTTAATATAGCCAGAGATTGTAGGGCTATACTTAACCTATATAAAACAAGTCATAATAAGATCAATGTAAAAGAAATAATTACAGACTATTTACGTAATCCGGTTAAAGATATATTTGAAATTGATGATTTGAAACCTTTTGCTGGTCAATTCTTAAACTTTCTAATCAAAGACGGATCTCGGAAGAAACAGATCACTTCTGATTCTTTTCGAATCAACTTGGACTGAAATATTTTTGAGTGAAAAATCTGAAAAAATTGTAGTGAAAAATAGTGATGATGTATAATATTTTCTTTACAAGATCTTTTCATAATCTTCGTATAGGGGTTGGAGGAGTAGGCATATATATGAAAAATCTTGTGTCTAATCTCAACTATGAATTATTTAATGTAATTAACTTTAAAGAAATTAATAATGATAAGTTGCTGACACTTGTAGATTCTGTCAAGGGTATAACTATTCGTAACATTGCTCTTAAAACTAGAGTTTTAATTTCTTTTCTTAGGTTTCCCTTTAAAATATATTTTTGCGACGCGCATATAATACACGCAAACCCGTCTTTTAATTTCATTGCCTTGATTCGAGAGGGTCTGTTTATTATTGTATCAGCCCTTTTTAAGAGGAGGATAGTTGTTTTTATCCATGGATGGGATCCAAAAGTTGAAAAGAAGGTAATGACCAACAAACTTCTATTACGTATATTTCAAAAGGTTTACAATAAATCAAATGTTCTTATTGTTCTTTCGCACGACTTCAAAGAAAAGCTCTTCCAGATGGGTATTAAAAAGAGAATATTAGTTGAAACCACGATGGTAGACGATAAATTGGTTAGTGGCGTAAATATCCAGGCCAAATCTAAAACTACAAACAATGAACATACGATAAGGATACTCTTCTTGTCGCGAATCGTCAGGACAAAAGGAATTTATGAGGCCATCGAGTCATTTTGCATCTTGTCAAGAAATTATGACAATATCGAACTGTTAATTGCCGGTGATGGGCCAGAACTGCAAGCAGTGAAAGGATATGTAAAGTCCCATCATCTTAGTAACATAAAATTTTTAGGGTATGTGGGAGGAGAAGCGAAGAAAAAAGTGTTTTTAAAGTCACACGTTTACTTCTTTCCAACCTATCATGGAGAAGGAATGCCCATCTCTGTATTAGAAGCAATGACTTTCGGGCTTCCTGTGGTTACAAGAGCTGTTGGCGGCCTTAAAGACTTCTTCAAAAACGGGGTGCATGGATATATTACCGATTCAAGAGATCCGAAATATTTTGCGTATTTGCTTGATAAATTGATTGATAATGAATCATTACGAACAAAAATATCAGCTTTCAATTACAATTATGCACGAAAAAGATTTTTGGCTTCTGAGGTAACGAAAAGGATAGAATCTATCTATTTAAATTTAATGGAGAATGGCAAGTTATAAAATTTCAGAGAGGTTTGTGCGGTTTCAAGTATGCCTCTTCACAGAAATGATGAATAATATTAAAAGTTCGCTCAATAAATTATACGAATATTGCGAAGGGGAAAAATATAAAGGCTGGGATGTTTTTGATGGCCTGAATTCTAATATCTTTAAACTCTCACCTTTTTATCGATCACAAATCTTACGTCTTGCGTGGATACAGCTTTTTAAACGGTCTTTTATCAATTTCAGAAGAATAGCATTCGTACCGAAGGGTTACAATGCCAAAGGATTGGCCTTGTTTGCTTCCGGGTTCGTCTCAATGGATAAGCTTGAAGAAGCCGAGTTGTTGATGAATCAACTGAAAGGTTTGGTCTGCTCCGGTTATGAGGGTACTTGTTGGGGTTATAATTTCGACTGGCAGGCACGAGCCTTTTACGTACCTATAGGTAAACCGAATATCGTAACTACCGTCTTTGTGGCTAATGCATTCCTGGACTACGCTGAAGCAAAGAGCAAAAAGCAAAAAGCAAAGAGCAAAAAAGAACTGGATATTATGAAAATTGCCGAGGGGGCGTGTGAATTCATATTAAAAGAACTTGTACTGTTCGAGGATGAAGAAAAACCCTGTTTTGGCTATATCCCAGGTGAACAGGCGCGGGTTCATAATGCAAATATGCTTGGCGCGGCACTTCTGGCGCGTGTTTATTCGCATACAAAAAATGCCGACTATTATGAAAAGTCCAAGAAGGCCATGGCTTATTCAATAAAAGCTCTTAATCCCGATTATTCGTGGCCATACGGTGAGCTTCCCCATCATCAGTTCATCGATAATTTCCATACCGGCTATAATTTGGTCGCATTGAAAGAGTGGATGGATTATACTGGAAATAATACGTGGAAAGAAGAGCTCGGAAATGCCTACAAATATTTTCTGGATACGTTTTGGTTAGGAGATGGCTGCCCGAAGTATTATCGCAATTCCCTTTATCCCGTCGATATTCATTGCTCGGCTCAGGGTATTGTTACATGCCTCAAACTGAAGGATTATGATAACAGGAGCGTTCCGATGGCCAAAAAGATTGCAAAATGGGCTATCAATAATATGCAGGATAAAGAAGGTTTTTTTTATTACCAAAAGACCAGATGGTACACAAACAAGATACCATACATAAGATGGTCCCAGGCATGGATGTTTTATGCTCTTTCAAAATTAAGCCACGAATGTCAAAATAGAAGCTGTATAATTATTTAGTGCAGATTAGTGTAATTAGTGGCCGAATATAAGGTTTTTATGTCGAGAGTACTTATTATGGGTTGTGCAATAGATTGCCTGGACATGGATGAAACCCTTGCCCACATTGAGCAATTCGTAAAAAAAGGCACCCCGCGACAACATGTAGTTGTTAATGTGGCCAAGATTGTCGAGATGCGAAACGATCCTGAGCTTCGAGAGATTGTCTCTTCCTGTGACCTGATTAATGCTGACGGCATGCCGCTTGTGTGGGCCTCAAGGTTATTGGGTAATCCATTGCCTTGCCGGGTAGCTGGCGTTGACCTTTTTCAAGACCTGGTCAAGCTATGTGCGGAAAAAGGATACCGGCCTTTCTTTTTTGGGGCAAGGGAGTGGGTAGTCAAAAAGGTGGTTGACAAATTTAAGGAGAGGCATCCCCAACTGGAGGTGGCAGGTTATCGGAACGGATATTATTCTCAAGAGGAAGAACGCGGGATTGCCGAGATGATACGTAACAGCAAGGCAGACATGCTCTTTGTTGGCTTTTCATCGCCCATGAAGGAGAAATTTCTCAATCGCTGGATGGATACGATGAAGGTGCCTTTTTGCATGGGGGTAGGTGGAAGTTTCGATATCATTGCTGGCATGACCAAAAGAGCCGCTGTCTGGATGCAACAATGTGGCATGGAATGGTTCTACAGAATCCTTCAGGAGCCGAGGAGGATGTGGAAGCGATACGCAAAGACGAATCCGGTGTTTGTGTGGTTGGTGGTTAGAGAGTACTTCAGGCTTAAGGCTCAAAGGAGGAAATTGAGAAAAGCCGCCTAATAACTCTCAAGATAGGGGAACTTCTATTTCGAGAAGCCCCCCGTTCTGCCCCGGTCCTCCTACTGCCCCTGATCGGCAAGTTCCTCTATTTCCGCTGCACTTAATGCCCGGTCGTAAATGCGGACATCGTCTATGAGTCCTTTAAAGTAGTTGTTATTCTTCCCATTAGCGCCTATTTGCCATGGATAATGTGTTTTGCTTAAAGCTCCACTTGCTTGTGCTGTACATACTTCAGTTCCATTTAGATAG
>JAJSZT010000005.1 GCA_030272815.1 Deltaproteobacteria bacterium
ATGATGAGTATCATATCTATCCTGTTGCAAGGCATTCATTGCTTACAGTAAAGACAATAAAAAAATTCGGTATGCCTGATGAAGATAAAACTGGAAACCAATTATGTGGAAGTCTGTATAAAGAGCTTTCGAATAAGAGATTACTGCTTTGGGCAGCTCTTTTACATGATATTGGCAAAGGAGATCCAGGTGCAGGGCATTCACAGAGAGGGGCAAAAATTGTTAATGATATACTTAAAAAAAGAGGTTTCAAAAAAAGCGATATAGAAACCATAACATTTTTAATAAATGAACATTTACTTCTTATCAAAACTGCATCCAGAAGAGATCTAAATGATGAGGGGACTGCTATCGCCTGTGCAGGGAAGATAAAGGACATAGAACGTTTGATAATGCTTTACCTTCTGACTGTCTCGGATTCAATTTCTACCGGTCCAACTGCCTGGAATGACTGGGCTTCAGCACTTTTAAAAAATCTTTTTCTTAACATGCTGAGCATATTGAAAAAAGGTGAGCTGACAACAGGGAAAGCTGTTGAGATAGTTGAGAAGAAGAAGGAAGAAATTTTATTATCTGCATCTTCTCAGCAGGCAAGGCAGGAGTTAGAGCAGCTTTTTAATGTAATGTCGCCCAGATATCTTCTGTACACTTCGGCACGTGATATAGTGGAACATATCGAGCTTTACAAAAGTCTTGGTAACGCAGATTTTGTCTGGAAAGTAACGCGAACTTCAGATTCTAATACAAGGGTTGTAACGATTTGTGCAAAAGACCGTCCAGGCTTATTTTCAAAAATTGCCGGAGTATTTACTTTGAACAGCATCGATATTCTGGATACTCAGGCATATACATGGCGAAATAATATAGCCCTTGATATTTTTAAAGTTAAACCGCCTCCTGATCAGATTTTTGAAACCGAGCGATGGGACCGGGCAGAAGAGAACCTTAAATCTGCTCTATCAGGCGAGTTGAATCTTACAGAAGCTCTAAAGGAGAAGATGTCAGCGTATCGAACCTTTAGGCCCCGTACTTCACAAAGACCTAACCGGATAGTTGTAGATAATGAAAGCTCCAGTTTTTTTACAATCATTGAAGTTTTTACCTATGACTTTCCAGGGCTGCTTTTTAGCATAACTGATGCACTTTTCAGGAGTGGGTTAGATGTATGGGTTTCAAAAATAGCTACTAAAGTTGATCAGGTAGTAGATGTTTTTTACGTCAGAGATTTTGATGGTCAAAAGGTTGATTCGGCCGATCATGTGGCAGCGATAAAGGATGCAATTGCAGAAGTGTTGCCGGGAAGGGGATAATACATAAAAAGGAGAATCAAAAAGAAGGCAAAAAATTATGATTAACTCAGGAGACACAGCATTTATGCTTGTTGCAACAGCTTTGGTTATGTTGATGACACCAGGTTTAGCTCTTTTTTACGGTGGGCTGGTTCGTTCCAAAAATGTACTTACAACCGTTTTACATAGTTTTTTATGTCTTGGCATTGTGTCAATAATTTGGTTATTATATGGATACTCTCTTGCTTTTGGTCCTGATTCAGCTGGAGTAATTGGCAATCTCGATTGGGCCTTTCTCAAGGGCGTTGGCCTGTCAACTGGTCCATACTCCGACAGCATCCCGCATCTATTATTCTGCGCATTTCAGCTTATGTTCGCTATAATCACACCAGCACTTATTACAGGAGCATTTGCAGAAAGAATGAAATTTTCAGCCTTTATTTTTTTTACAGTTCTTTGGACAACATTTGTATACTTACCTGTATGCCACTGGGTATGGGGCGGTGGCTGGCTCGGAAATATGGGTGCACTTGATTTTGCCGGAGGAACGGTCATTCATATTAATTCCGGAGCAGCGGCATTGGTTGTCGCTGTTATGATAGGCAAGAGAAAGGGCTGGGGAAAGGAAGCATTTTTGCCGCATAATCTTCCCATGACAGTTTTTGGTGCCGGCATACTGTGGTTTGGATGGTTTGGCTTTAATGCGGGCAGCGCTCTTTCTGCCGGTAAAATAGCAACTATGGCTTTTATGACCACTCAGATAGCTTCAGGGACAGCAGCGGTTTTCTGGGTGGCTACAGAATGGATACTTCGCGGTAAGCCTACGGCACTTGGTGCAGCTTCCGGGGCGGTTGCCGGTCTTGTTGCTATAACACCCGCAGCGGGATTTGTTGGGCCGGTATCAGCAGTTATTATAGGACTTATTGCAGGTATTTTATGCTATCTTGCTCTGACATTGAAAAACAAATTTGGTTATGACGATGCTCTGGATGTTGTTGCTATACATGGAGTAGGTGGATTATGGGGCGCTCTTGCGACCGGGCTGTTTGCAACTACTGCGGTTAATCCCGACGGAGCTAATGGATTGCTCTTTGGAAATCCGAATCAATTTGTCATACAGTTTGCAGGCGCGTTTGCTGCAATTGTATTTTCTATCACAGTGACGGCAATTATTGTTAAATTTATTGATATAACCATTGGCGTTAGGGTTTTAGATGAAGAAGAAGTTCGGGGGCTTGACCTGTCACAGCACAGTGAGGTTGGCTATACATTTTGATTTAAACTTATTATATGTATTTAATTTTTATGCATATTAATATATAATTTAGTTAGTGCCCGAACGAAAACTATAAATTTTTTTTCAAGTTCAAGAAAGGCGCAAATTTTAACCGCAGGAATACATTGAGTATTTTGAGGATTAAAATTTAAGCCTGACGCAGAAATTGGGAAAATTAGCAGTTTTCGTTCAGGCACTAGTTAAAATGAGGAGAATAACAATGAATAAGATCGAGGCGATCATAAAACCTTTTAAACTCGATGATGTAAAAGATATATTAAGTGAAATAGGTGTTCATGGAATGACTATTTCAGAGGTTAAGGGCTACGGCAGACAAAAAGGTCATAAGGAAATCTATCGTGGTGCCGAGTATTTGGTGGACTTTATACCGAAAATTAAGATTGAAATAGTTGTTGAATCAGATAAGACCGACAAGGTTGTTGAAGCCATAATCAAGGCTTCGAATACTGGCAAAATAGGAGATGGAAAGATTTTTGTATTTCCTGTTGAAGAAGCAGTAAGAGTGCGCACGGGAGAAAGGGGAAAGGATGCAATTTGATTATTTAACAAAGTTGATTTTTTTACGAAACCATCAATTATTAATTTAAGTACAAAATAGTAAATTAAGGAGGATTTTCATAATGACAACAAAAGATGTATTGGAGATGATCAAAGAAAAAGGAGCCAGGGTGGTTGATTTGCGTTTTTTGGATTTTCCTGGAGTATGGCAGCATTTTACCGTGCCTGTGAGCGAATTGGACGAGTCTTCATTTGAAGATGGTTTTGGATTTGACGGATCCAGCATAAGGGGCTGGCAGCCCATTCACGCCAGTGATATGTTAGTGATACCGGATCCTGCAACAGCCAGGATGGATCCATTTTTTGAAGTGCCGACACTTGTTCTTATAGGGAACATAGTAGACCCGCTCACTCGTGAGTCATACTCACGAGATCCCCGTTACATAGCCCAGAAGGCTGAGGCTTATCTTAAAGGCACCGGGATAGGTGACACGGCATACTTTGGTCCTGAGGCAGAGTTTTTTATATTTGATGATGTTCGTTTTGAGTCATCCAGCAACAAGTCGTTTTATCAGGTTGACTCAATAGAAGGGATTTGGAATGCAGGTAGAAATGAGGAGCCCAACCTGGCATACAAACCTCGCCATAAGGAAGGATATTTCCCTGTTCCACCCATGGATAAGTTTCAGGATCTCCGTACCGAGATGCTGCTTACTTTAGAGGATTTAGGTATAGATGTTGAATGTCAGCATCATGAAGTAGCTACAGCCGGTCAGGCAGAGATAGATATGCGTTTTAAGCCCTTGGTGCAAATGGGTGACCAGCTAATGTGGTTTAAATACGTACTAAAGAACGTGGCCTATCGTAAGAATCATACTGTGACCTTTATGCCCAAGCCTTTATTTGAGGATAACGGTACAGGGATGCATACGCATGTAAGCATATGGAAAGAAGGGCAGCCGCTTTTTGCAGGAGACAAGTATGCCGGTGTATCTCAGGGAGCTTTATATGCCATAGGCGGCATACTGAAGCACTGCAAAGCATTGTGTGCTTTTACCAATCCGACAACAAACTCTTACAAGAGACTTGTGCCAGGATTTGAAGCGCCGGTTAATCTGGCATATTCCAGCCGCAATCGCAGTGCAGCTATAAGAATACCCATGTACTCAGCATCACCCAAAGCTAAACGAATAGAGTTCAGGACACCTGATCCGTCCTGCAATGGATATCTGGCGTTTTCAGCCATACTAATGGCGGTATTAGACGGCATAGAGAACAGGCTTGATCCAGGCGAGCCATTAGATAAGGACATATATGGACTTCCACCAGAGGAGCTTGCCAACATACCTTCGGCTCCTGGTTCTTTAGATGAAGCGCTTTTAGCATTAAAAGAAGATCATAAATTTTTGCTCAAGGGTGATGTGTTTACGGAAGATGTAATAGATATGTGGATAGAATACAAGACAGAGAAAGAGGTCAACCCAGTAAAACTGCGACCTCATCCGCATGAGTTCTTCCTGTACTATGATATTTAAATAGCATTTTAGGCTGAAGTCTGAAGGCTGAAGTTCCTGACAGCCTTCGGCTTCAGCCTACTTTCCTTATATTTCCTAAAAGCCTTCTGCCTTCAGTCTATAAAGTATTTGTCAATATAAGATTCCGACTCCTAAACCCTCAATTGTCTGAGCACGAATATAATATAGAAAATATGTTGTATTTTATATTTATCTTGCACAACTGCATGATTTCTTATATGGATATGTCCCAATGGACTTCAAACTGGAACTACTTCCGAAATTATACTGATTCTCTAATTTCCTAAAGACCGATACTACTTGCTCCACCTGAACTCAATCATCGAACACTTGAATATAGACTTTCAGATAAATAATTTCACTGTGTTATCAGTCGTCGACGTATAACTAATACGCCTTCCTCCTTCTGGTCTTGTGAAATTAATTATCTGAAAGTCTATAGCTGACTGATTTTTATAAATCGTTTGCCAAAAATTATGGTAAAAACTATGTGGTGGCTGTAGCCGAAGTCCGATAAAAGGTTTCGACAAATGACAACGAATTCGACATCCAGTCATAATATCAATAATTTTTATAGGGCAAAATCGCACGATAAAACCCCCTACTGAGGGTTTTATCGTGCAAAATTGCCCTATTTTTCTTTTTCGCAAGCAATAATGCACGAAAACAAATCGGGCTTTTAGGCCCGCTATATCAAAGTTATGATTCTTAAAATTATTTAAATGTAACGTCTGGCGGTGAGAATGGGTTGGAATCCATTATCAAAAGAAATTACAGTTATAGTTGGTGGTCTTTTTGTTGCATTAACATCATATTTATTGGTTAAAATGGGAATTATTATTACTTCTATAGCTTGGTTGATATGTACGGCTTATTTATTGTCGATTGCTTGTATTTATCTTTATAGATGTTTAATAAATAAAAATATTCAGTGTGCCGAATCAACAAAAACAACCAAGTCTTTTTCTCAGGAAACTAATGAACAAACCTGTGACTGGATCCAAAAATATGGAGTTTGGCAACATAAGATCAATGGTTTATATTATTGTCCTTATTGCGCCCCAAATCCATCTCTTATGTCTAATGATAATAATAAAAGCTGGTATTGTCCTAAATGTAAAAATGGTTTTGGTGAAGGAGATGTTTTTAATGTAAATAACGAAATCACATAACAAATCACTGGAGCCAACGGGAGAAGGTCATGCGACTTCGGATAGGCCAAAGCAAGGCAAAGACCCAGTGCCGTAGCTCAGCTCAGCCGTTAGCACAAAAAAGGAGATCAATATGGAAATTAAAATTGTTGGCGTTGGTCCAAGTAGTATCGATTACGTAACATATATCATAGGGGAAACTTCCACAAATCGGTATGTTGTTTTTTCGCCATTAAAAAAGTCAACAACAATGGATGATTTTAACCCAAATGATTTTAATATACCCGATATCATTGATCTCGATATAAAAATTATTGGCCCCACTACTGCCTTTAATAAAACTATAAATAAAAGTGTCAATATTTGCATTCACGATGTAAATATCAACATTAACGAGGTAAGAAAGAAATACCTTCGAGACTTCCATTTACGATAGTTGCTTCGATCGGGACTTTAATTGCCAAGTCTATCACAATATATTTGGGGTTCCATTTGGGAGTCTCCATAGTGGGAAGCGGATTTAAAGCAAAGTAATTAATTTTTGCTATCTCAATTCCAGGCTTAAAAAAGAGCGCGTCCAAATATTGTTCAACTTCGGAAATGCCTACTGAATTTGACATGGTTTTTTTACTCATTTTGTACTCCTCTTATAATAAAAAAAATGCTAACAATTCACTTGAACTAACGTGAAACATCTTTTCGCTCTCGTAAAGTTGTTTATTACGCCACGACACAGCGCCGTAGCTCAGTTCAAGCGTTAGCATCATAAAAAATTAAGGAGGAAATCATGAGTTATTCAATCCTTTTAGTCGTTGAAAGGCCCGACTTGCAGATTCCCGAAAATGAGAAAAAATGGGACGATTGCAGAAATAAAATAATAAATATCTCCACGAAATATACAAATCTCCAAGCATTAGGTGAAAATGTTCTACTGCTAACAATGCAAAACTCGCTGAAAAACATAAGGGATGCGGTGAATTGCTTAGATGGTATGGATTATAAGTACGCGCTTTTCGATACAGAAATCCTGTGGCACGAAGTATCAAAGGATTCTTAATTTTTACATCTAACATTAAACACCTCCATAAAGGACAATACCTATGCGCAAAGCCACAACTACTCGAAGAGAAGAACGTAAAAAGACAATAAAAGAGATCGGAAGTAATCCAGACATTACCGGAACTACCGAAATGTATAAAATGAAAGCATTGAATGGTATGATTGAAGATCTTGAAGATTCAATAAACAACCATTCAAGATCCACAAATCGCTTATCTGTTATTTTAGTCATCGCAACTGTCATTATAGCTCTTGTCGGCATTGTCGATATTTCGTACAGGGTCTTTGTTAAGAGTGGCTACCAGGCTTCTCAGGCATCTGGAAAGTTGAACGAATAGCGGTGAATCAGGTTTATAAGCACCATGTCCATAAGTCCTAAATTCATCTGCTATATCTTGGTCAACATTTGATAAAATAAATTCACAATATTTAATTACTCTTTTTGAGGGAATATACTCGCACATGTAAAATTCCTTTCGCTAACAAATCACTGGTCGTGTCCAGATAAATCCGAATCGTTGGGATTCCCCTTAAGTGGGATGAAATTCGATGATGTTACCCAGTGGGTGATTGCATATGATGATAAATCATATACCCCTTTGCAGGGCTTGCTCTGGCACTGGGGAGAATGGTGCTAACGTCATACAACTTTGCAGAGCTTGCTCTGGCACTGAGAAATGAGGCGTAAGGTACTGCGAAAGTCCCATCTGACTAAAGTTTAGCCAGCAGGTCAGTAGAGACGTCCGAGGGCAAATTCTGTGAGGAAAGTCCGAAGCCGGACGGAACAAGAATGCAGGCCGTGTGATTGAGCCCCGAAAAATGTATAGTTGTGGACATTGGATAGCTATTGAGAAATCGGTAGTGAAAGCCGACGGCGTCCAGAGGTCGGAAGGCAGCAGACCTGAATGCGTTATGGCAAGTGTGCAGGCCACCACCGGGGTCTGAGAGCAGGGCATGTATTCACAGGGATAGCTCGGGAACTGGAGAGAGCCAACTGTCTCCTTGTATAAATAAATCCGGTCAAGGGCGCCGGTCAGCCAATAAGTCATAGTCCTGGCGTTGGAAAGGCACGCTCTAACCTGACCAGCGAGCGAAAGCAAAAGAGCAAACAAGGTATCCGGGGAGGATAGCGGCGAGCGAACGAACCGGGGATGGGCTTTTGGCAGTCTTAGCTGACGGTAGTACCGATGAACAGATGAAGTTTTACCTGTTCGGAAAGGTGGGGAAGTGAGACCCAAG
Organism: Deltaproteobacteria bacterium; assembly: GCA_030272815.1. Lineage (GTDB taxonomy): Bacteria > Desulfobacterota > Desulfobacteria > Desulfobacterales > ETH-SRB1 > B13-G4. The sequence goes on from JAJSZT010000005.1 coordinate 8,069, forward strand.
CGACCCACTGCAGGGAAGAGGAAGCCAGGTATAACGTTCTCTGAAACGAACCATGGAAGGGACACCGATCCCACGAACCGTGTCACCATAAAGTCAGAGAGTGCCGCAGGTTACCATTTATAAAATGGTAACCTGCCGGGTAGCATAGTTATGCGCCAGAAGGGGTGTCGCCTTTCTGGTTATACATCCGCTGATCGGTAAAGCCGAGTGCGTTTGTATACTGAGGAACCGTATGAGTGGAATTCTTCAAGTACGGATCTGTGGGGAGGGCGCCGGGTAACCGGTGCCTTTACCCGGAAGCGGACAATCCCCTTCGCCAGATTATCATCAACACCCATTCACCGATTATTTTAAATCAAGTTTCCGATGATGATTTATTATTTGCTGAATTAAAAGAATTAGAACGCGATGACCTGAGATTTAAAAGGAGTTGTTTTGGCTGTTTGCCTGATACATGGCGAAAAAAAGCTTTTTCAGAATCAGATACAGTTTCAAAGGATAAATTATTTTCCTATTTAAAATCTATATTTCCTGCCGAAGAACAAGCAACAGATATTGCTTCAAAATCAAAACAGAAAAAATCAGAAAGCGCTGATGACCGCTTTGATCCGCAACTGCAACTTCCCACATTTGGTGATGTTTAAACAGCCAGAACGAGGGATAAGGATTTTTCAAAGATAGCTAATATCCGGCCATTAGAATCCGAATACTTTGATTAACAGTTCAACTTCTGTTATAAGGTTAAGACTTTTTATTCGGCAAAATCACACGATAAAACCCTTTATATGAAACACTCGGTTAAAAAAAGTGCAAAACTATCCTTATAGGTTTTTTGAGCATTTTCTCAAAAACCCGTTAAAATTTAAGAATAAATTGTCGTTTGTGCCAGGATCACCTCCTTGTTAAAGGTTACTGGAAAATTAAAAAAGATACGTTGAGGCAGCCTATTCAGCCTCTGAGATAGCAGTTTTATATGCGTGGTCTCTTTAAAAGAGCCGACAGTTAGTTGTGCAGAGGGCTGATCGGTCATGTTAGTATCGCGCTCTATGGCATCATTTGTTAATCGACCTCTGTTGGCTGCTTATGCAGTTTATAACTTCAAATTTTTCAGTTAGCAAGTGTTTCATTCTTTGTTGTGCCCGCCATGGCATGGGGGTTAGTAGGGAGTTTTATCGTGCAAAATTGTCCTATTTTTCTTTTTCGCATGCAATAATGCACGAAAACAAATCGGGCTTTTAGGCCCGCTACATCAAAGTCAGCTCGGAATAAATGTTATGGGATCTCAACGTGATATAAAACTTACCGAATATGATGTGTGCTTATCGTTTGCCGGTGATGACCGGGAGTATGTAAGTAAGGTCGCCTCTGAATTAAAGAAGAATGGTGTGCGGGTTTTTTATGATGAATATGAAGAATTAAATCTTTGGGGCAAAGACCTATATGTACATCTTGACGATGTATATAAAAATGCTGCACGTTATTGTGTCATATTTATTTCAATTCATTATGCCAATAAGCTATGGACAAACCATGAGCGGCAAAGCGCCCAGGAGCGAGCTTTAAAAGAAAACACCGAATATATACTCCCTGCCCGCTTTGATGATACTCCAATTCCAGGGCTTCGCGATACAGTTGGATATATTGATCTTCATGGTCGAAGCCCAGAAGATTTTGCACGTCTAATTACAGAAAAGATTGGTGGTCACATTAAAGATAGTTATTTGCCCCCTATACCTGATCTTCTTTTTAAGGATTTAAATGCCAAAAATGAGGAAGAAAAAGATGTTGTTTATAGTGCGGCTTCAAGGTTCTTTTCTTGCCTTAAGCGCATGACTGAAGATGAACACTATTTAATCTTTTGTTTTTTTCTCAGTGCTTGCACGGCAGAGTTGCCCGAAAATGTTCATATTAACATAGATCTATTAAAGCGGACGTCTGGATTTACCCCTTCAAAAATTAAGCGCCTCCTTGGTGGATTACAATCTCTGGGGTTTTTTTCAGAACTCAAAGAAGATCAAGAGACAGAAGGTCACCTTGGGAAACAGGAAATGTTAGTTATTGAATGGCACGACATGAGTACCGACGGTATTGGTAATGCAACTGATATAGCCGATGCGATGACACAAGGAGCAACAAGCGGGTACTGTTTTGAGCATGGATTAGAAGCGCTTATGCGCCTAGATTTCTCACAACTATCAGAGGTTACGTCTGTCGAAGAAGACCATAGTTCTTGTTCAAGTAAAAATGAAGATCAAAATGAGCTAACAAGCCCATGAGTCAGATGGTCCACTGCCCCTTGGTTATGGGCGGCGTTCGCAATATTATGAAATACTCAACATAATATTAAAAGATGGAACAGCCATTAAAGGAATATAAAAGCTCGCTCGATAAGAATTTTCGTAAAAACAGGAAAATCCCTTTAGAAAAATTAATTGAACCATCAAAAAGAGGTTCAATGATTCCAAAGGGTACCCTTGTTGTTATGCCTTTTGTGAGTGGTGAGATTAGATTGAAAATTCTGGAAAAAAACACGCCAGATAAAGGTTTTTCTATACCGTTAAAATTATCAAGCAGAGGTGAGGGGCAGTCAATAACTGCTGACTATCTTGCGTGGTTTTTAAAGCATAACTTCGTAAAGAAATATTTGATGAATTACGTAAGCGGGTCAGTCTTGCCAAGGGTGCCACGTAAAGTCCTTTTCAATTTGCTGATTCCATTGCCGACTCAAGAAAGAAAAAAATCAGCATTTGATTCCTCCTTTTCAAGTGGCTTTGATTCTATAATTGCAAATGCAGAAAATCCTTTTAGAAGAATGATAACCAATTATTTTCGAGATTATCAGTTCAACCTCGAAAAAGAACGCTATACGGCTGCAATTATTTTAGCCGGCGCAATTTCTGAAGCCATCCTTTACCAACTATTAATCGATAATGATGTAAACCAAAAAATCCTCAGTGATGATAGAAATCTTGGTTTGGGTAAACTGATAACATATATAAAACTTCTAAAACTTGATAAAGATCTGGATTTTCCATTAACACATTTCTCAGAGTTGCAACGTTTTAGAAACTTAGCAGTACATGTTAGTTTAGCAATTAAGAATGAAAAACCATTTACAAGACAGAATTTAAATTGTTTTGATCAAATAATTAAGCATTTCGGAATATAAAAGAGAAAATTCCTTTATCATATGGATACAGAAAATTTCTAACCGCGTTTTGAGAATTAAGCGAATCAAATATTAACTTCAGATATGGAAAAAAAGGCTGAAGGCTGAGGGCCGGATGGGGAAAGAAGATAAACTGAAAGGCTGAAAACGCCTATCGATTTCTTTACAAACTGGGGCGGCCGACACGCCGAAAATATTGACCGGCTGGTGCTGATGTGGGATTTGCTGGCTGCTTGGGTGCGGGGTTCCAAAGTGATGCTAAAAAGGGGGAAACCATAATATGCTCATGCCATCTCCAACGCCTATTTATCGCTTCATACACATGGACAATCTTCCGGTGTATTTGGAGCGAGGCGGGATGCATGCGCCCAATTACGCGCCGGAAGATGGGCAAGTTTACAGAACTATTCACAATATTGATATCCAGAGGATACGTCGCGAGCGACCGATCCGGTGCGGGCCGCAAGGTACGGTTCATGATTATGTATCCTTTTATTTCGGTCCGCGTTCGCCCATGCTCCTACAATTGCACACCGGACGGGTGGAAGGTTATGATCAAAAGCAGGAACCCATAATTTATGCTGTATCAACAGTGGAATCGATCGTTAAGGCTCGGCTTCAATTCGTGTTTTCCGACGGCCACGGCATTGCTGCCTTCACTCAGTGGTTCGATGACCGTAAAAACTTGGACAAAGTCGACTGGGGTATGGTATATGCCGATTATTGGGCAGATACGGTGGAGGACATGGACCGCCAGCGCCGCAAACAGGCGGAGTTTTTGGTACACCGATTCTGCCCGTGGGATGTGGTGACCCACATCGGCGTGTTGAACGATGCTGCAAAGATCAGAGTTGAGAATATTCTTCGCCGGCACCGCGTGGGGAAGCCGGTGTATATCTGCCGACAGTGGTACTATTAACAAAAAGGAGGCAAGGATGATAGAGCTGACCCGTGGAAATATACTGACGGCCGATGCAGAGGCCCTGGTCAATACGGTCAATTGTGTCGGCGTGATGGGCAAAGGGATCGCCTTGCAGTTCAAAAAGGCTTTTCCTGAGAATTTCAAGGCATATGAAGCGGCTTGTCGTAACAAAGAGGTTAAGCCCGGGCGTATGTTCGTTTTCAATACCGGCCAGATGTTCAATCCACGCTTCATCATAAACTTCCCCACCAAACGCCACTGGCGCGGCAAGAGCAGATATGAGGACATTGAAATGGGCTTAGAAGCATTGGTGCAGGAGGTGCGTGAGCGTAAGATCCGCTCCATTGCTATTCCGCCTTTAGGATCTGGTTTGGGCGGTTTGCAGTGGGAGCAGGTAAAACCGATGATCGAAAAGGCCTTCGCTACAATGCCGGAGGTGCAGATCAAGTTGTTTGAACCCAAGGGTTCGCCTGATGCCAAGGAGATGCCTGTGGGCACGGCAAATCCGAAGATGACCGTTGCCCGGGCCTTGTTTGTAAAGCTTGTGCAGCAGTATACTCGCTTCGCCTATCGGTTGACACTCCTGGAGATTCAGAAACTTGCCTATTTTCTGCAGGAGTCGGGTTTGGACCTAAAACTGCGGTACGTCAAACACTTATACGGGCCTTATGCCCACAACCTAAATAAGGTGCTGGAGATTCTTGAAGGGCATTATATCCGGGGATACGGCGATACACAGAAACCGGACGTCGAAATCACACTGCTGCCGGATGCTGACAAAGAAGCCGATCGCTTCCTTCAACTGCATCCTAACGCCATGCCTAACCTTGAGAGAGTAGCGGATCTCGTGGACGGCTTTGAAACGCCCTATGGCATGGAACTGCTTTCTTCCGTCCATTGGATAGCCGTTCATGATAGAGAGGCATCCGATGCCGAAGGCGCCATCGTTGCAATGGCTAATTGGAATGAACGTAAGCAACGTTTGTTCAAAGCGGATCATATTCATCTCGCCTGGGAGCGACTCCAGGCCGAGGACTGGCTGAAGGCATGAATCAAAAAACCAAAGGTCAGGTCTTCATTCTTGAGAGCGCCGATTAAAACCGGCAAGAAGCGGGGACTGAAAGTGTCCTGTGATGAAGGACTATCCATCCACATCAGCCCTGAGTCATGCGCAGGTACCTGTCCGGCTGGGCAAATCTTGAAAAAACGGAACTATCACAAAAAGCGCAACCACTATGAGTATAAAACTTCTTCTAAGATCTGTGCCAACTGCAAGCTGCGTAATAAATGTACCCGTGCTAAAGATGGCCGAAGCATAAAACGGCATGTCAGACAGGATGAATTAGACTTCATGCTTAAACAAGCCAACAGTCGAAAAGCCCAAAGCGACATCAAAACCAGGCAACATCTCATGGAAAGATTATTTGCACGTGGCACACGATACGGATTCAAGCGAGCAGGCTGGTGCAGGCTCTGGAGAGTTCAAATCCAGGAATATCTCACAGCCACTATCCAGAATCTTATGGTTTTTCTTCGCAATATCAAAGAGCCAGCTCCTGCTTTGGGTATGATCCCAGAAGAATCAGGGAAGAAAGAAGCATTTTTAACCCTTCAGGAGCTATTTTTTTACTTAAAAAGATCAACAATTACAAATGCCCGTTTCCCTGCTTGTCGGTGATGCGGGGACGTTCGCTGTAAATAAATATGAGCCGCTTTAGCACAGCAGAAGAGTTACTAAAAGTAGAAAGCATAATGCTGAATATCAAAAAGAATTGAGGAACGGAAGAAACACATCCAGCAACTTGAAAAGCAATAATATGATTTCATGGATAAACAAATCATAATGTTTCTTCTATAGAGTAGTTATAAAAATATTTAATCTTGAATATTAGAGAACTCTAAAATTGGAGGTAACAGCAATGTCTCAATTAGACCAATTACTCGCCGAACCAGAAATCGCGAAATTCATAGAGACGAACCAAGTTGCAGTTGGTCGGATCACTCAGGCTGCCGAGCTTTTGGTGGAAAAAGATGATGCGCTGAAAGCTCTTAAGAAGCTTTTGCCAGCCCTTACCGAAAAGGAGATTTATGTCTTCTTTAGCTACAAGAAAAAAGACGAGCTCGCTGCTGAGACGATTGTTGGCCTGCTACGGAAAAACTCAGCGGGGAAGATTAAGATTACCTACCAGAAGGACTTCACTGAAGAATACGTCGGTAAGCGTTGGCGGGCAAAAATCCGCGAGGAAATCCACCGTGCGAACTGGTTCATCTTGCTCTTTCCTGATCCATCTGATGACTGGGACTGGTGTCTTTTTGAAACGGGCCTATTTGAAGCTCAGCTTACGTCGGCCGACCGCCTAATATGTCTGCATCATCCAGACACAAAGATTCCGGATCCCATAGAAGGTTACCATGCGGTCTCCGCAACCATTCCAGAGGTTGAAAAATTCCTTCGGATGATTTTTTTAAACGACAATCCAGTGTATGGCTTGAAACCAATTAATGACTCCATGAATCCACAAGAGATTACAACGCTATCAAAAGAAATTGTTGATGCCATCCGGCCGCCTCAAGGGTGTTTTATTCGTCAGACCTATGAGCCGTGGGTAGAACTCAAGTTCGAGAACTCATCCAACCTGCAAAAAAAAGACGATCTTGATCAGGCCCTCGTGCAAGATGCTAACAGAGAAGCCCTAAGCTTGTTTGACTTCAGAGATAAGCCATCTACCTTGGGCGAACTGAGATCCGGTTTACCTGAAGACAAGCAAGACGATCGCTGGCGGGAAGAACTTTTTCACGTAATCAGGAAAATTATCGATGGACGGAAATTTAGTCCAGTGCAGGCGGTTTTTCAAACGAACGATGGCAGACTCATTCGACCTGTTGCTTGTGCCGTGGACAGAGTAGGCTCAATAGACGGCCCAATCGAAGTGTTTCATATCACCTTTAACGAAGAGGTAGCTGCTATCGATGTCTCTTCAATGCCGAAAGACATATCGGTGCTTGCCACATACCTGCGCTATGCTTTCCGGTTCCGTTGGGAGGTTCTTGAGAAATTCGGCACCAGCCCCATGTCCGAAGATGATGTTAAGCGCCTGCATAACACCCTGGAACGTATACGAGCAAATGTAACATCCCGAGGAATAAGAGGTGTCGATGAAATTTTGGGCCTTTTCACGCCCGAACAGGGTAACAGAATTAGAGAGATGTATCATGATTGGTATCAGACCAGTAACCCTACACGAAATGGCGAGCTCGATATCGCGATTCAAAACAAAGAAGTGGACAAAATTCCGGAAATTCTTGCCAGATTCATTCCTGCGAGCCAAGAATTTCTTAAGATAACGGCGGATCGTTTTTCTGAACTTGTAACTCAAATTGCCCAAAGTTAGTTTACATCACCTCAGTCAGCAGGGTGTGTTAACTTTGGCAATTATATGCGTAAATGTCCCTGGCACATTAATGCTCTTGTTGAGGGTAATATTGTCAGATAATATCAGGTATAGACCGCTTTTGACTCTAATTAGTGAATGATGGGACAGGATAAATGGCAAAAAAAAGGGCATTCATCAGCTTCGATTATGATTTAGATTTAAATACACTTTTAGTCGGACAGGCCAAGAAAGAGGACTCCTCTTTCAATATAGCTGATTTTTCAATCAAAGAAGCCATTTCTAAAGATTGGAAAGCTAAAGCAAGGACAAGGATCAAAGGTGTCGAAGTTGTAATTGTTATTTGCGGTCAACATACAGATACAGCTGTTGGCGTTAGTGCAGAGGTAAAGATCGCCCAAGAAGAAAATGTGGATTATTTTCTTTTGTGGGGACGCAGTGGAAAAACATGCAAAAAGCCAAAGGCTGCAAAGTCGTCTGACAAAATTTATAAATGGACTTGGGATAATTTAAAGTCATTAATTCATGGTGCAAGATGAACAGTTCACAGAAAATCACTGATAAATTGTTTCAAGTAGTTAAAGACGAATATGGTGATAAGTATCCAGACCATTTGATTGAACAATATAAAACCTACCTTGAGATGGCTGATCGTATTAGTTCGAGACGCCAGTCTGCCAACTCCTTTTTCGTGACATTAAATACCACCATAATTGCCCTTGTTAGCTATGTTAATTTTGGTGATAAAAGAGCGACTGAATTTTATTGGCTAATTTCTATTGCAGGAATGACGCTTTCTTATATGTGGTATAGGCTAATTCGATCATACAAAGATTTGAATAGTGCTAAGTTCAAAGTTGTTCATGAAATTGAGGCCAAATTGCCTATTTCACCTTACGATGCTGAATGGGAAGCTGTAGAAAAGGGAGAGAATCCAAAACTATATTTGCCGTTTACTCACATTGAAATTTATATACCATGGGTGTTTTTTGCAGTGCATTCCTTTGTATTTTTAAGATGCCTACCATGGTCTATCATGCTGGAATCATTATATAATAAATAAAGGACGCCGAACGAATAAGGATAGATCGTGAGAGCGAAGCGAGCCACGATCTTATCCGGTTGTTGGACAAGCCCGGTGTGTTTGCATATTCTGTATATAAGGAAATATCTTTTTTTGAACAAGGGGTAGGAAGTGCGTCTTCAAGAAGCGTGCTTTTTTCAAGGCGTACAACGAATAAGAATCGGTGTCAAAGCTTGAATTGTGAATAATGGAACGTTTAATTCACAATTCAAGCTTTTGACATTTGTTCTTGAAAATCAGATGAAGATGATTGAGGCATTAGAAAAATAATCAAAAAAGTTGACACGTTTACGAAATTAGGAGAAGTAGGGGACAGCCCGTACCGCGCCATACGTAAATCGATAACGCCTTGGCAAAACACATCAGAAAATATTTAGGCTTGCAATGACGGACTGCATGAACAAAACCAACAACAATCGCATTCTCGTGCCAAGATAAATCCGAAGCCTTGGGAATAGGAGAAATCCTATGAAATTGGTTAATGTTATCCAGTGGGTGATCGCATACACTCTAACAAGCAGGTTCGGGCGGCTGTGACATTTGTCAAGTTTGAGGGAAACGTAGCATTTACAAATGCCCGTTTCCCCGCTTGTAGGTGATGCGTGTCGTTCGGACAAGAAGAAGACCACGGACAAGGTAAAAAAATGCGCATATTTTTGAGAGGCGTCGGTTGTGTCGGAAAAACGACGATCGGTAAAAAAATGGGGAAGCTTCTGGGCGTCAGCTATTTCCGCTTAAAATTGAGCTAACCCACTGTAGTTATTATTCTTTCTATTTTAGAGTTTACGAAAACCACTTCTTATAAACTTAATAATATCAGATGGTTACGACTACGTCGGGAATTGCTGCAAACAGGACGTTTTACAAACCAGAAGATATCAGAACTGTTCGGTCTCTCGTACTCATCCATTAGCAGACGAGTTGGTATTTTCAGAGAAAAACTTCGTGTCGATAAAACCTTTAAAAAGAAATATGATGAGATAAGTGCGTTAATCGAGATGTGACACTATTTGGCAGTATGGATATTAAGAAGTGAAATAAAAAGTAATGACTAAAATCACCGAATCTGCAATCGAAAAATTTGCCATCGAATGCCTTAAAAAGCAGGGCTACCAATATATCTACGCTCCTTCCATTGCTCCGGACGGCATAAAAACCTTAGGAATAGTTAGATGAAAAAAAAGAAAAAAATCCCGGACAATCAGATTACTGTATATCAGACACCTGAGGGGGGAATTAATATAGAAGTGCTGTACGCCAATGAAAATATCTGGCTGCCTCAAAAACGAATGGCGGAACTGTTTGGGTGTAGCGCGGACAACATTTCTTTGCATCTGAAGAACATCTATAAAGAGAAAGAACTTGATGAATCTTCAACTACCGAGGTTTTCTCGGTAGTTCAAATTGAAGGAAAAAGGGAGGTTGCCCGCAATGTAACCTGCTATTCTCTTGAGGCAATTATTGCCATGGGGTATCGAGTAAATTCGGTACGTGGTACACAATTTCGGCAGTGGGCAATAACAATTCTCCAGAAATATATACACAAAGGTTTCGCCATTGACAACGACCGCTTTAAATACGGTTCCCGATTCAGCACCCGGTTTTTCGATGATTTGCTTGAAGAAATCAGGGATATCCGCGCAAGCGAAAGAATGGCGTATCAAAAAATTACAGATATTTATGCAACTTCGATTGATTATTCTGCTAAGGCAGAAGATACGAAAAAGTTTTTTGCCACAGTTCAAAACAAACTGCACTTTGCCATTACCGGGCAAACTGCCGCTGAAATTGTCGCCAAACGGGCAGATAGCACTAAACTAAACATGGGATTAACATCATGGCGAAAAGAGCCCAAAGGTAAAGTTATGCCAAGTGATGTTTCTACTGCTAAAAATTATTTAAACAAACCGGAGCTCGATCATCTAAACCGCATCGTCACGATGTATCTGGATTTTGCGGAATTACAGGCTGTTCGTAATATTCCTATGTATATGAAAGACTGGATTAAAAAGTTGAATGCCTTTTTAAAGTTCAGCGAATATGAAATCCTGACCGATGCCGGTTCAATTAGCCATGAAGTTGCTTTGGCTTTGGCGCATAAGGAATATGAAATTTTCAAGAAAGAGCAGGATAAAAATTACATTTCCGATTTTGATCGCGAAGTCAAAATTCTTTTAGATAAAAATAAAGACGATGGAAATGAGCATGACTAAAATCACCGAATCCGAAATCGAAAAATTCGCCATCGAACTCCTTGAGCACGGCTTTGGTGTCCATTGCACTCCAATTATATGAAAAATAATTTTGTCGGGAGAACAGCATGTATGATCGTATTTTAATGCGGATGCAGGAGGCTATTGGGAATCGACAATGCATAATACAAAATATGAGGCAAAAAAATGATTTGTGATATTTGTGGACAAGAAGGGGCTAACATTCGCCATGTCACCCGGAGTTATGGCAAGAAAACTAATTTGCTTATCATTGAGAATGTTCCTGTCATCAGTTGTCCTCATTGCAGGGATAGCTATTTAACAGCAGATACATTACATGAGATTGAACGTATCAAATTGCACCGAAAAAGTTTCGCGAAAAAGCGTTCTATACCGGTAGCAGCCTTTAGGAATATCTCTACAAAACATCAAGATGGGCTATCGGGATAGGAACGCCCATCGCTGAGCGCCCCTCCCACAAGTTGTAGCCTAAATCGCATAACTTAGGTTAAAGAAGACCCCAGAACCGCTGAGTACGCAGAGATTGATTTCCTACCAAATCTAACCACTTCAGATAACAGGATAAAGAAACTATTATGTCTAAAATTGTAATTTTTTCATCTTGACTGGTTAAGCATGAAGTGTATAATGTGTATCAAATACACATAGGAGGTAAATAGTGCGAACTAATATTGTAATAGACGATGATTTGCTGAAAGAAGCCTTTACAGTCAGCCGGGCCAGAACCAAGAAAGATCTTATTCACGAAGCGCTGGAAGAACTTATCCGGTTAAGAAAACGGAAGGACTTGACCGAACTGGCTGGTTCCATTGAATTTTACAAGGGCTTTGATCATAAAAAGTTAAGGAAGTTAAGAGGATGATTTTAATTGACACCTCGGTCTGGATTGAAGTCCTCAGAGACAAAAAAGGTGATATAGTCAAATCATTCCGTGACAGAATTCAGGATGATGTTTGGTTATTAAGCCGTTTTACTCAACTGGAACTTCTACAAGGGGCTAAAGATGAATACGAGTGGAATAAACTTGATGATTATCTTTCAACACAGTACTATCTTGAAGCTTCAGAAAATACCTGGGCCGAAGCAGCCAGAATATACTTTGAGCTAAGGCGAAAAGGTGTAACCATAAACAGTTCTATAGATTGTTGTATTGCCCAGATAGCCATTGAGGCAGGAGTACTTCTTCTTCACAAAGATAAGGATTTTTCAAAGATAGCTAATATCCGGCCATTAGAATCCAAATACTTTGATTAACAGTTTAACTTCTGTTATAAAGTTAAGACTTTTTATTCGGCAAAATCACACGATAAAACCCTTAGTAGGGAGTTTTATCGTGCAAAATTGTCCTATTTTTCTTTTTCGCATGCATTAATGCACGAAAACAAATCGGGCTTTTAGGCCCGCTATATCAAAGTTATACGCTGTCAAGTATTGGAGATGTAGTGGTAAAGAAGAGAAAGATTCCTGATAAGCTGAGAATATGGATTGATATAAGAAAGCGTTTTCACCTTTCTCATGCTCACATTCAGATGGCCCGTGAGCTTGGATTGAATCCAAGGAAATTCGGCAAATTGGCAAACCACAAGCAGGAACCATGGAAATTACCATTGCCAGTATTCATAGAGAAAATCTACTTCAAACGTTTCAAAAAGTCTAAACCTGATATCGTCAAATCAGTTGAACGGATTGTGAATGATCGCAACAAGAAACGCCATGAACGAAAAACACATAAAATTCAATTGCAAAGAGTTGAAAAGCCTGAGTACGAACTGGGTGAAATTCCATTTTAGCTTTGCCTCGTGGGAGATCATTTGAATAATGCCAAAATACAAGGTAATTTATGAATCAACAGAGGAAATTTATGGTATTGTTCCAAAGGCATATGATTGGGTTCATTATTCAAGTATTCTGAGGGTGAAGGATGGAGGGAAAAAACCGGTTTCTCTTGAAATGACATTTGTGCCACCCCATCCGTTTATATGCAATATGCCGGAAAAGCATTCTATAAAGGCTGAAAGCATTACCGATGCTTATGTAAAAGTCGTTAACTTCTTCAAAGGTTATGGAATCGAATTTCGCAATTAACATTGGCTGCGAGCGCGCAGAGCGTACAACAATCGCATTCACCATTGGCTTTGGGCGCAGGTGATGCGGTTATCTTGAAAAACGATCCAATCATTTTTTAGGTGAATTCATGGCAAAATTAGTTGGAGTTATAGTAGCAATTATTTCTATAATAGCAGCATTTTTTACTTCTTATCAGTTTATTGACAACAGATATGCACTGAAAAAAAGGGTGATTCTTATAGAGAACAGGCTTGAAATAAAAATAATTAACGACGATTTAACTCAATTGCAAAATAGAATATGGAATTTGGAAGATAGACTGGATGAAAGGCCGAATGACAAAACACTAAAAGAAGAAATTAGGCTTCGGAAATGCGAAAAAGATGATCTTGACAAAAAACTTGAGATAGAAAGAAATAAAATGTAGTTGTAATTGCAACAAACGAGGACTGATCTCTATGAAAAAATTAATAGCTGCACATTGTAATAACAAAACATTACGAATTCTTTTCATTTTTATTACATCAATCTTCATAATGGAAAGCAAATCATTCGGGAACAATGACAATGTCTATTTGCACAATTTGCAAATAAACCAACTAAAACATCAAATTTGGCAAATTGAAGAGAGAAATTTAAAAAAAACAGATTCAAAGCTTGAAGAAGAATTGTTTGATTTGAGAACAGAACTGTTAGTATATATAAATAAAGAATTAAGAAATATTGAAAATCAGACAATTAACAAAACACCTGCTAACAAGGAGCTGATTAATAGATTTATTACCTTGAAAAAAGAATATCTGGCAATCTTAAACAAGAATATAGAATATTTGGAAAATGATCCAAGCAAAACAAATACAATCGAGTCAGAACATGAAATAGACACTCTGAAATCCATGACTGAAAACACACTAAGACTTTGTATCAATAAAAACGTAAAATACTCTTCATTTTTATTCGGGCACAAAGACGATGACACTTACACGTGTCAAAAAACAATTGCAAAACGAACATTCCATCAAAAAAGATCTGGCCTTGGATCTGATGCACAAATATCAAAATCAAAAACAACCGATGATACTATTGTCATTCACCATTGGACTAATGCCTTTAGCGAAGTTAGCTACACAATAAAAATATGGGTAAATGACTAAAAACAAACTTCCTTAAAGATAACAAATGTATCATCGTGTCCAGATAAATCCGAATCGTTGGGATTCCCGATAGTCGGGATGAAATTCGATGTTGTTACCCAGTGGGGGATCGCATATGGCCAGTTGGTCATATACCCCTTTGCAGGGCTTGCCGTGGCATTGGGGAGAATGGTGCTAAGGTAATCCAGCTCCTTGCAGAGCTTGCTCTGGCATTGAGTGTGGGGCGTAAGGTACTGCGAAGTCCCACTTGACTGAAGTTTAGCCAGCAGGTCAATAGTGACGTCCGAGGGTAAGCTTCGAGAGGAGAGTCCTAAACCGGGCGGAGCAAGGATGCAGGCTGTGTGATTGAGCCCCGAAAAATGTATAGTTGTGGGCATTAGGATAAGCTTCCGAGAGATCGGTAGCGAAAGCCGACGCTTTGGATGCAGCGAAAGGCAGCAGCCCTGAATACGCCATGGCAAGTATTCAGGACACCACCGGGGTCTGCAACCAGGGCATGTATTCAAAATCGTCTTAGATCTGGATACAAGGGCAGGGGGGCTAATTTGCCTGGAAGAACCGGAAACCAGTATTTATCCTGATCGTATTCCGGAAGTTTTAGAGTTTCTTCAGGATATTGCTGCCAATCCTAAAAGACCTGTTGTAGAGGACAATCCCCTTCGCCAGATTATCATCAATACCCATTCACCGATTATTTTGAATCAAGTTTCTGCTGATAATTTATTATTTGCTGAATTAAAAGAATTGGAACGAGATGACCTGAAATTTAAAAGGAGTTGTTTTAGCTGTTTGCCTGATACATGGCGAAAAAAAGCTTTTTCAGAATCAGATACAGTTTCTAAGGATAAATTATTTTCCTATTTGAAATCTATATTTCCTGCCGAAGAACAATCAACAGATATAGCTTCAAAATCAAAACAGAAAAAATCAAAAAAAGCTGATGACCGCTTTGACCCGCAACTACAACTTCCCACATTTAGGGATGTTTAAACCTAAGTTGTATTGCCCATATAGCCATTGAGGCAGGAGCACTTCTTCTTCACAGGGATAAAGATTTTTCAAAGATAGCTAATATCCGGCCATTAGAATCCGAATAGTTTGATTAACAGTTCAACTTCTGTTATAAAGTTAAGACTTTTTATTCGGCAAAATCGTCCTATTATTCTTTTTCGCATGCAATAATGCACGAAAACAAATCGGGCTTTTAGGCCCGCTACATCAAGGTTCGGTAGAAAATAAGATTTGATAACTAAGTTTGCAGACTACTTTTGAATTAGTTGACAATTATTATGAGAAAATACGACAAATTAGTTTTTCAAATACTCCGAGGTATGAGCGATGCTAATATTGCCTTTACTGATTTGGTCAATTTGTTGAAACATCTTGGATTTGACATGAGAATCAAAGGAAGTCATCATGTTTTCAGGAAGAATGGTGTCATAGAGAAGGTCAATTTGCAGTATGAAATCATTATTTACTGGAGTGATGAGATCAAGCCTTTATCGCTGAAGCTCCTGAGCTTCCTGGTTGTATGGCTCATGGTGATACTCACGAAGCCGCACTCACCAACATCAAAACAGCGATGGAACTTTGGATGGAAACAGCAAAGGAGTTTAATGACCATATTCCTGTCCCACAAGGCCGTCGTCTTGCTTTTGCCTAAGCTGTAAAGGACACTGATAGGGACACCCATCGCTGAGCGCCCCTCCCACACCACCGGACATACGGATCACGGAATCGGTGTCGAATCGGTGTCAAAGCTTGAATTGTGAATAAAGGAACGTTTAATTCACAATTCAAGGTTTTGACATTTGTTCTTGAAAATCAGATGAAGATGATTGAGGCATTAGAAAAATAATCAAAAAAGTTGACACGTTTACGAAATTAGGAGAAGTAGGGGACAGCCCGTACCGCGCCATACGTAAATCGATAACGCCTTGGCAAAACACATCAGAAAATATTTAGGCTTGCAATGACGGACTGCATGAACAAAACCAACAACAATCGCATTCTCGTGCCAAGATAAATCCGAAGCCTTGGGAATAGGAGAAATCCTATGAAATTGGTTAATGTTATCCAGTGGGTGATCGCATACACTCTAACAAAAACGAAGCCGCGAAGGCTCTGGTGCATTTGCTGAACCGTCCAGAGAGCCTGGACTGTTTGATAGCCTTGCCGCCGAGCGGCCTGATGGGAGGATACCTGCGGGCAATAAAGAAAGCCAGTGGAATCACTGCAGTAGTTACCGACAAGCCGGAAAACATTCTGGAGAGGATCAGGTTTTACGATATAGACTCCCGCCCGATCGAGAAGAAGCTGACCCCCAAGGAGAAGAAATTGTATCTGAGAGAGATTAAAAAGGACATCACCTATTTCTGCACGAGTTACCAGCGGGCCAACCTGCAGGTTGACATTTCCGGACTGTACCAAGATCAAGCGGCTCGTAAAGTCAAAGAGGCTGTCGAGGAACTTGACGGAAAGTTAATGCAACAGGCGAGGTCCGAACAAACGGGATGGAGCTAAAGCTGACAGGAATAAGCAGGCGCTTTTACGTAAAGTTCATATAGACTTTCAGATAAATAATTTCACTGTGTTATCAGTCGTCGACGTATAACTAATATGCTTTCCTCCTTCTGGCCTTGTGAAATTAATTATCTGAAAGTCTATAGAGACTTAAAAGGATTATGGCTTTTATGAAACAATTATTACCGTGCCCTTTTTGTGGGAAAGAGCCAGAAATTGATAAGTATAAAATAAAAGGTATAATGCATTGGAATGTGAGCTGTATGAATGATCACTGCCTTGTTCATGTAGAAACAGATGATTTCGAATCGGAAGAGGAAGCAATAGGGGCATGGAATAAAAGAGTCTCATAAATTCAAGAAAGAGGATTAAGCTGATTTATTTAATTCGGCTTCGCCGAACATCGCGCTTGAGAGGGACCGGGAAAAGCCGTGCTGCCTTTGAAAGGCCTACTTTAATATCTCCCGCATGCGATATCAGATGTCACGACCAGTTCGCATGATTTCACCAGAAGAAGTTCGTAATGTGATTGAGCAAGGTGAGATTATAGAAGACTATCCTTATGAAAAAAGAAACAGCTCCATTACATATTTATTATTTCCTTTTTTTTATGAATTTATTCCCAGCCCCCTTGCGACTGTGATTAAAGGGTGCTATTTGATAATGCATTGATATGATCATACTTGATTCCGTTACAAAAAAATTTGGCGCCTTTGCCGCGGTCGATAATGTTTCATATACGATTCAAAAGGGAGAGTCTTTTGCATTGCTTGGACCAAACGGTGCCGGCAAGACGACCATCGTCCGGATGCTTCTCGATTTTATCAACCCCTCCTCGGGCAGCATTACAATCAATGGACTGCCTGCATCCGACCCGGAATCCCGCAAACACATCGGATATATCGCCGAACAGCACATGATCCCGCCGTATCTCTCCGGATTTGAATATCTGTCGCGGCATGCTTCTTTAATCGGCCTGTCCGGGAAAGACGCCGAAAAGGAAGTCGACAGGGTTCTCGAGATCGTTTCCATGAAAGGACTGGAAAGGAAAAATTCCGCGGCGTACTCGAGAGGCATGAAACAGCGCATCGCTCTGGGGGCTGCCCTGCTGGGACAGCCAATGTTTCTGATACTGGATGAACCCATCACCGGGCTCGATCCGATCGGCATCCGCGATGTCAGAAAAATTCTTGAAAACCTCCGTGGCAAGGGAGTGACCGTGATCTTAAACTCCCATCTGCTTTCAGAGGTGGAAAAAACATGTGAAACGGCGGCGATCATGTACAAGGGGAAAATCCTTATCAAGGATACCATTAACGCAATCGTGAAGGGTCACGAGACGCTCGAAGATGTTTTTGTTCGATATATAGAGCATGAAAATGAATAACGTCATAAAAATTACGGTCTATACCATGCGGGACCAGATGCGGCATAAAAGTTTTTATGTTCTCCTGGGTCTTTCCATTCTATTCATATTGTCGATCCGCGGATGTTATGACGGCGGATATACTGTTAATGGGAAAATTGTGGATAACGCTACGGTTGCCTGGCATGTTTCCAAAATTGTTTTCCATCTTATTGCCGCCGGAATGTTTCTGATGGTTTCCATGCTTTCAATGAAGATATTCAGCCGGGATCATGAGGATGGAAGCGTCGTTTTGTTTCTTTCCAGATCTGTTTTCAGATGGCAATATGTTCTCGGCCGGGTCACCGGCACCTGGGCACTTTGCCTTGTTTTCATGTTTATACTTCACTTGACGATCTTTTTGACGGTATGGGCAAAAACAGGAACCTTCATTTCGGGATACTTGACCGCATCTTTGGTATGTTCGATCAACCTTCTTTTTGTGATTGCATGCGTCTGCTTTTTGTCTCTTTTTCTGCCGGATTTTATCAGTGCGCTTTTTACCATGGGAATTCTGTTCGTTGGTTTTATTTCCGATGGTGGTTATCAGCTTATCAATAGTGACATCGTAAGATCCGCTGTCCCGTCCTCAATCAATTTGGAACCTGCCTTATGGAGGGTTTTATATCCCAAGGTTTTTATGGTGCAGGCTTATGCAGATGCGATCATCAGCAAAAGTGAATTTCATAATATGGGACATTTTCATCCCCTTCTGAATCTTTCCTTTTTTATTCTTTTAATAATGACGTTAATGTTAGTCTGTTTTAATCGAAAAGAGATTTGAGACGGCAAATTGCGCCATCATCATAAATATACAAGAATTGGGGTCAAAGCTTGAATTGGAATTGGGGTCAAAGCTTGATTTGTCTTTATTCATTTTCTCTTTAAAGGTTTTCACACTTAGTAAAACCGATCCGTTTGATAAAGAATTCATAAGAATTGCAGAAGAAGTTTTTGCTCCGCTTTTAAAGCATTGCCGGAAAATTTAACATCCCTGGAGGATTTTATGTTAACCCGATTAAAAGTATCAGGAGCTAATGGCCCCGGCAAGTCAACACGGTAGGTTTTCGAAAATATATCCCGCTTCAGGCGGTTTTTGTTTCATAAAGCTAATACTACAGCTACAGCGTCATTTTTTAACGTCATGCCCGCGGCGGGCATAAGGAGAATTAATATGGCCCACGATCACAATCATGAAATACATAATAGTTTGACATTTGATGAAAAATTGGTCAAACTACTTGAGCACTGGATTAAGCATAATGACGATCATGCTGAAAACTATAGAGGTTGGGCAAAAAAGACAAAAGAAAAAGGCACAAATGATGTTGGCCTTCTGCTGGAAGATGCGGTTGATATGACAGAGTTGATAAGCAATAAATTCAAAAAAGCGTTAGAGCTTATAAAAAACCGCTAACTCAGTTAGGGCATAATGGGTTTTTTAAGTTATTTCAGACCATGCTTTTATACAATTTCTGCCGCTTGTCTTTGCTTTGTATAGCGCCTGATCTGCGTGATCTATGAGCAGGGATTTTTTGTCTCCGTCATCCGGAAATGCGGCAAGACCAAAAGATATGGTTATATTAACTGTATTATCCTGATGCAGCGACAGCGCCTCGACTTTTTTGCGGATACGCTCCGCCATCTCCAAACCTCCGTATTCATTAGAGTCTTCGAGAATAATTGCAAATTCCTCACCTCCGTAGCGGGCAACCAGGTCAACCTTTCGGACTGTTTCGGCCAGAGTTTCTGCAATGATTTTTAGCGCCTGATCGCCAAAAGGGTGTCCATAGGTATCATTAGTTCGTTTGAAATAGTCTATGTCGCATAAGATTAAACAAAGATGGTCTGATCTTCGCTGTGCGCGGTTAAGCATAACGTCAAAAGCATGCTGAAATGTTCTGTGATTGGCAAGATTTGTGAGCCCGTCAATTGTAGCAATTTTGTTTATCTGTTCATGAGCCTGAGCAAGGTCGATTTTTATGGCCACCTGAGCAGCAATCAGTTCAAGTATATCTCTGTGATGTCTGGTAAATACTCCGGGTTTTCTGGCCGCAACAGTTAGTGCTCCTATTGAGTCGCCTTTTTCTTTCTGTAGAGGCAGAATAAGCAATGAGCCGAAGTCCGGGAATCGCTGTTCTTTGCTGAATATCGGTGCCGGCCCTCTGTATTCGGCTCCTGCCGGCAGAGAGCGGTTGATTTTCATGACCTGGCCGACTATTCCTTCGTTTTTTGAAAATTCCAGTCCTAGTAAATTTTTTGCATGCAATCCTTCAGCCCTGACAATTGAGTGGTATTCGTCCTGAAGCAGGCTGATAGCAATGAAATCAGTCTGTACCAGTGTTGTGACAGCTTTGATAGAGGCATCGAAGACAGGTTCCAGGCCCAGAACGCTGTTAAGTTCACGCAGACCTATGCAGACTTGCTGAAAAGCATTTCGCTCACGGTTCATAGTGTAAAGCTGCCTTCCCATATTGATATCCAGGGAGAGTTTTTTACCCAGCAGTTTGAGAATCGTGAGTTCAGACTCATTCCAGTCTGACTTTTCCGTGCGATCTACACAAAGAATGCCGGAAATTTTTCTGTCAGCCGGGCTTGATTCTCCTTGTAAATTATCCAGGATGTTAACTGCTAAAAGGCTCCCGACCCCTCCTTTTTTGATGTAATAGGGCAGACCGGAAAAGTTAGCCTTAACCGGCGCCAGAGTAATTTCATTTCTATCTCTGAGAAGGGCACCGGTAATTCCGGCTCCTATCGGGTATGGGCCTGGCTGTATGTCTTTGCGAATAGTCGAAATATTTCGCAGCCTGAGTTCGCGCCCATGTATATCCGGCCATAGCACAGCAACAGTCGTGAGAATAAGAGCCTGTCTGATAAGTTCTAATTGCAGGTCAAAGGAGTCGGTAATATTTTCTATTGCCTCAAATTCCGGCAGGGTTTCAAGTATGGAAGGTCCGGATGCGGTTATTCCTAAATCTTTGGCGTATTCCCTATTATCTGATTTCTTTTTAGCTCTGACAATTGAGTCGGCCAGTTTTTTGCGATACGCCTGGCTGCGTGCAAAGAAGACTAATAATACGGTTATCAGCCCGTAAACAAGCATGTTGAGAGCCAATTCAGCTACTGGTTGTTGGCCGGTAATTGTCAGGCCTGCTTCCATTATAAAAGCAAATAAAATGGGAAAAAGAAAAATTTTAGGGGGATATGTTGTTACAAGCCAGGCGATAAATCCTGCTGGAATAATGATTGAGTGTTTTGAATAAGGGCCGGACATTCGCAACAGCATCCATGCCGTTACTGTCCAGAGAAGCGGGCCTTGAATCTGTGCGGGAAAATGAGCCGGCAGACGGCCTTTCAGGCGGTGTGCGATGTCCAAAAGACCAGCGGCAATTATAAAAACACCTAGTAATAATAATATATACCATGACGTTACGGTGAAATTGAAGTCAAAAGCACCTGTTCCTACCGCAAAGGCACCAATGGCTGCCAGGATGACCAGACGCCAGGTTTTTGCAAACCTTATGGCTTTATCTTTAAAGCTTTGAGGCTTCATTGAGCATCTCCCGGCAGTTCATAAAATTACTTTTCAATTCCAACTCTGGCTTTTACTCCTTTTTGGAAATAATGTTTTATTTCTTTCATTTCAGTAACCAGATCCGATTTTTCGATGAGCCTTTGATCTGCATTCCTTCCTGTGATTACTATCTCAACTTCTTCTGGTTTATCAGCAATTATATATAGAAGATCTTCAGCCGAAAAAAGTCCGAGTTTAACCGCAACATTTGCTTCATCCAGTATGACCATCTTATAATTGCCTGAAGAAACGATAGATTTTATCTTTTCAATTCCTTTTCGTGCAGCTTCTATATCTTCGGCAGCAGGTTTACCCTTAATGAAGCAGCCGGATCCGAACTGCTCAACAGTTATGAGATCGGAAAATTTTTTCAGCGCTTTAATTTCACTGTAATTTCCCTTTTTGATGAACTGGGCT
Source organism: Deltaproteobacteria bacterium (assembly GCA_030272815.1). Taxonomy (GTDB): domain Bacteria; phylum Desulfobacterota; class Desulfobacteria; order Desulfobacterales; family ETH-SRB1; genus B13-G4. Next base: position 30,010 of record JAJSZT010000005.1, read on the forward strand.
ATAAAGACTTTTAGACCTGCACCTGCTGCCCTTATTGACAGACCTATTGCCGCAGTGGTTTTCCCTTTTCCATCTCCAGTATAAATATGGACATAACCTTTCATAACTTCCACCTTCAGCCTTCAGCCTATCCACCTGACTATCTATTCATTCTTTGAATCGTCGCCGGCTCTTCTTATCAGATCATTCGGCAAATAGTCGCTATTAAGAAAAATAGTCACTCTGCTTCCCGGCTGGGCAAATGATAAAGACTCTCCACTTTGGTCGATAATTTGTTTTATTTTATCTTTTCGTGAAGGACCCTTTCTATTAAGAATTTCGACAACATCTCCCTTAAATATTTTATTACGCACATCAATATTTACGCTCTGATGGCCGGATCTTTCTATTATCTTTCCGACAAATACCTGCCCTGGATTTTTATAATCTGCAAAATTCGATGATATCTGTTCCGGATCAGCAAAATAAAAACCAGTGCAGTAGCCTCTGTGACTGATTTTGTTCAACTCGTCAATCCAGTATTTTTGTACTTTAAAACCGTCAGGATTTTCATAATACAAGTCTATTGCTTCCCTGTAAACCTTAACCGCAGATGCGACATAGTTAATTCCCTTCATGCGGCCTTCTATTTTAAGTGAGGATAAGCCTGATTCTATTATTTCAGGTATGTGTTCTATCATACAGAGATCCCTTGAGTTGAGAATATATGTGCCGCTGTTATTTTCTTCTATTGGAAAGTACTCGCCAGGCCGTTTTGCTTCCACAACCGCATACTTCCACCTGCATGGATGGGAACACTCGCCTAGATTGCTGCTGCGATTTGTCATAAAACTGCTGAGGAGACACCGTCCGGAATATGAGATGCACATGGAGCCGTGGACAAATGCTTCAATTTCTATTGAACTGCGTGAGACAATTTCCTTTATTTCTTTTAAAGAGAGTTCTCTTGCGATGTTTATTCTTTTAATGCCGAATTTTTCCCAGAATAGAACGCTTTTGTAGTTGGTTGTATTGGCTTGGGTGCTGAGATGTAGAGGTGTTTGCGGTATGATTTTACTTGCTTCCATCAATATACCGGGATCAGCGATTATGACGGCATCCGGACCAATATCGCCCAGTTCTTTCAAATACTCCCAAATTGCTTTCTGCTCGGAATTCCTTGAATATGTATTGCATGCTACATAAACTTTAACGCGTTGATCGTGAGCAAATTTAACTGCTCTGCGCATTTCATCGATGGTAAAATTTCCAGAGAAGTTTCTGAGGCTGAACTCCTTGCCTCCAAGGTAAACAGCATCTGCTCCATAGCGTATTGCTATTTCAAGCTTTTCAAAATTACCTGCAGGTGCAAGAAGCTCTATTTTTCTGTTTCTTTTTGACATAAGGGCTCGCTCAAAAATAACTTCACATTTTGATGCGCCGATCCATCCCGCATGGCTGCGTTGCTCGTTTGTTAAATAGCCTGCTATTCGCCCTCCTCGCGCCTTGCTATGCGGGCGCCTCAACCCCTAAAAATGTAAATTTATTTTTGAGCGAACCCTAATTGGCGAATTACAGTTTTCAAGCTGTCCTGCCATGGCTTGATATTTATGCCAAAGTTCTTTTTTATAAGGCTGCAGTCAAGTGCGGAAAAACAAGGTCTTGTCGCCTTTCTCGGATACTCGGCAGTCGAAATTGGCTTAACAGTTATTGTCTTAATTGAGATATACTGCTTTGCCAGGCTAAGTATCTCTTCCGCAAACCCATGCCATGTTGTTATTCCAAGGCCACAATAATGATAAGTTCCCCAGTTTATATCACCACTGTATTTTATCCTGGAGATAATTTGAAGTACAGCATCAGCCAGATCAGCCGCACTGGTTGGAGAACCGAACTGGTCGGCTACAACATTTATCACTTCTTTTTCTTGTCCTATCCTTAAAATTGTCTTCACAAAGTTATGCCCGTGTACCCCATACAACCATGCAGTCCGCAATATAATATGATTTTTTAACCGTGACCTGACCTCATTTTCTCCTTGTTCTTTGCTTTTGCCGTAAATACTTAACGGAGATGCCGGAACCGACTCTATATAAGGAGAGCTTTTTTTGCCATCGAAGATAAAATCGGTTGAGATGTGGATTAACGGGATTTCAAACTTTGCACAGGCCTCGGCCAGATTGGCAGGCCCGTCTCTGTTTACCGCAAAAGCAAGATTCTGCTCTGTCTCTGCTTTATCAACATTTGTATATGCGGCTGCATTTACAACAAGAGAAGGTTGAAATTTCTCCAGCCTGTGTTTAACCTGAGTCTTATCAGTTATGTCTAAATCGGGAAGATCGGCGGGTAATATTTCATAACCAAAATTATTGCCCTGAATTAAAAGTTCATGTCCAAGCTGACCTTTTGAGCCGGTTACAAGAATTTTCATGGTTTTTTCTCAAGAATTGAAAGTTGTTCGGGAAGAAGTTCGCATAGACATGGATAATGCTTATCCTTTTCCGAAATTATAAGATCTTCAACAGGCCATTTAATGCCTATGTCCGGGTCAGACCATATTATTCCACCTTCGTCATCAGGGGCATAAAAATCCGAACATTTATATGAAAAATGTGCTGTCTTGCTGAGTACGCAGAAGCCATGAGCAAAGCCTTCTGGTATAAACATCTGGCGTTTGTTTTGATCCGAAAGAACAACACCTGTCCAGTTGCCGAATGTTGGCGAACCCTTTCTGATATCAACAGCCACGTCAAATATTTCACCTGTAATAACCTGAATAAGCTTTGCCTGGGGATGCTTGATCTGAAAGTGAAGGCCTCTTAAAGTGCCGCATACGGAATAAGAAAGGTTGTCCTGGACGAAACGCCGGTTAATTCCTGATTTTTGATATTTGTTTTGATTGTAGGTTTCCATGAAAAAGCCCCGGTTGTCTTTAAAGACCCTGGGCTCAATTATCAGTACGCCTTTTAGTGATGTAGTAATAATATTCATAGTATTTTTGTATCGTATTTAAGCATTTCCATTAAATATTTACCGTAATTGTTTTTTAGCAGAGGCTGAGCAAGTTTTTCCACCTGGTTTGCATCTATATAGCCCTTTCTGTAAGCTATTTCTTCAACACATGCCACCTTGAGTCCCTGCCGGTTTTCGATCGCTTCAATAAAGTTGGATGCCTGCATAAGCGTTTCATGAGTTCCGGTGTCGAGCCATGCTATTCCCCTTCCAAGCCTTTCAACGTGAAGCTTTCCCATTTTAAGATAAGCCATGTTTACGTCCGTAATTTCCAGCTCGCCCCTTGCTGAAGGCTTAAGGCCGGCGGCGATATCAAGGACCTGGTTGTCATAAAAATACAGCCCGGTGACCGCATAGTTTGATTTCGGCTTATCAGGTTTTTCTTCTATGTTGACAGCCTTGCCGGAACTGTCAAAGTCTACTACTCCGTACCTTTGCGGATCTTTTACCCAGTATCCGAAGACGGTTGCGCCGCTATTTTTGTTTTCAGTTTTTGTTAGCTGTGTGGAAAGACCATGACCGTAAAATACGTTGTCGCCAAGCACCATGCATATATCGCCGTTTCCTACAAATTTGCGGCCGATGATAAATGCCTGTGCAAGTCCTTCAGGACGTGGTTGTTCAGCATAGGAAAAAGATAAACCCCACTGGGAACCGTCACCTAAAAGTTTTTTGAAAAGAGGAATGTCCTGATGGGTTGATATGACCAGTATATCCCTTATTTCGGCAAGCATGAGAACAGATAGGGGATAGTAGATCATGGGTTTATCATAAAGAGGCAGGAGCTGCTTGCTTACAACTCTGGTAATCGGATAGAGCCTCGTGCCTGAGCCTCCGGCAAGTATTATTCCTTTCATAAAGATGTATCCTTTTTTGTAACCGTTAACTGTAAACCGTGAACCATTACTCGCACATTTTATCCATCCAGCGGTCAATCTGGTCACGATACTCGTCGGTTCTGGTTTCCATTTTGCAAGACTTGCAAATTACTTTAGCATCGCATCAGCGGCCGAAGATTTCAGCATGTCCGCCGCAGAATATGCATACGAGTTTGAGCATTTAGCAAAACCTTTATATTTTTACTTTTGTGACAACATAAATCAAGAATTAAATTTGGATAGCCTATCCACCTTCGGCAGCATCAGAATAAAGGGAATGCCCAGCAGAGCCAGTGCGGCGCTGAACAGATAAGTGGCGTGCAGCCCAACGAGGTCAGCGATCAAACCCACTATGACAACAATTGCCGATCTGGCCATGAAAGAAATCATCATGAAAAACCCGTTTGCAGCAGAAGGACTGTTCCTGGCATGCTCCTGGACGAGAGCCAGCATGACCGGCGTTGTTGAAAGGATGGTGAATCCTGAAAAAAGCAGCGCAAGATAACGTAACCACCCGTCGCTCCAGACAAACAGCAGTAAGCTGAGCGGGGCGCTTAGCAAGGCAGCGAGTAGAATCTGACGTCGACCGAAACGGTCACTAAAATGACCCGCAGCAAGAATCCCTACTACGCCGGCGCCTTCGAACATTGTAAGACTGGCGCCTGCAAGCCAGAGATTCCCGGTTTCTATTTTAATGAATGTGGGCAGAAAAAAGGTCATTGATGCATGCATGAACCCTCTGGCAACCAGTATCGCAGTGAGCGGCAGCAAAATAAAGCGCATTTCATGCCAGGTCTCCATGACCGATACATGGCGGTGCTTATCCACATTTACAGGCATATCTCGAAATTTAAAGTATAGCCAGCATGATGCTATCAAACCAAAAATCATTATTGGATAGAATCCTTCAAGACCCATCAGAGAGACCGCTCCCACGGCTACCAGCGGACCTACGGTTCTTGCCATCTCGCCGCCTGTCATGTAGAAACTCATTCCCAGCCCTTTTTTTGTGCCGGAAAGGCGTGAGATCATAACCGGTGATGGTACATGGAAAACAGCAACGCTTATACCTGTGATAAACAGAAGGATCAGCAGGACCCCGTAACTTGGGGCGATGCCTATAAGGCTCATCGGAACAGCCGTCATCGCAGGTGCAAGTATAATAAAGTAACGGACGCTTATACGGTCGGCTAAAGTTCCAATATAGGGATTCAGAAGCGATGGAATTTGAGCCGCCGAAGCAAGGAGGCCTGCTTGTGAAAGAGACATGGAAAACTTTTCAATAAAAAGAGGCAGCAGGGGAGCAAGAAAACTGGAATAAATGTCATGGATGAAGTGGCAGATGGAAAGAGCCAGAATCTTTCCGGTCTGAAATCCGCTGGATGAAGGTGGTAAATTTGTTTCAAATTCTTTTTTATTATTATCTGTATTCACAATCAAGCGTGCACCCTTCTGAAAAAAAAGTAGTCTTCAGCAGAAGCAGAGTAACAGAACGACATAGGAGGCTGTAATATTATTATAGGGCAGGGGGGTTGTAACCGTTCACGGGTTCAGCGTTCACTGAAAATTGGTAACTACTCAGATGGATAGGCTGAAGTCCGAAGGCTGTCAGGAAGCTTCCACCTTCAGCCTTCAGCCTATCTACTTTCATATATTATTCCTTGTTTTTAGTTATCTCTTCTATAATTTTCTGCGATATCTGAGCAGGGACTTCGTCATAATGTGATAATTCCATTGAAAATGTTCCACGACCGCCTGTCATAGAATTAAGATCCGGCGCATAGGTTAAAAATTCAGCCATAGGCACGTGGGCATTTATGACCTGATTTTTGCCTTTGGTATCCATTCCCAGCACCCTTCCTCGCCTGCTGTTCAGATCACCCATAATATCTCCCATAAATTCATCGGGTGTAATTATTGAAACCTTCATTACAGGCTCCAGAAGAACCGGCTTTGCTTCTTCGGCAGCCTTTTTAAAAGCAAGAGAACCTGCGATCTTAAAAGCCATTTCAGAAGAATCTACCGCATGATATGATCCATCATCAAGCGTAACCTTGAAATCAACACATGGGAACCCCGCAAGAACTCCCTTCTGACAGACTTCCAGTATTCCCTTTTCCACAGCAGGGATGTAAGTTTTAGGTATCGCGCCACCAACAATAGCATCCACAAATTCAAATCCCTTGCTTCGCTCTAAAGGTTCCACCTGAATCCAGCAGTCGCCGTACTGACCATGGCCGCCTGACTGTTTTTTGTGTTTTCCCTGAACACGCACCTTTTTTTTGATTGTCTCTTTATAGGGAACTTTCGGAATATTTAAGAGGACTTCAACATTAAACTTTCTTTTAAGCTTTTCAATAGTAGCCTCAATATGGACCTGGCCTCTTCCGGATAAGAGAATTTCCTTTGTTTCAGAATTTCTAGTAAGTTTTAAAGCCGTGTCTTCCTCTAACAACTTTGAAAGAGAAATAAAAACTTTATCTTCATCTCCTTTTGCCTTGGATTCAAGAGAAAACGAAATAAGTGTTGGAAGTGGTTCCACACATTTGAATTTTACTTTATTACTTTCACTGCAAAGCGTATCACCAGTAGTGGTATCTTTAAGTTTGGCTACAGCAACAATGGCTCCCGGACCTGCTTCGTTAATTGGTTTCTGTTCTTTGCCTGTAACCATTAAAAGCTGGTTGAATCTTTCTTTTGAGTCTTTGTTTGAATTATAGAAAGTGCCGTCTGATCCTAGCGAACCTGAAACAATTCTGAATATTGAAAGACGGCCGGCATATGGATCCGCCACAGTTTTAAATACAAATGCGGAAAAAGGCGCATCAGGATCAGGATGACATTCGATTTCGTTTTCGCCCGACGGATCAGTACCGATTATGGGACCCCTGTCAAGAGGCGAAGGCATACAATTGACAATAAAATCTGAAACAAGATTTATTCCTATATTTTTTGTTGCAGAACCGCAAATGACCGGTGCAAATGCTCTTGATAATATTCCCTTTCTTAAAGCAGCTTCAATATCATCATCGGATAATGTTTCGCCCTCAAGATACCTTTCGAGAAGTTCATCATCAGCCTCGGCAATATTTTCGACAAGTGCTTCGCGTTCACTCTCTATCAACTCCTGCATATCTGATGGTATATCAACCTGTTTTGACTTACCTTCAGTATCATATATATAAGCTTTCATGCCGACAAGGTCGACAACTCCTTTAAATTCGGATTCAGCACCTATTGGAAGTTGAAGAATAATCGGCTTTGGTTCAAAAGTATCTACAGCATCTTTAAAAGTGCGAAAAAAATCCGACCGTTCCCTGTCCAGTTTATTTATGAAAATAACACAAGGCAGATCTAATTCACCAGCAAAATCCCATGCCATCTCGGTCTGAACTTTCAGACCATCAACGGCATCTATAACAACAACAACCCCATCAGCCGCCTGCATACTGTTTCTAGTATCTGAAAAAAAGTTCTGATCACCTGGGGTATCAATTATACTTACTATCTGTTTTTTACAGTTGTATTGATGAAATCCAGTGCTTAAACTCATTGTTCGTTTAAGCTCTTCCGGCTCAAAGTCCATTACAGTATTGCCGTCTTCAACACGTCCCAGTCGTTTGATAACTCCAGCATTATATAGCATGACTTCCGCCAGAGAAGTTTTCCCTGCGCCTCCATGTGCAACAAGAGCAATATTTCTTAATTGTTTAACCATTTCACTCACTTAAAACTCCTCTCTGATAGAATTATTTGAACCAAACAAAAAATATCTTTTATATGCTTAACTATAATAAATCAAGATTAAAAAGCAGGGGTCGCGGTTCGGGTGTCAGGGATCCCTGATCCCTGTAGTTAGAGAAATAAAAAACTCCTTGTTTCCTTTAGGACCAAGTATTGGAGAAGGAATGACTGACTCGCATTTCAGACCCGTTTTAGTAAAAAAATCCGAGAGATCCTTTATAACCTCATTATGAAGATTAGAATCGCGCACCACACCGCCTTTTCCAACCTTGCCTTTACCAACTTCAAACTGGGGCTTTATCAGCGCAATAATTCTGGAATCTTGTTTTAAAAACTTAATTACTGAAGGTACAACAATTTTGAGGGAAATAAAGGAAACGTCTATAGTAACGAGATCCACGAGTTGGGGCAGGGTATCAGCAGACATATTCCGAATATTTGTGCGTTCTATGACAACAACCCTTGAATCCTGCCTCAGCTTCCAGTCTATCTGCCCATATCCGACATCTACAGCAAAAACGCAAGCCGCGCCATGCTGCAGCAAACAGTCTGTAAACCCTCCGGTAGATGCGCCCACATCAAGACATACAAAACCATCAACTTTTACTTTAAAACATTTCAGTGCTTCTTCAAGCTTTAGACCACCCCTGCCTACATATGGAATATCTGTTGCTTTCAGAATAATATTATCATCTTTAGATACCAGCACGCCGGGCTTATCTATTCGCTGGTCATTTACAATAACCTTGCCTGCCATTATCAGAGCACGACCACGTTGACGACTTGATACTAATCCCTTCTCAATAAGCAGCACATCAAGCCTTGCCTTCTTTGAAACCTTTGCAAAACCAACTCTTTTGACCAATTTTTTGAACCCTGAACCAATATGAACATCGAACATCGAACGTCCAACGTCGAATTTTGAATAAGGTATTCTCCCAATTTATAAATCAGCCTTCAGCCTATATCCATAAGTTCCCTGGCGGTATTTACTATGGAGGGTGCATCTATGTTATATTTAGATCTGAGAAGCCCTTGTGGTCCGTGCTCAACAAAAATATCAGGTATGCCTATACGTTTAAGGTGAAATGAAGTTATTCCTTCATCATTCAGGCATTCAAGGACTGCGCTCCCGAATCCGCCCTGTCGCACATTTTCTTCAATAGTTATTATTCTCGGTATTTTTTTTGCCAGAGAAGTTATCAATTCACTATCAAGAGGCTTTACAAAACGACAGTTTACAACAGTAGCTGATATATTATGTTCTTCAGCTAACTTTGAATGCGCAGAAAGAGCTTCGCAAACAGGTCTGCCTATAGCCAGTATGAGTATGTCTTTGCCTTCTTTAAGGACTTCTCCCTTACCAATCGGCAAAGGAACAATGTCCTCTGAAATATTTACACCTGTCCCTCTTCCACGCGGATAACGAAAGGCAATTGGTCCATTATGGCCAAGAGAAGTTAGAAGCATTCGACGCAATTCATTTTCATCCCTTGGGGCCATCACTACCATATTAGGAAGGCTTCTGAGATAAGATAAATCGAATAAACCATTATGCGTAGCTCCATCATCGCCGACAATACCTCCTCTATCAACCGCAAAAATTACCGGAAGCGCTTCTATGCATACATCATGCAATATCTGGTCATATGCTCGTTGCAAAAAAGTAGAATATATTGCCACTACAGGTTTAAATCCCTCTGTAGCTAAACCTGCAGCAAAAGTAACACCATGCTGTTCAGCAATTCCCACATCAAAAAACCTTTCCGGATATGTCTCTGCAAATTTAGTCAGTCCGGTTCCTTCAGGCATAGCCGCAGTTACAGCAACAATTTTATTATCTTTTTCGGCCAGTTCCACCATGGCATTACCAAATACTTCTGTATAGGCAGGAATATGGCCTTTTTCCTTAATACAATTGCCCGTCTTAACCTCGAAACTTCCAACACCATGAAAATAGACTGGATTTTTTTCAGCAGGAAGGTATCCTTTACCCTTTTTTGTAGTAACATGAAGGAGCACAGGCTCATGAAGGTGTTTGACATTATTGAGTATATCTATAAGGTGATTAAGCTTGTGACCATTTATGGGGCCAAAATATTCAAAGTTGAATGCTTCAAACAGTATTCCAGGAGTTATCAAATTCTTTAAAGATTCCTCTGAACGCTTTGCAAACTGATATACATCGCCACCGATTTTGGGTAATGATTTAAGAAAATCGCCTAGCTCTTTTTTAAAATTCTGCAAATATTTTGCAGAAAATGTTCTGCTTAATAGAGATGATAACGCACCAACATTCCGGGAAATTGACATATCATTGTCATTAAAAATAACAATAAGATCCTTATGTATGTCTCCAGCCTGGTTAAGTCCTTCAAAGGCAAGCCCTGCAGTCATGGAACCATCGCCTATAACTGCTACAACTTTTGATTTATCCTTTTTTAAACGTTTGGCGCACGCCATACCAAGGCTTGCAGATATTGATGTGCTGCTGTGTCCAGTTGAAAATGCATCATAAGGGCTTTCACTCATGCGTGTAAACCCGCATATTCCCTGGTATTGTCTGAGTGTATGGAACTGTTCTCTGCGTCCTGTAACAAGCTTGTGGGCATAAGCCTGGTGACCTACGTCCCAGATTATCTTATCAGCAGGAGCATCAAAAACATAATGGATTGCAATAGCAAGCTCAACAGCACCAAGGCTTGACGCCAGGTGCCCGCCATTTTTAGACACAACATCAACTATAACATTGCGTATTTCCGCAGCAAGAGCTGGAAGATCAGACCGTGAAAGAGTCTTTAAGTCTGAAGGAGAATTAATTTTTTCTAATAAACTCAACTATAACACCTCCTTATTCTAAATTTATAATAGTTCACCACGAATTTTCACGGAATTACACTGAATTATCAAAATATTCTGTAACTTCTCAAAAAGTTCAGGTAAAAATAAAAAAGGCGAGTCTTGTTTCAGTGACAGTCTGTGTTGTTCCGTGGTAAACTTTTACTTTTATTTCTTCCTTTCAATTATATAATATCCGATAGCCCGGAGCGAATCAGAATTATTATCAAAATCATCAAGAGCTTGCAAGGCATTACGTACAAGTTTTTTTGCAAATTCTTTGGATTTGTTTAATCCCATTATAGACGGGTATGTGGTTTTCCCCCGGGCATTATCAGTGCCTACAGCCTTTCCCATAACAGCAGGATCGCCTTCGACATTAAGAATGTCATCAGTAACCTGAAATGCAAGCCCTATATTCTTTGCATAAATTTCAAGCTGATCAATTTGCTTCGGACTTCCACCGCCTAACAGGGCACCGGAAAATATTGAAGCTTCAATAAGGGCTCCTGTTTTCAGGGAATGCATATCTTCAAGTTTTTCTAAAGAAAGCAAAGTGCCTTCTGATGCTATATCTCTCATCTGCCCCTCTATCATGCCGTTGTGCCCGGCAACAAATGAAATTTTATGTATAATTTTCAGCCGGTTTGATGAATTATTTTCATTAATTAAATTAATTGATGAAAGAATCCGGAAGGCCAAAGTAAGAAGTGCGTCACCTGCAAGAATAGCTGTAGCCTCGTCAAATGCTACGTGACACGTTGGCTTTCCTCTTCGCAGATCATCATTATCCATTGCGGGCAGATCATCATGGATTAGAGAATAAGTGTGGATCATTTCAAGAGCGCAAGCTGCGGGCAAAACATCATCTGCATTTCCTCCAACAGCCTCAGATGCAGCAATACACAGGATAGGCCTTACTCGCTTTCCACCGGCCATAAGAGAATAATGCATTGCTTGAACAATACGGCTGGAATTTGCGGTATTATTCAGAAGTTCATTTATAAAAGCATTAACCTTTTTACGCTTTAAAATAAGGTATGAATTCAGATCAAAACTGGATGCTGGCTTTTTAATCATCTTTTGATTCATTCTCAGGCATGAAAGGTTCCTCAGCTATATTACCCTTATTATCATGCAATAAAACACTAATCTTTTTTTCAGTTTCATCAAGTTTTTCAGAACAATATTTTGAAAGCTTAACGCCTTCTTCAAATTTTTTCATAGCTTTCTCAAGGGGCAGATTTCCGGATTCAAGCTCCTGAACTATCTGCTCAAGCTGTTTTAAAGATTTTTCAAAACTTATCTTAGCCATTATATGATTTTCCTTCTACACGACAAATTAAAGAACCTTTAGCTACCATTACCTCAAGATCCTGACCTAATTTTACTATTTTTGGATCTCTTACAACAACTGCATCAGGAATAGTTCTCGTTATGCTATAACCGCGATCCAGTATAGCAATAGGACTTAAATCATTCAGCCTTGAAGCAAGAATAATTGTTATAGAACGCCTATTTTGTATATATATATCTATAGATGACAGGAGGTTGTAATTTAATCGTTTAAGCGTTACATTAAGGTTGTCGATATGCTTATAAGGACTATTTGCATATAAACTTCTGGACATCCATATAGGCTGATCACGCCATTTATCTATAATATTATATATAGATTTTAATAATCGATCAGCATAATCATCAATTCTTAGTCTTAAATCTTGAATATTTTTTCTTGGATCAACAAGGCGATTATTCAGTTCGTTTAAAATACTATTTAACTTATCAATGTTATTATATATTCTTGCGATTAAATTTTTAAACATTTCATCGCATCTATTTTTGAGTTCATTCTTAAGTGGAACAACAAGCTCGGCTGCAGCAGAAGGAGTCGGTGCTCTAAGATCAGCAACAAAATCAGATATTGTATAATCGGTCTCATGTCCAATAGCAGAAATTACAGGAATTTTTGATGCAAATATAGCTCTCGCAACTTCCTCAGAATTAAATGCAGCAAGATCTTCTATGGAGCCACCGCCTCTTGCAAGAATTACAACATCTGCCCTTTCTTTAGAATCAGCAAGTGTGTTTATCATATCAAAAGCTGAAACAATTTCCTGAACAGCGCTATCACCTTGAACTTTAACAGGTATAATTTCAATAGGAATATTATAAAAGCGCCTGTGAATAATATCTATAATATCATGAATTACAGCCCCTGTAGGAGATGTTATTATACAAATTTTATTTGGCAAAAAGGGAAGGGGGCTTTTATATTTATCGTCAAAAAGGCCCTCCTCGGAAAGACGTTTTTTTAGTTTTTCAAAACCAAGCTGTAAAGCGCCAATACCTTTTGGCTCGATATATTCAAATATAATTTGATAATTTCCACGAGGTTCATAAAGATTTATCCTGCCCAGTCCAATAATGCTCAACCCATCTTCAAGTATAAATTTTAGTTTTTTGTTCTGGCCACGAAACATCACGGCTCTTATCTGGGAATTTTCATCTTTTAATGTAAAATAAAAATGCCCGGAAACAGGCGTGCTTAAATTCGATATTTCGCCTGATATCCATACGAAAGGAAAGCTTTCTTCAAGTAATGTTTTAAGTTCTGATGTTAACTCTGAAACTGTATATATTTTTCTTGTATTCTGGCTCATACAGATAATTACGTTCCATTTTTTTGACAGGATATACAGGATGATCAGGATATCTGCCTGCCGGCAGGTAAAAAAGTAAAGAAATTCCGTAAGCGTTCACCAACGGAACGTTGAAATTAGAAATTAGAAATTTGGCTTTCATGTTTTTGTACTGTTGATGAACGCATTCACTTTTGGGCCGAGTTTTCCAACTATTGCTTTGTATTCTGTCGCGTTTGACTCAGATAAAACTTTTGTTCAACTTATCAAAATCGCGCCAGACCATATCTGATAACGTCTCTGCCAGCTTGTAAACATCCAACTCGTAAACTCGTTTCATCTCTCCCTAATTTCTATTTTCCAATTTCAAGTTTCAAGCCGTGAACGGCTACGAAATTCCGTTAATCCTGAAATTTAAAATTACCACAGATAAGAATTTCATTCAATGTTTTTAATCCACAGATTACACAGATTTTCGTGTTTTCTGCTTGAGAGGGTTTTGAATGGATTTCAACAACGTCTGATAAGGGATATTATGTAAACTTTCAGCAAAAAGCCGAATATGCAACAATCCATACTTAATGCCCTTTTTAGAATTAATTACAGGTAAAATCATAGTAACTACTCAGGCTGAAGGCTGAAGCTCCCTGACAGCCTTCAGTCTTCCACCTTCAGCCTATTCAACCAAGAATATCGCGAACAGCCGGCATGACATATATATTTTCATGCGGCATTTTGCCCAAGAACTCTGCAAGAATTCTAATTTTTTTCTGCACAGATATATTTTTGTCCATGATAAAAAGATTTTCACCTTTTACCTTGCAAAACCCGCTTTTCGCCTTAACTCCTGTTTTTCGCAGGTTTTGCTCTGACACCTCAATATCAAGTTTTTCTGCAAGTTCACAAAGGCTTTTATATAATTGAACCGGTTTCATATGCTATAAAGACTTTTTTGACAGGATTATCAGGATTATCAGGATATAAAAAATAAATACCATACTATTTAAGTTAGTTATCAATATATCTATAATGTTATACTTTAAACAAACATATTGCTTGAATATGATGCAAAATGTGTTATTATATTTAATTAGGGCCTGAACGAAAATTCCTGGTTCCGAGCGGTCATTGCGAGGAGTGAGGAACGAACGACGAAGCAATCCCCTTATTTCCAAGAGATTGCTTCGGTCATGCTTCCCTCGCAATGACTGGAAAAGTATAATTTGAATTGAGGAGCTCAACCCAACCTACAAGAAATCGAGGTTTCCGTTCAGACACTAATTAAATAATTATATCGTAAATTATCAGGAGGTAACATGCAAAATTCTATTCCTTATAGCAAACCGCAAACCCATATAATGGTTAATGAATTTATCCGCAGCGTTTACAATTGGATGGCCATTGGTCTCGGGTTGACGGGTTTTGTCGCATTTTATGTATCCAACAGCCAGGCCTTATCTAATCTCATATTCGGAAATAAACTTGTATTTTTTGGCCTGATTATAGCCGAACTTGGCCTTGTTTTTTACCTTAGCGCAAGGGTGCAAAAAATACAGGCTTCAACTGCAACAGCTATGTTCGTTATATATTCCGCATTAAACGGAGCTACTCTTTCTTTTATTTTTCTTGTATATACCAGCTCATCTATAACTTCCACATTCTTTATATGCTCTGCAACTTTTATTACTTGCAGTGTTTATGGAATGATAACCAAACGCGATCTAACCTCTCTTGGCGGATTCATGGCCATGGGGCTTATCGGAATTATTATTGCTTCTGTTGTTAACCTTTTTATCCGAAGTTCCGGGATGAGTATGATAATAAGTTATATCGGCGTGTTAGTTTTTGTTGGGTTGACCGCCTATGATACACAAAAGCTGAAACACATGGCGCTTTCCCAGCCGGCCGGAGTTGACGCCGGGGTTGTTAGAAAAGGTGCAATTTTAGGGGCACTTTCATTATATCTTGATTTTATAAATCTTTTCCTTATGTTGCTGAGAATACTTGGGGACAGAAGATAATAACTATCCTATCTGCTCCTTTACTTTATCAGCTATTTCCTGACAATATTTCTCGGTTATTTTTCGGGTAGGCCCCTCTACCATTACACGGCAGAGGGGCTGAGTACCTGAATAACGAACAAGCACCCTTCCCTTCCCGGCTAAATTTTTCTCGGCCGCCTTTATTGCCTCAGTAATCTGCGGAACAGATGAAATGTCAGGCTTATTCTTAACCTCAACGTTGATAAGTACCTGAGGGAACACATCCATAATCTTGGAAAGTTCAGACAGAGGCTTAGACTCATCTTTTAAAGCTTCAACCAATTTCAATGCAGTAAGAATACCGTCACCTGTTATCTGGTGATCCAAAAAAATCATATGGCCTGAATCTTCGCCTCCAAGAACAGCCCCGGAATGAATCATGCTCTCCAAAACATATCGATCTCCAACTTTTGCCTTAATATGTTTAATGCCCATATCTTCTAATGCAATACCAAGCCCCATATTGCTCATCACCGTACTGACCACTGTATTGCTTTTAAGCTGGTCTTTCTTTTTCATGCTTTTTGCACATATGGCAAGAATCTGATCGCCGGTTACAATATTGCCCTTTTCATCAACAGCAATAAGCCTGTCACCATCTCCATCAAAGGCAAGGCCGATATCAGCGCGTTTTTCCAAAACGATTTTTCTCAATTCCGAGGTATTTTCTGAACCACAATTTTCATTTATGTTCCTTCCATCAGGATCGTTAAAAAGTGTTTCGACTTCTGCTCCGAGCCTGGCAAATAATTCAGGAGCAACCTTGTAAGTTGCTCCATTTGAACAATCAATAACGATTTTCAGCCCCTGACAGAAATTCTCCGGCACTTTACTCAAAAGGAAATCTATATAATTTTGTCCTGCATCATCTATTCTATACACCCCACCTGTCATCCGCATCTTTTTGCAAATTAAAGATATTTCGTCACTCAACAGTATTTTTTCAATTTCAGCCTCTTTTTCATCTGAAAGCTTGAACCCGTCTCTCTTAAAAATCTTAATCCCATTATCATAAAATGGATTGTGAGATGCAGAGATAACAATGCCGGCATCAGCATCAGTTGAAGCTGTTATATATGCAATTCCCGGAGTTGGAAGGACACCTGCAAGGTATGCATCTGCACCCATGGAACAAATCCCTGATACCAGGGCATATTCCAGCATATAACCGGAAATTCTTGTATCTTTTCCTATAATTATCTTCGGCCTGCCCTTTTCTTTTCTATTAAAAAAATATGCAACTGCCCTGCCGACTTTTATAGCCATTTCAGAAGTCATTGGATATTCATTAGCCAGGCCCCTTATACCGTCGGTGCCAAATAGTTTGCCCATAAATTTGTTCCTATAATTTTTTACCGCCCGCTTCGCTCAAGACGCAGAGTTCGCAGAGTAAGATGGTTTTTCCTTTGCCGTTGAGAGAACGGCAAAGGAAAACTACTAAGCAGCTTTGCTGCGTAATAGTTTAACTTTATTAATACACTGTTATCATACTTTTACCATTGTGAGTTGCCCTCAAATACCCAGGAGGTGCTGATTCTTTTTGCTTTCCGTCCTCTCAGCGGAAAGCAAAATTAAAGATAAACTCTGCGTTCTCTGCGCCTCTGCGGTGAACTATTACTAATATTTTAAATTAGTTAAAGCTGATATGATTAAGTATTCCTTTAGTTACGCTATCAACTATCCCCTGAAGCCATTTTGTCCCAAGCTCAGAGCTTTTATTCTCAAGCCCCTTTATTACTGAGATGTAATTCATACCTGACTTTTGTATACCTGAATCAATATGTTTTAGAAAAGTATCTCTTAAGCTTCTGTCACCTTCATTTAAACGCATTTTATTGAAAGAGTCCTCTATTCCATCAAAATCAGGTTGATTCTGACAGAAGTCCTTTAACTTTCTTATCCTTTCATCAATTGTCATATTAAGTTTTTCTTTAAGGCCATCAAAAAGGACATCGGGAAAATTATCTGAAATAAACTTTGAACGAACATGTAGATACCACTTCATAAGTGCTATAAGGTTTGCAATATAGATTATATTGTTAACCATTATCCTTTTTAAACTTCGATAAATGCCTGACGTAAAAGCAATATTTCCGCTCCTCATCAATCCTTCAAAAATGAGACGTCCCTGTCTTAATTCATCTTTCCTGTAAATTGAGCCGGCCGCGATTACAGTACCAAAGGCGAGACGACAAGGTCCTACGAGCCCCCCCTGCCCTCCCAGGAATATCGGCCGCTGGTTAAGCATAACTCCATTGGGCACATCGCCGATAAGAGATGCAGTAGCTTTATCCTGGTTTGGCGTATAATTAAAATGAATATAAGAACTCCCCACTTCACTATGATTTCTCCTGCTTGTTCCCCCAGACATAAAGCAGTCACAAAAGTTAATTAAACTGCCCAAAGTAACAAAAGGAAAAAGTATGGCGTGTTTCAAACCAACCATGTGAGCAATGCTTGTTTCTTCTTCAAGGATTGTGCCTTCTCTTATATGTGAGCCATAACCTATGCTCACTTTATCAAGCAAAACAGCTTGTCTTAAAAAACCTCCTTTAAGGTCAACATTCGTACCAATCTGGCAGTTTTCAATTGTTACAGGGCTTTCATATCCCAGCCTTGTATTCTTTAAGATCAGGGTAGAACTGCCAAAAATTTTACACCCCGAATAAATAAGAACACCCTCACCGGAAATTCTGTCTGTATCTACTTCACTGCCGATTTCAACACTATCAGGATTAGGTATGTTAACACCTTTTTTTAAAAGCTTTTCAATTTTCAAAATGCTCTGATTCTTCATATCAGACCTCGATGACATATACTATTATCATATGCAATTTAGAGACCTTTAAAAAATGGCCACTAAAAACCAATAATGTCAAGAACTATATCATCTGAGTTTTATTCCCCAAAAATAAAAAAACCGCGTCAGGGGAACTCCCATATTCACGGTTTTGAAGAGAGACCATTGAAAATCTCCTCTTTTGCCTCTGGCCATCGGCGGAACGTCAGGCTATGTTAGCTGTTAAGTAGTTATATGCCTTTTTATCTTATGAGCTTGTTATATCTCAAGGTCTATATCTTCCAGATGAACGGAAAACTGTTTTAAAAACAAACCCTTTGCCTTACAAAACTCCTTAATAGCTTTAAGTTTTTGCGGATCTTTATTATTGAAAGATATCAGCATTCCGCTTATTTTATATTTATCAAGATGAGATTCAATGTCTTTAAACACCCCAAGAATGGGATAACCCTGAAGTGTTTTTCCAGTTTTTAATGTATCATCATCAATAAAACCAACTGGTTTAATTTTAAGCCTTTTGTTATTTAATATTTCACGCAACAGGATCTCCCCTCCCCTGCCTGCGCCGTAAATTAAAACTATCTTGCCGGCCAAGGTTTTTCTTTTCATGGTATCGCTAAAAAGCATGAAAGAAACCCGGCTGCCAAGGAGGACTCCGGTAGTTAGAAACCAGTCTATTACAAAAATTCCTTTAGAAAAAGCTTCAAATCTGTAAATATATGTTACTGTAACAACGGAAAAAATAGTAGCTAAAGAAGAAGCCTTTAAATATACTAAAACATCATTAGTACTCATATAACCCCAGACCCCCCTGTAAATTCCCACTGCGAAAAAAGCCACAAACTTGCAGGCAATTACTGCTGGAAGCGAATGCAGGAATACTTTGAAATAAAAAGGAAAAGCATTGGAATCAAAACGTAAACGGTAAGAAAGATAATATGCAAACGCTATCAAACAAAAATCAAGTATTACCAGCATAAGCTGCCGCTTATAGGTCAACTCTAATAATATAGGGGTGTAGGATTTCCCACGTAAAAGTGAAAATTCCTTTTCAGGATATACGCGAATCTGGGACAGGTAAATTCCCATCAAAATAATTGATAGAGCCAGCGGAATAATTACTGCCGGAGATGTTAATGTATCACTTTTGCTCACAAACAATGCTGACATGCCTGATATCGCGCCGATACCATATAATAATAGTACTGCGCCTTTTTCGCTTAGCCCCATGATAACCAGACGATGTGATGTATGATCCTTTCCTCCCACAGAAGCCTTGCGGCCGCTCAAGATTCTAATTAATGTAACCATGGAAGTGTCCAGAATAGGAACCATGAGGATCATTATTGGAACAGCATATAATGACATTACATTGGCCGCGCCTGCTTCCGGATAGTAAAGACACAGCATGGATAATATAAAGCCAACAAAAAGACTTCCGCAGTCTCCCATGAAAATTGATGCAGGATTGAAGTTATAAAACAGAAAAGCAGCTAATGCCCCTGCAATTATTACAGATACAAGAGTGGCTTCCGGCAGTATCCCTGTATATAATAATGCCAGATAAGAAGCGGCAATAAAGCCTACCCCCGCACAAAGGCCGTCCATATTATCAATCAGATTAAAAGCATTTATTATACCAACGATCCACACTATAGTTAAAGTAGTATCCACAGTAAGGGATGAAAACCAGTGAAGACGAAATCCTAAAAAAGTAACCATTGAAGCCACAAGTATTTGTCCCACCAGTTTTGTATGTGGTTTAATATGAATAAAATCATCTACTAATCCAAGAAAAAAAAGAAGGGTCATCCCAATCCAGATAACCGCACCTATTGAAGGCAAAGCTATGTGGTCTGATGTTCTTATGATATGGGGTAGAATTGAGGAAAAATCTGCAATAAAAAAAAGTGGTATTGCTATGCCAAGGTATATGGCAACACCACCGAAAAGAGCGGTTGGCTTTTTATGCCAGCGTTCTTTTGTGGGATAAGCAATCCACCCTTTTTTAATCGCAACAAGCCTGACAACTGGTGTTAATGCCAGACATAAAAAAAATGACAAAAAGGTGATAAAGTATAATACTGGGATATCGTTAAAAAACATTATATTTATCCTAACTACTCAGGTTGGTTAGGCTGAAGACTGAAGACTTTTAGGGAAAAGACTCCCAGAGGTCAATATTTTCTTAAAGCGGCCGGAAATTTTGTCCTAAACATAGAGAATAACACTCAGGAATCATTTGTTTCCTTCAGCCTATAGCCTTCAGTCTAAACACCTGAGTAGTTACGTTTATTTTAAATTAAGATGTTCTCTTTGGCAATACTTCTGTGATGTACAAAAAATTAAGATTGCCTAACTAATTATTATAATATATGTAACTACTCAGGTTGTTAGGTTCACGGTTGGTTGCCTTGATCTCTCGCTCTCTAACCTTGAACCGTGAACCTGAGTAGTTACAGCTAAAGTATTACTATTTTTTACCAAGGAGATATATTTATGAGAGTTCTTATCACAGGCGGAGCAGGTTTTATCGGATCTCATCTTGCTGAAGCGTATCTTGAAAGAGGAGACGAAGTATATATTATCGACGATCTTTCAACCGGATCTTTATATAATATAAAAGAACTTAAGGAAAATGAACGTTTCAAAAACAAACTATTCATCCATATTGATACAATTCTAAACCATAATACAATGCTTGAGCTTACGGGCACGTGTGACATTGTTTTTCATTTAGCCGCAGCAGTCGGAGTACAGTATATACTTAACAACCCTCTTGAATCAATAAAAACTAATATTCAGGGAACAGAAAAGGTTCTTGAACTGTGTGACAAATTTAAGAAAAAGGTTCTTATAGCATCAACATCAGAAGTATATGGCAAGCATCTTCATGCCCCATTAGTTGAAACAGACAATATAATATACGGCCCTTCAAGTAAATTCAGATGGAGTTATGCAGCTACAAAACTTATGGATGAATTTACAGCGCTCGCATACTATAGAACAACTGGATTAGAGGTAATTATAACCCGTCTTTTTAATACCGTCGGCCCAAAACAAACTGGTGCGTATGGTATGGTTATCCCAAGATTTGTTTCCCAGGCTTTAAAAAATGAGCCCTTAACAGTCTACGGAGACGGTAACCAGACAAGAACATTCACATATGTTAAAGATGTAGTTGAAGCACTCATGACTCTCGTAGAGACCAATGGTGCTGTCGGAGAAGTATTCAACGTAGGTGGAACTGAGGAAATTTCGATCATTGATCTTGCGAAGAGAATAATAAAAGAAACAGGCTCTAAATCAACTATTAAACTGATCCCCTATGATGAAGCATTTGGAAAAGACTTTGAAGATATGCAGCGCAGGGTACCTGGTACTGAAAAAATCAACAAACTTATAGGGTTTGAGCCAAAGACTGATTTTGATACAATGCTAAGAAAAATTATCAGATATATGAAAAAGAAATAATTCATTATTGCTCAAGCCACTGCTCTCTCCACATCTCCCACATCAAAAGAGCCCAAAGCTGATATTGCCAATTGACTCTGCCGGACAGGTGTTCTTTAATCTTTTTCTCAACTATTACATGATCAAATAAACCTTCTTTTTTTAAACGCTCAGGAGAAAGATAATCTAAAAGAAGGTCTTTCAGCTCGTTACGAAACCAGTGACCTATCGGAACCCCAAATCCCATCTTTGGTCTTTCAAATAATTCTCCTGGCACATATTTAGCCAAAAACTTTTTAAGAATATACTTGCCTGTACCATTTCTGTATTTCAAATTTTCCTGCAATGATGCAGTATATTCCATTACCCGGTGATCAAGAAGCGGCACACGAACCTCAAGGCTTGCAGCCATGCTGGCTCTGTCAACTTTTGTTAACATTGCATCTGGCAGATATGTCTTTTGATCAACTCTCATAAGCCTGGAAATAATTTGCCAATCATTGGTTTCTTTGAAAGTATTTTCAAATTGACTCTCTGGAACTTCTTTTCCGATAAGTGACAGCAGTTCTTCTTTTGACCAATAACAAATGGTCATTCTGTACAGCTCTGAAATTAATGTCTGGCTTATCATGCCCGTCAGTTTTTGCCACTTATCTGGAAAGTTGGCCACTCTAAATCGTTGGGGTAAAATCTCCATGAGCGGCAGGTAGCATGCCCCTACCCAGTTCAATGGAATAGATTTTAAAAGATCAGAAATAAATCTCCTGACCGGCACCGGAATATATTGTAATCCTTTTACAGCAGATTGAGTACTCCAGTAACGAACGTATCCTGAGAATTGCTCATCCCCGCCATCTCCGGACAGAGCTACAGTTACATGTGAACGTGTAAGTTTGCTGACTATAAAAGTAGGTATCGCAGATGAATCAGCAAAAGGCTCGTCATATATTTTCGGAAGCATTGGAATAACATTAATGGCTTCCTTTGGTGTTACATAAAGCTCTGTGTGATCTGTACCAAGATGCCTTGCAACTTTAGCTGCCCAATTTGCCTCATTGTATGCTTTCTCCTTAAAACCAATGCTGAATGTACGAACAGGAGATGAATTTACTTTTTGCATCAGAGCAACAACAATCGAAGAATCGATTCCCCCGCTAAGCAAAGCACCCAGCGGCACGTCACTGATCATTCTGTCTGAAACAGCCTGAGTAAGGATATCATCAAGTTGTTGTAATTTTTCTTCTTCATTAAGAGCGGAATCACTTAGTTCCGCTTTCATATCAGGGTGCTGCCAATAATTATGGGTTTTTATAGTATTGTTCTCATAAGTAAGGAAATGGCCTGGCAGCAGCTTAAAAGTGTTTTTAAAAATAGTTTTTGGAGCTGGGATATACTGGTAATGCAAAAAAAGAGGAATAGAATCAGGATCAATATCCTTATTAAATATACTGAAGACCATTAATGCCTTTAGTTCCGAAGCAAACAAAAAAGTTCCTTCGCTGAAATGATAATAAAGCGGTTTTATGCCTATTCTATCTCTTGCTAAAAACAGGCGTCTTTTTCTGCCATCCCATATTGCAAAGGCAAACATACCAATAAATTTTTTGAGGCAGTCAACTCCCCATTGTATATATGCTTTCAGTACGACCTCAGTGTCGGTATTACTTTTAAATTTATGCCCATATTCTTCAAGGGTTTTTCTTATTTTTTTAAAATTATATATTTCACCGTTATATATAATGGATACATCATCACTTTGCATGGGTTGACGGCCGGCAGCGGAAAGATCTATAATTGATAATCTGCGGTGAGCAAGTCCTATCCCCATCTCTTCATCATAAAAAAAGCCCGAATCATCCGGGCCACGGCGATACAGGCTTAAAGCAGCCGCAGGAAGCGTACTCTTAAAAGAAGCAAAATTGTTTTTACTTATGAATCCAACTATTCCGCACATATTTTATATCCAACTGCACACCAATATGGAGCGCTTTCTTTAAACTTAATATTTTCCAAGCCGGCTTTTTCCATCATTCTCTTAATTTGATTGCGTGTAAAGCGATGTTCAAGAATTGTTCCAAACCGATCAAGTGCATCATTGCACATCACATATAAAGTTTTATTCCTATAGAACGACAGGGGGAATGCATCGACATTAATACCCAATTTATCTATTAGAAAAGCAAGGCGAGCTAATGGGAAATAAATAAATAAAGCAATAAATTTGCTTAAACAAAAACGAAATGAATATGGCATCTTAGAAATCAATCCACGCAAGACATCGCTTAGCTTCCAAATTGTTCTGAACCATAGGGGACGGTTATCAAAAGCATAATAAAGATACAAAAGTAATGGTGCGCCAGGTTTAAGTTTTTCCGTGCATGACTTCAAAGCCGACATTGTATCGGGAATATGATGAAGTACGCCTAAAGAATAGCCAAAATCTGCAGATGCATCAGGTAAAGGGATATTATCAGCACCAGCCAGATGAAACAGACAGTGTGAATATCCTTTTAGATTTTTTTCTGCAATCGTTAAAGCTTTAGTGCTAGGATCAATGCAATGTAAAATGCCTACCCGTGGAGCAACAAATTTAGCCCATCTCCCGCTGCCGCATCCTATATCAAAGCCAACCGCTTTTTTCGGTATTTTTTCCCAGGGAAAAATTGAAAAATAATTATTAAATATTTTCTCTAGTTCTTTTTGAGAAAGTCCGGACTGGTCATAACTGCTCCATTCTTCACCAAAACCTTCAACTACTTGCTCATTTATATTGTTCATTGCAACATTTCAAAATAAAGTTTTTCATAGTTTTCTACTACTTTTGAAATAGAAAACTTATCCACAATACGTTGCCTTGCTTTCATACCTATTTCAGTTCTTTGTTCAGGCGTCATTGCAAGCAAATCAAGCCAAGCTTTAGCCAAGGCTTCAGGATTATTGGGTGGTACAATTATGCCGGTATTGCCTATGATATTGGAAGAATCGCCCACATTCGTAGAAACACACGGCACACCGCATGACATATATTCTCCCAAAACATTCGGAAACCCTTCACCAAAAGATGATGATAATGTGCCGATATCAAATGCTGGAATAATGTCTGACAAATCATCTCTTTCGCCAAGCAGAAATGTATTTTCATTTAAACCATTTTTTAGAATCATTTTATTTAAATCATCATTGCCTTTATTTATTCCCCTTCCAGCTATGACAAAATAAACATTAGGAAAAACAACACATAACCTGCGTGCTGCCTCAAAAAAATTCGAATAATCTTTCATTGGATCATAACGAGCTACCATTCCGACAATAAAATCAGATTCACCTAAACCAAGTAATTTCCTGAAACCCCCTCTAATTTTTTTATTAGGTTTATAACGTTCAATATCAAAACCATTGGGTATTACTTCCCAATTTCCAGGATTATAACCCGCTTTGATATGAAAAAGCTTTCCTGCTTTGGAATTTATAACGACTGCGTCAGGAAAACGCGAAAGACGTGATAGCATAGCAAAAATCAATCGAGTTGTTTTTGCATAATATTTAAAATCAATGTTGGAACAGCGCACATTCCACAAAATCTTCGGGACACTCGATAGCCATCCGATTATCAAACCTATCAAATCAGCATGGTACAACCATGTTTGAAGAATATGCGGTCTTTGTTTTTTCAAAAGATGATATAATTTTGCAATACCTCCAAACCCGAAATTTCCATCCAACATATTTAAACAATAAACTGGTATTCCCAAATCTTTCAACCGCATCCCATAAGTACCCATGCCTGTTATTGATACAACACTATGTTTAAATAAATCTTTTCTTGAGGTGTGAGATAGGAGTTTATAAAGCATGCCCTCAGCGCCACCGGAGGAGAGCGTTGTTATAAGATGTAATATTTTATACAATATTTATTACACTCCATCAGGATTAAAACTTTCGTGTTTAGACGAAAAGCTTTTGTCCAGAAATTTACAAACTCGTAACTCTTCAGCTTTTTGAAAAATATAGCCGCAGCCGGTTAATGTTACATAAAAATGAGTTTGTAAATTTCTGTAGGTTATATTTTGTAGTAAATACTTAATTGGCTTCAGCGGGTATTTACTTTCTTGCAATAAAATAAATATTTGTTGAAGAAATTCTAGCTCCGTATTTTGCCAGTATTAAACGAATAAGCCCCTCGATTATTCCCCAGAGATTGCTGCCTTGAAAATTTACAAAAGCTGTTTTTTTAACATTAATGTTAGAGAAAAAAGGAAACAATTCGCTTTTAATTGCATTGATTTTAAAAGACTTTTTGTGTCCCCATCGATGAAAATATTCACCACATTTAGGGCACAACACATAATTTAGATGTAATTTTTCAAAAAATGGAACCGTTCCTATAAGCCATCCGTTTTTATCTAAAACTCTAACGACTTCTTTTAGACCTTTATATCGCTGTTCTTCATCAAGATGTTCCAGCACCTCAGAAGCTACCACGAAATCAAAACTCGAGTCATCAAAAGGCATTTGCTCAATATATCCTTTATATGCTTTGATCCTCTTTCCCAAAAGGCGATTTATTGTCGCGCCATCAGGATCAAGTGTAAAAATATCCCATAACAATCGTTTTGAGGTTATTTCAAAATAACCATCACCTGCACCAATATTTAAAACACGTGGAACAGAGGATTTTTTTTTGCTGGATATTTCTCTTATTATATAGTTCAATCTGGGCTTGGCGCCTTCAAAAGATTCAGGGTAATAAGCCTGAAAGTGTTGCCATATAACATCTTGATTATTATTGCTTTGAATGGACTCTCGACCAATTGATTCTCTCTTTATCATAATATTTACTCCTAATTTGAGTGTTTTAAATTAGGTTCCTCAATCCTATAATTGTTTCAAACAAGAAAAAACAGTAGGATTAATATTGAGACGTTTCCTAACAAATAGAAACATACTTACATTCCAACATACCGTCGTTATTGCTGTTGCGATAGCAGCTCCAGCCATTCCATATACAGGAATAAGCCCTATATTTAAAACAATATTCAACAATGCACTAAATCCAATAATCTTCGCTGCCTCACTATGATACCTAGTCATGGTCATCAGGAACCCCAAAGAACCGGCAAGCGCATTAAACATCTGACTTGATGCAATTATAACCAGAGCTAAATAACCATCTTTGAATGCTGTTCCAAACATGCCTAATATGAATTGACCAAAAATAATTATTATCAGACCGGAAGCTATGGAAATAACTAAAATACCTAGTGCCGCCAGACTGACTATTCTTTGTAATTCGGCCATTCTG
The DNA here is from genome assembly GCA_030272815.1 of Deltaproteobacteria bacterium. GTDB lineage: Bacteria > Desulfobacterota > Desulfobacteria > Desulfobacterales > ETH-SRB1 > B13-G4. The sequence continues at coordinate 56,700 of JAJSZT010000005.1, forward strand.
TCTTTGGCATATAATTCAGAAATCATTGGAGCAACAATCATATCTATTGTTACTAAACCCAAGATCATCAATTTTGCAATCATTGATGCAACTGAATAGATGCCCGCATCTGTGGTTCCGCAATAGAATCCAATCATTAGAACATCAGTATGGTTAAGAATGAGTTGAAAGGCGGCAATAATTAAGAGCTGAGATGAAACCCTTAACCATTCGACAGTTTGATATTCAACTTTTGATTGAACAATTTCGGGTGGCAGGTAATTGGAAAGTAAACGCCAGGCAATAAAGCATGCTCCACATATTATGATAAATTCAAAACCGAATATTAATGGTGCACTCGGCCTATATTCTATTAATTTGATTGTAATAAATGCACTGCTCCCAAGAAAAACGGGCCGAAGAATCATTTTAGGAATCTGAGCAAGTACAACTCTTTTTAATGCCTGAAGTTGAGCGCTGTAAAGCTCCAAGCACGCCATAGCAGGGAGAGCTATAAATCCAATCCAGAAGGTATGTAACAAGTCAATATTTATTTTGCTACGGAGCAGCCATGTTATGCCAGCAGCGATTATTCCAACTAAAACAGATACTATAATGGTTATTTGTAAGGTACGTTTTATAAAACCGCTTAATAGGTTCCATTTTTTTTGCCCACAATAAGTGGCTACAAATTTTAAAGAACCAGAATCAAAACCCAGCTTACTTAATAAAGATAATATTGTCACCCATGTAAAAACATAGATATACTGTCCGTAAACCTCAGCCCCTAGAAGATCGGCAAGCAAGACCTGTAAGCCGAAGGCCAAACCGGTTCCCAAAATCTTGGCAAACAAAGCGCCGCCCGCTCCACGAATTAAAGTAGCTTCTGTACCACTATTCTTTAATAATTGGATTATACGTTCTAAAGATTTTATCAATAAGTGGATGCCTTCAATATTATTTTGGCCATCATATTATCCATTCTTTACTTGATGTTGGAAAATATGATGGCCAAAATTAATAGGAGTTTAAGAAGTTTAGTTATCCCTGAATTTTGTTCCGAGTTAAATCTCTCTGCCTTCCAGCAGGCAGGTTGGTGTCTTTAATGAACGCACTTCTGTTGTAACAATAAAAACTTGTCTTTTGCAGGCACTTTTTCCATCAAGTTGAGATAGGTCGTTTCCATATCATTTAAAAGCCGTTCTTGAGAATACCTTTGCTTAACAAATACTCGCGCCCTTTTTATACACTCTTCCTTTTGGCTTATACCATTCTCAGCAAGATATTTAAGTCCGTTAGAAAATCCGGATACATCATCGTTTCGGCAAAGAATCCCTCTTTCACATACTGTAAAGCCGTTAGATTGTGAGACATTGACTGGAGTTCCCAAGAGATCCGGAACTCCTCCTGCATTGGTAGCAATTACCGGCACCAAAGAAGCCATAGCTTCAATAATTGAGACCGGTGTTCCTTCATTTATTGAAGTCAGGGATAGAATATCAAGATCAGCATATACTGAAGGCACATCTCTTACCCACCCACAGAATAAAACATGATTTGACAGACCCTGCTTATTACAATAGGCTTCCAGCTCATGCCTTAATTCGCCATCCCCCACTACCAAAAACTTTACCAAAATACCGGGATTGTTTTCGAGAAATAATTTTGCGGCCTTAAGAAACATCATATGGTTCTTTATAGGAGCCAATCGTCCAATTATACCAATCAAAAGTGTATCATCATCTATCCCGATTTTTCGTCTAAATTGTTCTTTCAGTAAGTTGCAGGACAGAAAAGGTGACAAGTCAAATCCCAATTCTATAATTTTGATTTTATCAGCCGGAGCAATTCGATATTTATAGACAAGTTCTCTTTTCTGTATTTCGCTTATAGCTATAATTACATCAGTTACCATAGCAAATAGACGCTCAATCCACACGAACATCAATGATGTTTGACGACTAAAATAGCCTTTAAAAATGTGCCCATGAAAAGTGTGAACCACGCGTACATGTTTAGCACAAAAAAGATTATATGCGCTTGCAGCAATCCTGGCACTGGTGCCGGCTTTTGCTGTATGCGTATGAACAATATCGGGTTTTACCAGGTAAAGTATTCTGAAAATTTGAAAAAAAGCCTTAAAATCCATATTGAGGCTTATCTCTCTTTGGAGTTCGGGAATAATTATAGGTTTATTTTCCATAGATTCAAACAGGTAGCTCATATCTCCTTCCTGAGGAGAGATCTTTCCTGTCACCAAAGTTGATTCAAATCTTTCAGTATCCAATCCTTTTGTTAATAAATGAACATGAATAGCAGGTCCGCCTATATTAAGACGTGCAATCAAACGCAATATCTTAACTTTTTCCTTCTTTCCCTTAGCTCTTGTCATCTTTTTGTGTTGTATGCCATGCTGTTGATACCAGACACGTATTCCGTTGGAGACAAGAGTGAAAATAAGCCTTATTGAAAGTCCGGCAATAACTATAAGTCTCATAAACCAAAGAGAAGGCTTATTGTACTTATTGAAAAGCAGATAGCTGCTCTTATGAAATTCAAAGACCGAGCGAAAAAGCAGTTTATCACTGCTTCCCCCGACATAATGAACGATAGACGCTTGCGGGAAGTACACTACTTTCCATCCGGAATGCCACATGCGTTTGCACCAGTCAGCATCCTCCCAGTACATGAAAAACCGTTCGTCCATCAAGCCGGCATCCTCAACAGCCTTTCTTCTCACGACCATGCAGGCACCGGAGACCCAATCAGCCTCTAAAGGAGTTATACCATCGCATCTGTTTGTGAGTACATTCTGTCTGGTGATTTTATTGCCGGGAAACAATTTACTGAGAAGTGACTTGCGGCCGAACAATCCTGTAAGAGGGGTGGGAAAAGACCTGGCCGATCCTTGAACAGATCCATCATGATCAAAGATTGTTGGTCCTATAACTCCCACATCGGGATTATCTTCCATGTAACAAATGACCGATTTAAAAAAACCCTTTTCAATATGAGTATCAGGATTCAAAAGAACAACATAAGGCGAAAAACTTACTTTTAAAGCCTGATTAACTGCCGCAGCAAAGCCCATATTATATGTATTTCTGGTGAGTATAACCTCAGGGAAAGATTTACTTATGCGGCTTACATCGTCATCAGAGTCATTGTCTTGTACAAAAATATTTACAGAAATATCTCTTAAGGAATCATAAATAGACTCAAGGCATTTAATAAGATAATCCGTGCTGTTATAATTAACTATGATAATATCTATCAAATTAGAATCCTTTACTGTAACTAGTGGCTGTACGAAAACTCAAAACACCTGAAATTATAGTCAGTTGGATGCTATTCTCAAATCGAAGATTTTTAGCAGTTAGCTTTTAGCAGTTAGCCTTTAGCTAAGAGCTAACAGCTAATGGCTAATAGCTTTTTCACAAATCTTCACATCGGCAAATAAGCTGAACCTATTGACAGTATTGAAAAAAATACTTTTTCGGACAGACACTAACTACTCAGGTTGTTTTTAATCGTCTGATTAATCTAGTAAAAAACAATTCTCTTTCCAACAGTCTCCAGATATAATCAACTTCAACTGTCCTGTTTTTTTGAATTTGCTTTCTTTTTTTTAATGCTTTTTTTATACCCTTCAGCGCATCCCATTTAGCTTTTATAAAATCTTTGTTTCGGCCGCGCGCTGTAAAAAAGAAAAAAGCCGCTATGTCATAGATAATGTGGGGAAAGATAGTTTTAAGTATCAATCCGGCTGGCATATTTTGGATATAAACCCATTCCAAATTTCGATGGCTGTAGTAAACTGAAATTGCTGAGTCATAACCTATGCTTGCGCTAGCCTTGTGATATACAACGGCATCAGGCACATATATGCACTTGTAGCCTTGCAATTGTGCCCTGAAGCTAAGGTCAACGTCTTCATAAAGTAAAAAGAAATCCTCATCAAAAAGACCTGTATCACGGAGCATTCGGGTACGGTAAAGTACTGCACCGGCACATGCCCCGAAAATCAATTCCTGCTTATTGTAACTTCTTGCTGGTTCACCCCGTCCACGCAAAAGACCAGTCCCTGCTCTGGTATAACCATCCCCTGTGCGGTCGATTATTCTCGGATTATCGTAAAAAAGCATTTTAGAGGCAGCAAATCCTGCTTCAGGATGTTCCTCCAGAGCGCCCATCAGTCTCTGAAGCCACAGCGGATGTGCAACCGCATCGTTGTTCAGCAAGGCTACATATTCGGTATGGACAGTCTTAATGGCGATATTGTTTGCAACAGAAAAGCCGACATTCTTGGGCAAAGCGATAGTCTTAACCTCAGGATAATTGCGGATAACAAAATCAATGGAACCATCATTGGAACCGTTATCCACAAGAATGATAGAAAAATGCCGGTATGCTTGCTGTCGCAGGCTTTCCAGACATTCCGGAAGAAACTTCATTCCATTCCAGTTTACAATGATTACAGAAGCTAAGTCCAACAGCTTGAGCCTAAAAAAAACATTTTTATAGCAGTACTCACTGCCTAACCATCTATAAGCTTTTTGATATTTTCCATAATGCTTTCATTAAAGGAATCATTCCAGTTGAAAGCCCATTTGACATTTGTCCCGGCCAATCTCGCATCAACGTCATTACTCATTCTAACTGCCTTGCCCAATGAATTTGTAATTCCTTCTAATGTTGGCTCAGAACAAATTATATTCTGAGACAAAGCCTCCATCTGCTCCCTTGTTTTGTTCATGTAACTATTTGTAACAACCACCTGTCCAGCAGCCGCCATTTCGAGGGGCATCAAACTTGGATGGGGCGTGTACATCAGTGCAAGCCCTATGTCATATTCCGGCATTATCTTATTGTAAGTTTGTAAATCGACTTTGCCTATCATTTGCAAAACCTTATTCGGAGCTAAGGGTATATCACTCCTATAATTTGAACCGATGCCATAAAAGTCCCACTTTTCGTGAAAATAACCATTTTCTATCGCTTCACAAAGAGCGAAATAGCCTAACTCAAACATATTTCTGGATGCGTGTGCTTCTGGTCTAGCATAAAAAAGAAGCTTCTTAACCTTCTTCTTTTTCAACCTGTTTTTACTTACATCAAATCTGAAAATTGCATTTTCAAAACACATGCTTTCAGATTCCTCCACACTTTCGTTCTCATATATGCCGATTTGGTTCATCTTAAAGAAATCTTTCAGAAAGTTTGAAGAAAACAAAGCAACATGCGGAAAACTATATGATTGATGAGCCAACGCATAATAAGCGCCCATTACAAATGTATAAGGCTCATACTCCTGGATTAGATACAAGAACTTTCCTTTATTTAAACCTTCGATTGCCTTATTGGCAACATGTGCCGTCCACCATGTAGTAGCTATAATTGTATCATCAGGATTCATCTTAACGGTTCTGTTTCTATCAAAACAGTATTCGATCTCAAATTTACCCAAAATATCCTTTAAAGCGTCATATTTATTAAACACCGATTCCTGCCATACCTTATAATCAATATCGCAACGGTCAATAATTAATACGCGAACGGCATAATTTGCTTGAACAAGTTTTTTTATCAGACTGAATTTTGCAACATATCCTCCATAAAAAGTTTGATAGTTAATCTCCGGGATAATAATATTAACTTTTTTCTTTGCATTGCTGCTGTAATGAATCCTCAGCGGAGCAATTTTTTGCTGAATAGCTTCCTTCAACATAACCGGATTAAACCTATATTCACTGATCAGCATGCCCATGGACCTTACTAACTTACCAGTCACCCGGTTACTCTTTATCAACTTCAGCAACTTGTTCAATATCAATTTCATCTTTTTGCCATTAATTCATACCTAAGTTGAGCGATTGTTGGGGAAGAAATGTGCTGAAATCTTGATGCATAAGGATTTTCGCGAATGCTTGATGCGCAAAGGTTATGGTTTCACTATCTAATTCTTTTATATATAGCGCAAGCCATTTTGCAATATCCCCTTGCCAAATAGCTGAATGCTAATTTCAACTCAGCATTACCTGTAGTTTGCCTCTGTCGCTTTACCTTTAAATGTAATAATAATAGTTTAATGACACTAGTGATTTTGTTGTTAAATATCCTCAGGTCTCTAGCGTCCCTGTCACATCTAAGTTCCAACGTCCTTGACAGCAATCTAATGCGCACATAGTCGGCATCATAGATTTCAATAAGATGGTAAATAGCCTGTTTCAAATGGGACCAGACACTTCTAACATCAAATAATAATCTTAGAAAACATAGAAAACCTTTTTTTGCAATTTCAAAGTCATGATGACCGATCACACTATTGTCATATTGAATATAGTCATAGAGAGGCTCATCAATATAGCCAATTTCCCCTGTTGCAAGTGCCGAGCAAGCCAACACATGATCGTGAAAAGGGTGTCCCAGATTTTGCGGAAAAGGTAGCGCCTTCTGTAACAATTCTCGCCTAAAAATACTTGCTGCACCGGTCACAGTGTTTGCAACCAAAACCATAGCAAGATCTTCGTAGTAGTTTTTCCTATTTTTCCAATATGTATTTGAAATTGGTTCCCCATTTTCCTTAACAATCCTCATATCTGAGTATACCAAATTGAGGCGTTTGTCTTTTTCAATCTCATTTACTAATTTTTCCAGTTTGTGGTGGTACCAATAATCATCCTGATCAGATAATGCCACAAGCCCTGCTCCCTCGGGGACATATCGAAGGGCACGTTCGAAGTTATTATAAAAGCCCATGTTTTTGTTGTTTTGAAAAAAATAGAACCTACTATCATTAGAAATTGCTTCTTTTACTTGTTTTACCGTTGCTTCATTTGATCCGTCATCACTAATAATACATATCCAATTCTTGTATGACTGGTGTTTTATGGAATCAATCTGTCTCTTAAAAGTCTCCTTTTGCGGAGAATAGATTGCCATACATATTGCAACTAATGGCTCATTTGGCTTGGGCTTAATTTGGACATTTACCGGAGAAAAATATTCTCCTCTCTTTAGAAAATATACCTCTTTTTCACATATTAGATATTCTTCACCATTTTTAAAGGTTGCTACAGATGTTACTTTTTCTCTATTCCCCTCCAGATCAGATGGCAAATCAAGAGATCCGAAAAAGCCTGAACATATAGCGTATTTCATTCCCTCATTAACAAGATCTTCTTCCAATAAGTAGCTAAACACATCGTTTCTGGGTTGGTTAATATTATCAATAGGAAAACAGTAGTTACTGATCTTGACTTCGATCTTTTCAACTTCAAAACGTGGGTTAAATACCCATCCTGAGCAAAAATAGGCCAAACCATCACCGATATATAACTCATCAGGGAAATTAATATCAAGATCGGCACATACATTGTTCATTCCTTTATTATCACATTTAATCACGCCACGCGTCATCGTCTTTATTCCTTTTCCTATACGATCAAATTTGGTTTGATCTGCAAGCTGTAATAGAACAGCCCACACAATATAGATAGCAGTAAGGAGGAAAGCGATAGAACGGGCTTGGATCGACTTTTAAAGGCGAAGATCGCAAACAAGACTGTTCCGGCAAAAAGGGTTTCTACTGCTATGCCCCAGGCATTGTTGGGATTTAGTATGGTAGCGAAAAAAGTACCGATGGTTTCTTGATTCCTCTGAACAATACGGAACAAAGGAAAAGGAGAGATATAGTATTCAGTATCAAAAGGCCAGAACAAAGGGACCCCAAAAGGCTTAGATGTATCTGCGGAAAAGTAATCCAATACTGGATGAGACAGGAGTGATACAAGACAACAGCCGAAAACCCGTTTTTTTGAAATCCTCTTGAGCCTGTACCCTGCAAATCGGTAAAATATCATTGCCCCAATCAGCCCGACAGCGAGGCTATGGCTGAGCCCGTGGTGAAATCTGCCCGGGTCACCACACAAAAAACCAGGGACAAAGTCCAGGTCGGAAAGGTTGGCAAGGAACAGACATAGTCCCAACAGGAATATCTCTTGTTTCGGTGGGCTGTCCGGCTTAGCTTTCTTAAAAGCAAGATATCCAGCAAGCCCCGCAGCCGAATGGGCTATTGGTAATGGCATAATTCAACACAGAAGGTAATCTAAAAAATTTCTACTATTGCTTGCAGCAGGTTGGTGTTGCTTCTCAGATGATTTGCTTGCAATTATAACGAATCATTCCTCACCAACAAAACTATATCCTCAAGAAACTCTGGATGTTTTATTGAAACCACCCCGCCCTCCGATCTAACCATCTTCTTTGGTGTATATGTCCCGTGCCTTGGGTCAAACCATTCAATCCTGTAATTGCCTTCAGGGAGGTTAACCTTTACACTGCCTTTCTGCATCGCCTCATTAGCTGACAGGTGGAAATAACTGACATAGGTAATACCTGTTTTACAGCGCGTCTTATAAGTTCCGGGGCCTAAAATAACAAAAGAGCTATCTGGTATCATCGCATTAATATTCACAGGAAGACTTTCTATAAAGTATCGTAGATACATTTGGTCATTCATTACATTTTTGACGGCCTGATTTAAGGGAGTATTAAAATCAAGCCAGGTTGCATTGCTGGAGCCCGAGCCACCCAAGGTAAACATCAGCCAAAATGTTTTTCTGTAAACGACACGATTGTCATCGTGCCGAATAGTTGAATCCTTCCACAAAGAGCCTGTGATTCCGCCGGAAACAAGTTCGTTCATTATTATCGGCCGATCCCAGGTATCTTCAGATGGAGAGGTGAAAAGGGTATTTAGCTGATGTAAAAAACCGATGTCAACATCAGCCGTTCTCCAACATCCTTCGGAAAGACCTATAGGAAGATCATACGGATCATATTGGCGTATCCATGGAATGTACTTACTGTTAGCCTGTTCTACAAAGTCTGTCCCTGAATTTGGCAAATGTTCCATTTCATTGCCAAGCTCCCAGTACACATTAGAAAAACCGGCAAATCTCGAAACAATTGTTTTAATATAGTTTTTTTTGGCACCCTCATCACCCGCCTCCCATACATTAAAAACTTGCTGTTTACCATCTATATTAGTATTCAGGCTATTTTCTTCACGAGACCATGTATCGAAAAAATTTATTTGACAATAAATGCCCCGTTTCTGCATTTCTCTAACCAACCATTCAGCACGATGAATCCATTTTAGATTCCAGGTGTATTTATCTTCCTTAAGCGGAAACAGCGCGATCTTTATTAAAAGACCATTATGTTTATATTTTTCCAGGGTATCGAGGAAGGTGATAAATGTTTCATCTGTTACATGTTTTTTATTGATAACCCCCTCTATATGTCGCGGCCCATATGCTTTAGCATTGATCCAGTTCGCACCCCACCAACAATGGGAAGTGCCATCATTGTGAATAAGATATTTCGGATAATCAGAATCAACATGTACATGACCATGATTTTTTTTATTATTCAAATGTGTTACTGAGAAACCGCTGGATCCTCCAAGCGTACCATCGCTCCAAGTGTAGGTATATGTCCAGGCACCTATCTCGTCAGGCATAAATCGCAGCTTCCAGATATTGCCGGCTTGTCCTCCTCTTCCATCTCCATCGTAAAAGCCAAAGAAGTTGACATACCTTCCCGAGGGCGAGGTAAAGGTAGCTTGAAGTTCGATCTTTCGGAAATCAAAGGGATTTGAATAGCTGCTGTAGTTTGTGACTTGAATCTCCCACACATCATATAATCCCACTTGATTAACAGCAATGGCACGAGTACATTGCACTCCCAGTAAGACAGAAATGATAGCAACCAAAACAAAATACCGTTTGGCAGAATGAAAGAGAATTGCGCTAATTTTCTTATTCCCTCCAGATATTCAGATTGATGTCCAGCAATTTTTCCAGGCGGGCAATGTCCGAATAATACTCCTTCATCAACCTATCTTTTGTTTTAGAATCCAGATTTGCGGATGTTCCCTTAGCGCTTCAGAGAGCCAATCAGAAACAACTCATCTATATTAATTTTCTGATTATTTGCCAGTAGCTATTAAAAAGAAAATTCATCATTTTATATCCAACAGTTAAGACAGGAGAAGAAAACTCATCAGTGTAGACAAAGATATCGCCACTGCCAATAAGTTGCCTGTCCGGAATCATACGCCGTGCTTGTATTTTTTTTCGCTCAGCCAATATTCTCCTGATATTTTTAGCAAAATGCACCATCCCCCTAAAATAATCACCCAGACTCCCCTTCATGACCAGAAAGCCCATCAGTAGTAATTCATACAATAGCAGTGCTGGTGAGACCAGGAACAGTGTTTTGATGTGATACATTTCAAGAATAAATCGCCAGCGATTGGTAACCGCGCTAAAATAACGTTTGGAACTTGTATGGCGTTTATGAATGACCACTGAGGCTGGCACATGATAACAGTTCAACCCGGCGATATTCAGTTTATGATTAAATTCGCCGTCATCGCCCCAACCCAAAAAATATTCTTCATTAAACCAACCAACAATGGCAGAACGTTTTCTATTTATGAGTTGCACACCCCAGCCAATGCTCAGACGCGGCTCTGTATCTGCCTCTGCAATAGTTTTATCACGATTGATATTTGGTGATGCCCCAACGTAGTGGAGGAGTTGCCCATCCTGATAGATACGATCCGGATCTTCTTCGTGGACAGCCCTTGTTATGCACACCGTTGCATCGGGCATGGTATTCATTGCCACCAAGGCCTTTTCCAAACAATCTTTCAGCAAGACAACATCGTTATCCAAAATAAATACCAAATCAGTTTTAGCCTCCTTGAGGGAGGCATTGCGCACAACATTTAACATCCCGGTATTCCTTGGAAAGGCAATGATCCGAACATGTGGATGATGCTCCTGCACCCATTGAGTGCTGAAATCAGTGGAACCATCATCCACCATGATTACCTCGGCAGGTGGGGTAGTCAGCCTCTCTATAGAGGCAAACAGGTCTGGAATTTTGTCAACTCCATTATAATTCAATACGGCGACAGTTACATCTTTGGCGGTGAAATTTTGCTCACTCATGAATAACTTTTCCAGAATATTTTTCTCGTTCGAGTTCACTTCGGTACATCAAGAAAATCAACCCTCCCAACAGGGCAATGAAGGTCACCATAATTGAATTGGTACTGGCGATAATAAAAGAATCATTAACAGAGACACCAACAAGAGCAAAAAGGGCAACAAATGATCCCTCACGAACCCCCAAACCGCCAACTGACAAGGGTAACATGATAATAATAACCGAAACAGGAACAACTAAAAAGACTTTTCCCAACTCCACCTCCAACGAGAACGCAAGTGCCGTCACATAGATAGTCACTACACGAATAACCTGCAGGATTAAAGAATAGAGAAATGCCTTGACCATGGCACCAGGATATTGCTTAAAACTATGAAAGGCGCGATGCATTTTCAGCACCTTCCGCCCTATGGAGTTTCTGGAAAAAAAAGACACCTTTTGTTCGAGAAAATCAGGTATTCCTTCCTGAAAGGCCAGGACAGCTGCTGTAATACTGACCACCGAAAACGGTAGAATAGAACTGGCAACAGAGTGATCAAAGAGATCATCTGCCAACAGGATACTCACCTCGCAGAGAAACAACAGGGAAAAAAGTCCCATCATCCGGTCAACGACCACTGAAGCAGTTGACATGGCCGTATCTGATATTTTTTGGGAGAGGTAATAGCCCCTGACCACATCTGTAGAGAGACTAGAGGGAAGGAAAAGACCCCAGAAGGCACCAATAGTATAAATGCAAAACAGATCCAACAGAGACACTTGGAAGTCCTGCACCCTTAACAGCTCCCGCCATTTAAACACGGCCCAAACACGTTCTACAAACAGCAGCAGAAAAGCCAGCAGGAGCAAGGCCACATTGGCCCTGCTGATACTCTCCATAAAATCATGCCAGTTGATCTGGGTCAGGATGACAATGATAATCGACAGACTGACAATCAGCTTTAGCAGATATTTAGCTTTGGCCTTGTTCATGATCAAAAACCACTCAAACAGTCCGAGACTTGATGGTTTTTGCCGGGACTCCGACAGCAATACTGCTCTGCAGAATATTCTTTACCACCACGGATCCTGTACCAATAACGGACCCTTTTTCGATCCTTACTGGTGAATTCACCCCAAGTCGTCCCCTGAACTCTCAAGAATAGACTCTCCTTGCTTGCTAAAACAAACCTGCACACATTAACCGACTTTTATCAAACCGCGGGATCCACCACAAAAACAGCCGTGTAACACCGTGGATAGTGGAATCTCCGACAGACAGCTTATCTACAACGTGCAGAACTTTTATCATAAATTATCCCTACGTTCAGATTTTGGGGTCCGTTTTCTCAATACCTTGGCGGGGACGCCAGCAGCAACACTGAATTCTGGAACAGATCTCGTTACAACCGCATTGGTCCCAACAATACTGTCTCTCCCTATCGTCACGCCGTCTTGAATCATCACTCCAGCTCCAAGCAAGCAATTATCCTCAATATTAATTCCCCTAACCACTTGGCCCTGAGTAATGATGGGAATATCCGTCCGATCCGTCTTGTGGTCTCCGCCTCCGATAACATAACAATAGGCCGAGAAGAGAACATTTCTGCCTATCGTTACTTCTTTTGCAGATTGGATAAAGCAGTTCATCGCAACATTTGTATTATCCCCAATAGTGATGTTGCCATTCTTGCAACTGATTACTGTATTTCTTCCAATCATAACATTATTGCCTATTAGAATACCATTATTATCTGCTCCTTTTGCGTCGAGTACGGCATAATCATCTATGACTACATTGTTACCGATGTAAATCTTATGGGGATGCCTGATGGTTATAGACCTGCCAAACACAACATTTTGTCCAACTTTACCCAGGAATGATTTGAAATATTTTTTTCTGAGAACCAAACCTGCTGCTCCAGGTAGTGGCCCCAACAAGCTGGTCAAGACTTCGTATTTAATTAATCCCATCAAATTTGATGAACCAATCACAATCTCCTGATACTTTTTCAGAGCTGACTTTTTAGTATCAGTCAAGGCGGTCTGAAACTCTGTTCTTTCAAGACATTGCTCTTCCAGACTCCAAATTTCCTTTGGTTTTAATGTATCTTTTATTTCATTCATGACTTAAACCTATAGCCATCCGTGATCTTCATACCACTGAATGGTTCTTTGAATCCCCTCTCTAAGAGAGACGTGGGGTTCATATCCCAAGATCCGTTTGGCTTTCTCAACGGAGAAAGCTCTATTGTTTTGGAAAAAGCTGACTCGGCGCCTGTGCAGAGGAGGCTCAAAACCAAAGGGAACACAAAAGTGCTCACATAACGTGGCTAACCATAGAACCGGTGCCAGGGGAACTTTGAGTTTCGGCGAGGGCACCTTGAGTTCAGATGCGATTAGCCGAACTAACGCTTTCAGAGGCAGATATTCGTCACCTCCAATTATGAAGGCTTCTCCAATTGCCTTTTCATTATTAAGGCAAAGGAGAAAACCACGAACCACATCATCGATATAAGCCGGCTGAAACAGCGCATTCCCTTTTCCTACCATAAAAAAGCGGCCTTTTTTAATCATTTGGAAGAGCTTTAGCATGCGAAGGTCACCAGGCCCAAACAGGGAAATCGGACGAATCACCGTGGTCGGCAATCCTGTCTCTTTGTAAAACTCCCAAACTCGTTTCTCAGCTATCAACTTTGTTTCCTGGTACAGATCACACGGATTGAAATCCGTTTCTTCATCTGCAGGGATGGAACGTACATTACCATGCACACCAATAGTACTGCAATGAATGAGCTGTTTAATTTTGTGTTTTAAGGCGGCATTTAAAACATTATTCGTGCCTTCAACATTAATGCTGTACGCCTCTTTTTTATCTGATCCGCCTTTCCGAAAATTGGACACAAGATGAATCACTTTATCAACGCCATTGATAGCTTTCTCAACAACAGTTTGATCTCTTATATCACCCCATACCACATTCTCCTCAGCAAGTTCTTTTTTACTGGTATCTTGATGTTTGTGCGCAAAAATACGCACCTCTTCTCCATCTTTGACCAACCCGGCCACAAGATGACTTCCAAGAAAGCCCTTACCCCCTGTAACTAATATTTTCATTTAAACGCCTCAGAAAAATTTTCATATATACCTCGGAAGGTCACAAATTGCGCTTTTTTCCAAAGATTTATAAAATCCCAAAAGTTTTTTTTGAAATGCTTTAAAACTGTATTCTTGTTTAACCCGTTCTTTTGCACGAAAGGCCAGTGCGGTTGCCAAATCAATATCCTCGATCAGTGAAATTATTCCATCTGCCATTGCCTTAGGTTCCGGTTGCACCAATAATGCTATCTGATTATCAAGCACCTGGGTATGTGTTGGAAGGTATGTCGCCAGTAATGGCCTGCCAGAATCGAGATACGAGTAAATCTTCATGGGTGTATTTTCGCCCTGAATCCTTGGAGAAACAAGAACATCCGCCTGACTGAGGTAAGACCCTAATTGCGAAACCGGTTTTTGACCAACAAAACGTACGTTACTGTTTATGCCAAGTTGACATGATAAATCCTTATAAGCTGTTATGTCTTCAACACTTCCTCCTATAATCACTAAATGGGCGTCGGCAAATTTCTCCAGAACCAATTTAAAACTGTCTAAAAGGAGATCAATGCCTTGATACTTTTCCAGGTTTCCAACGTACATGATAATGGCACCACTAATCTCTAATGTGTTATATAACTTTTCACATTCTCGCGGCTCACCATCAAGCAGGCTTATATCCTCTAAACGCACCAACAGATTGTTTGGGGCATACTTTCTTGCAATTTTTTCAAGTGATTTACATACGACAACTATGCCTGAACTATACTTTGCCGCCATCTTTTCAATTGATTCCATAACGCCCCTTATTGGCAGAAGGATTCGATGCTTATCTGTCATTTGCCGGGACAAAGATGAGTCCATATCATATACAAAAGGAATTCTGAAAAACAACCTCAACAACATAGCTATAAAGACAGATTCCTCAACTGCATGAACCAAATCGAACCTTGTTTTACAAACAATCTTAAAGCACATACACAGCATCATTATATCGCAGATAATTTTTTTGAATGAAAAACCAGGCCTGATATCTCTTAACCCAGGGATAGATGGAATGCGATGTATTGTAACATTTGGAATTTCAACATTTTTTCCTTCATGATATATTAATAAGCAAATCCGGTGGCCGGCTTTTGTTAAAACCTCCGACAAAAGTCTAACGGCTATAGGAGTCCCTCTGTTTTGAAAAAATGGTTGTGGGGCAAGGAGCAGTATATTCATCATTAACCCGTTCTAACAGTTAAATGATAATTTTCTTTTGGCTTCAATTTAGGTTCAATGGTAAATAATGAGTTATGACATCTTTAATTTCTTCTGCTTTTTGATTTTGATTCCATGATAGCTCTTCAGCCATAACATCTGCCATGTTTTGAAGAATTGCCAATGGCGGACATTCAGCGGTCCCAAGATTGGAACGTCTAAAAACTATATCTGATAATTTTAAAGCCATTTCCTCTCTTATGAAATATATTATTTCAGCGACCGTTAAAGGAGGTTCCTCGCTTATCCAAGAGATACAATTGTCCTTAACAACATATTTCAATATCTTGTTGTATTGCTGTCCATAAATAGACTTGAAGTGTTGAACAATGGCCGATTCGTCATTTCCGTTCCATTCATATAGATCAGACTGATCCACAATTTCATCTTTGGCTGCGCAGCCCTGTTGATTGAGGAATGTTTTACATTTTCCTGCTTTATTCAGGCGATAAAGGATTAATTTGGTCACCTTTTTCGCGGTCTGCGGAGCAGTAGTATATTTTACACCTTTTACGGATATTAACCCTTCAATGCCGTTTTTTTGTCCGTGATCAACGACCTGTGATGATTTTTCCAGTTGAATACCAAACCCATTCTTCCCTGAACATTCCTTCATGGGTAATATTCCAGCATGAAAGAAAGTAACGTCTTCCATAGTTAGATTCGCAGGTGGATATAATGTATTTGCTTTGTTTACTAATTCCTTAATATCATCGATTTCTATGCCAAATCTATCCGGATCTCCACGATAAGGTTTGTAGCTTGTTCCTATCATCGTATAACCACGCCAGGGAACAAAAAAATAGAATCGTTTTTCTTTCCCTTCCAGAGCCACAGCATGATCATTGAACAGCGACTTTTTTACTATAATATTGACCGCTTTTGCGTAATTCTGCTTATTTTTATATCTGATAGCAGATAATTGGAGATTTTTTTCTAACCAGGGACCTGCCGCATTGACCACCACCTTTGCTTTTATCTCACATTGCTCACTGGTAATGGTATCTTGCGCCTTTACTCCCGTTATGTGACCATTATGAATAAAATCGATTGCCCTCAAGTAATTGGCAATACAAGCGCCCTGATCTACAGCTTCATGAATAAACGACAGGGCCAACCGCTCGGTATTTATCGCCAGCGCATCATACCATAAACATCCTCCTCTTAAACCGTGCTGATCAAGACCCGAAACGTATCTCAAACATTGTTCTTT
This sequence comes from Deltaproteobacteria bacterium, assembly GCA_030272815.1. Taxonomy (GTDB): domain Bacteria; phylum Desulfobacterota; class Desulfobacteria; order Desulfobacterales; family ETH-SRB1; genus B13-G4. The sequence continues at coordinate 73,252 of JAJSZT010000005.1, forward strand.
GGATAGAATTTTCCCTGGCGGAAGATGTTGGCAAGCATCCAGCGAATAATTACGGTCATAGCTAATCATATCGTTTAAAAATAACGCTGTACGCATTACCTCTTTTCCTCTTATCACCCCCCCGTATAATGGCATGACGCATCCCAGGGGTTTTACGAGATGTGGAGCAACCCGCATCATCTCTTTCCTTGATTTGACTGATTCTCTCATTCGTCTGACATCCAAATGCTGAAGATAACGCAACCCACCATGTATGATTTTTAAGCTGTTGCCGGATGTTGCATGGGAGAAATCTTTTTTTTCAATTAGAGCAGTTTTAAGACCAGCCAGCGCTGTTTCTCGTGCGATTGCTGCTCCGTGAATGCCGCCTCCGATGATCAGAACATCAAAGTTCTGATTGGCTATGTTGTCCAAATCTCTTTTCATTACAGGTTTGATTGAAAGGCTTGATTTTTATCTCACGCTTTTTAGGCGCAGTGTGAGTTGGCGGCGAAGAAAACGAACAGGATTTTCTAATTCCCCATAGTTAGCAATTTTGGTTTTACTGTCTCTTAAAAGTTGTTTGAGATGAACGGATGGGGTTTTCTCATTCAACTTTGCGAAAATTATACTTCCGTAACTACCTGGACGACATACATCAGAAACTATGGGTAGAGGGTCTGTCCCTGCTATGACACGAATGCCATTCTTGGCTGCAATCTTAAATGGATAAGGTGTGCCCCAGAAAGATGGACGACTACCAGTATCTCCCAAGCACAGGATAGAAGGGGCTGCATGGGTAAGGAAATGCTTTAAGAATGTTCCCCGCTTCCCAATCCATTTGCCCGCACCCCACGGTATAACAGGAATGGCATCCTTTGAAAGAATATTTTCTAAAACTGATTCCATTGGCTCGCCATCCTTGAATTGTTCGGTGGTAAGTAGTGCCAAAACTTCCAAATGTTCCCTTGTTACAATTTGGCGCCCTGCAACTATAAAAAAGCCTTCACCATTTTTATTAACGCTGCGAAGGGTTTCTTTGTTATCCGTCAGGTTTATCTCCCAATCGCCGAGTTCACTTCTCACCTGGGAATCATCATGTTGTGCGTATGCTTGAAGGCGAGAGAACCAGTTATATTGTCTCGATTCTGCTAATAACAAAAAAGCTGAAAATGAGTTTTTGCCCTCCATCTTCTCTGCGTTATGTTTAAAGTTGCTTAGGCTATAATTCATAAATTCTCGAATATTGTAGCAGTCATATATATGAACATGTGTATCTACAAATATCATCTCACAAGGCCCCTGCTATACCCCGTCTGCTTTGTCTAAGCGCTTTAATTACCGGCATTTTAAAATATATCACTAAAGTAAAAACCAGGCTGATTATTGATATTATAACTCCCGTGTAAAAAAAAGGCGGTATAAATTTTAATTCAATATTATGGAAACCTTTCTCTAATGGTATGCCCATAAATGCAATATTTATGTTTACTGGCTCTACAGGCTTTCCATTTACTTTCACTTTCCAGCCTTTATCATAAGGAATCGCGAAAAAAACCATACCATTGCTTTCTAAGTTAATGAAGCCTTTTATATGATCATCCTGAAATTGTTCAATTTGAAACGTTTCTTGTCTTAACATATTAATATCATTAACGATATCGTTACGTTTAAGCTTTATATATTGTTCCGCTTGTTGTTTCGTTTGTTGTTCTGTTTCAATATTATAATTATAAATTTTTATACTATTTATCTTGAAATATTCGCCTGCCTTATTGCCAATATCAAGCCGGACCGAGGAAATGTCACGCTCATCAATTATAAGAACGTATTCATGCTTGCCGGGCTTAATGGCAAATTTCTTCGACTTCTCTTCGCTAAATTTTTCACCTCTCCAAAATAATTGCCCCGAACTGTTCCTTTCTGTTTCCAAGTCAACTCTTAATTTCAGGCCATTGGTTATTTGTACATCTCTCAAATTAATTATAATCTGGGGGTCGTTGTTCAAGGATATGTATTTAAGCTTGTTAAAGACTGAACCGGACAGAATTCTCAAATTATCCGTAATAGCATCATCTTCAGATAAGTTTACTTCTTGTTTAGAATGTACGTGTTGATCACCAATTTTCTTGAAATGAGAATAATTCCTATCTGTCACAAAAGACTTCAGGATGACTGCATCTTTTATCTCCTCCGAAAATGAATTGAATGTGCCGCGATCAACATATGCTTTGTAAGCAAAACCCAAAGGAAGATTATATTTATTCTTAAAAACATGAATATTACCAAATGATTTCAAATAAACATATCCAACAGGTACGTCATTCTTACTTACAGATAAATAATATTTGACACTCAGCAAAGAATGCAGCCGGTTGCGTTTGCCCAAACCATATCGGTAAGATGCAAGACGAGGTGATTGTCGCGACAGCCCCATTGTTTTGTGGAAATCCACGATGCCGGGATTGCAAAATCCCAAATAAGCAGTTGTCCCATAATAACCTTGCACTAATGGAGCGTTCAGATCTAGTAAAACATTGTCTTTTTCAATACGGTAAAAGCCATTATCAATAGATTTAATATATTCAAGAGCTTTCAATTCGTTTTTCTCAAAGTAAAAATCCTCTCTCTCAATAAATCCTGGTTCAAGGCTGCCGCTGATTCGAGAAATAGTTGTTCTGGAAAACAATGCCAGTTCAACCACAACAACGATCAATATTATAAATTTCATAGTCTGCTTAAATCTGGTGTGAAACAACAGAAAAAAGCAAAAGCCGTAAATTAGCAAAAATCCGATTATCTTAAAAAAAACTTTCTTATCAAGCAGATGGCTCGCTCTTGCAAGCCCTAACGACAGACCGCTTGCGAATAATATGGCAATAATAAATGCAATGCTTATAAATATGATATTCTTTTGTTCTATGCTTTCCAGTAAGATAAAATTTAGTGAATATGAAGCCAGAATAATAAGTATTAGTGAAATGTACATGATAGTATGCTTGTAAGTCCCACTTGCAAACGCATTGCCGAATTCCCGAACAAATGGAAAAACGAAATATATAATACACGTCACAACAAGTAGAGAAAACGCTATCTTTTCCCTCCTTGTGCCTCTTACAAACAAGAAGGGTATGACAATCAAAGAAATCAGCCCTACGTAATCCGCAGGACTTTCAAGATAATTGCCCAAGCCTCTAAAATGTTGCCAGGACCCAAGAAGGTCGCTTGAAAAAAATCTGAAAAATGCCGTTGCATAATCCGACAGACACGATATTCTAAAAAGGTGAGGAATGTGGTTTATAATAGAAAACTTTTCAAGCGCGCCCCCTCCTCTTGCTGAATTCATTATATGAAATGTTTCGGGCAATATGAAAAATGAGCTTATTCCAATCCCGATCACAAACAGGAAACCTGCCTTAATGAAAAAAAGCGCTATTTCTTTTGATTTTAAATCATACTCCAAAACAATTCGAAACAAACTGTAAATGCTGAAAAAGAATACTAACTGATACAGTTGAAGCACACCCTTTAAGCAAACAAGGCCGAGAGCAAGAACCAGCCACAGCCACTTGCCATTTTGAAACCAGCGCTCAAAAAGAAACAGTATAAGTGCAACAAAAACAGCGTAGTTCTGATAATGATACCAGTGCCCGTTGAGAATCATGTATCCACTGTATGTAAACAATAGAGATCCGATAATAGCGACGTATGCTGAAATCTTTAGTTGTCTTAAAAAGCCATAAAAAAACAGCCCGACAACCACTAATTTAAGCATCACTATGTATGGAAGAACATAAGCAAAATTTTCCTTGCCAAATGAAAGAAGCAGTATGTCAAATGGATTAAAATTGGCAATTAAACCGAAGATATTCATTCCAAGATCGAACTGAAAAGACCAGAAAGAAAAGTCACCCGAATAAATCCTGTCCGAACGGAAATAATACTCAGGAAAGAACTGACAGATGGTATCTGAACAAAAAAGTGAGGAAACATACACTTTATCAAAAAAAAGATACTCCCGGTAAGCATATATGCCTATACCGAGTATTAAAAAGAGTAGAACAAAAAGGCCATACCTGTCAAAAAACCAGTCACAGCTATAGCCCCAGTTGATTTCGTCACTTTTCTTTCTACCAAAAACCATAATAAATATCTCAGCAAAACTAAAAATAAGGTAACACTTTAGCGCTTTTAAATATTATTTTTTTGACAGGATTTACAAGATATTCAGGATTTAAATCACCTACCACCCATAGAACGGGTGGTTTGATGAAGACCCCTCGAAGGGGTCTAAAAGCATCGCAATTCCTGCAGATTACAATCCAATATCAAGGACGTAGCCATCAAGCTAAAAAGCTATGAACATCGAACATCGAACTTCCAACATCGAATTTTTAATAAGGTATTCTGCCAATTTATAAACTGGCGGAGCAAAGCGATTTCATTATTCGATGTTCAACGTTCGATGTTCGATGTTCGACGTTCAAAAGAATTTTTACTCTACCGTTCAATATTCTCTTAACATAATTTTATTTCTTAATCTTATGACCATGCCATTAGGAGAAAAAATCAAAAATATTGTTTTTTCTCTTTTTGATACTATTGAGTATATTCATTCTCGCCGGAACGGTCAAACCTTGAACGCTTACAAATCTTGTTTATCCTGTTATCCTGTCAGATTCTTTTTCAAAAGGCTAAATTGTTACAAATTCTGAACATTCTGTAAAGCTGTCAAAACTGGTTTTTAAAACCCACAAATATACTATTTTCAGTTGAATCATCTCCAGTTCTGTTTTTAAAAGAGATATTGCCTGTCCAGCCTTTTTGAAAAGCAGCATTTACCCCCAGTAGAACGAAAATAGCTTGAGATTCAGGAGTATATCCGATCAGTTCAAATGAACTGCCCTCAAGAGTTTTAACTCCATAGCTGATAGTATTGGAATCATCTTCAGTATCATATTGAGACTCGATTAAAGCGCCATATGTCAAATCTGCCCATGAGACCTTTGATTCATAATCAAATTTTATGCCATAAGAAAAAACATTAGAATCCCGTTCCTGGGAAGAATAATCCATAGAAGTTGCATGATTATCATCTTCTGAATATCCATCTACAGTAATAGAGTGCATACTAAATGAGACATAAGGAGATACAGAAAAGCCTTTATTATCATAAGCCAGGATTCCGGATTTAAAAGAAAATCCGATATCATCTCCATCTGTATCTCCGCTCTCAGTTCTGGTAAGCGCTCCTAAAGAAACCTCACGGTTTATTGTATCAAAAGAAAAGAAACCATAGGTACAAACCATATCTAAATAAGCTTTTTTATAAGTATATCTGGCAAATAAAGATAAAAACTCACTTGTAAGGTCATAATCGCCACTGGATTCTCCAAAATCACCACTCATCATTCTAAGGTTCAAAATTACACCCAGGTCTAAATTGCTAAAATAGGAATAGGCAAGCCCTGCATAAAGACTGAACACATTAGAATCGTGAGATACTGTGTAATCACTTTCATCAAGCTCAGAATTTCCAAATTCAAAATCAAAAAATGACGCCCATTTACCAGGATTTGATCCTTTTTCCAGCATCAAAAACCCATGCTCTAAACCTGCTTGATGGCCTCTTACCGCACTTAATGCAATTTCTGGCAAAATTGAGACAAGACTTCCAGCTTCTATGACACTTGAGAAATAATCGGAAACTATTCCATGAGTTGCTTGTGAAAAATGAAGGTCATCAGGTAAAATATCTGAAGAAGAGGCAAAGCCGAATGCAGATGGATTATCATACATCTCCTCAAATAAAGTATATGTATCCACCTGGATCACATTAACATTCAGGTTATTAAAATCATTCAAAAAGTTTCTATTATAGCTTATTATAAACGAAGTAGGTTTTATAGGATTATCATGAAGATTAGATACCATAATATATTTCGCGCCACCAGCATGTAAAGCCTCCACAGTTTGTAATATGTACTTCCCATCACTACTTCCGTCATTTGTGCCACCAAAAACAACATATAGAGCATCCGGATCTATCGAATTATTGCGCAGATAAGAATCTACCTGATTAAACACTTCAGAGGAAGTAGCTCCACCAACAGCAAAGTTGGTCAAGTCTCCGGAAAAAGTCGTATTGGAAGTACTAAAATATTCTGGCCATCCGCTTACTGATAGACTGTCTCCAAAAACATAAAGATTCGAAAACTTCATCGCATACAAAGAATTAACTGGCATTAAAAGCATTAAAATTACAAGTAATGATATTTTTCTCATTTATAACCCCTTATATAGTGTGGGATTTGCTACGATAACCTGCAATGATTAGTATTGCGGTCACGCATTCTAATAGTTATTTCTCATCATTTTTTCTTAATATATTTCGGATAGAATAAATTGGTTTATTTTGCGCTTCGTGGTAGGTTCTGGATTGAAGTTCAGCAAGCAATCCAAGGGTGACAAATTGCAGCCCCATAAAAATCAAAAGGATAGCTAAAAGTAATGCCGGACGATTTGCCAAAGATATGCCATAAAATTGTCTTTGGATCGTTAAGTATATAGCCATGCAAAACCCAATGATTCCACAACTAAATCCCAGCAGACCAAAAATCTGAAGGGGACGTGTTGCATAACTTAAGAGAAATTTAACTGTAATCAAATCTAAAACAACTCTTATGGTACGGGAAATTCCATACTTGGATTTGCCAAATTTTCTTACCCGATGATTAACTTTCACTTCTGCGACAGAGCTTCCCATCCCGCTGGCAATAGCAGGAATAAATCGATGCATTTCACCATAAAGTTTTATGTTTTGAGTAATTTCTTTCCTGAATGCTTTTAAAGTACAACCATAATCATGAAGTTTAACATTTGTACTGTAAGAGATTATTTTATTTGCTATTATGGAAGGAAGTCTTCGACTAAAAAAAGAATCTTTCCGATCAAAACGCCATCCATTTACTATGTCATACCCTTCGCTTAATTTTTGCAGTAATTTTGGAATATCTTCTGGATCGTTCTGCAGATCTCCATCTAATGTAATAATTATATTACCCCGGGCGTAATCAAAGCCTGCAGACAGGGCAGCGGTTTGTCCAAAATTTCTTCGAAAGCTTATAACTACAATTCTTGAATCATTTTCCTGAAGCTCGGATAATATAGCTAAACTTTTATCAGTACTGCCGTCATCAATAAAAATAATTTCAAATGTCAGATCTAATTTTGTTAATACATCAATCAGCTCCTGGTAAAGAATATTTATATTTTTTTCTTCATTAAATACTGGCACTACCACAGATAAATTCAAATGTTCTATCTCCTATTATTGTAACTACTCAGGTTGTTAGGTTCACGGTTGTTGCCCTAATCTCTTCATATTTCATAGCTCTCTAACCCTGAACCGTGAACCTGAGTAGTTACATGTTTTTTAATGAAAAATCTTCTTTTTCAAGAGTCAAATTTGGATTGTAATAAGGGTCTCCATTCACCAATAAATCCTTCCATTTGTCTTGAAAATATTTTGTTTCCTTATTAAATCTTATATTTTTTTCCGGTGTTACTTCATATCCTCTTGAAACTGATTCGTAATGATAGGCTTCGCAATATGGTGTAAAAACATTCAAAAATCCCATTTTTCTTAAGCTTAAACAAAAATCAACATCATTGAGCGCTATAGTTAAATTCTTTTCGTCAAGTCCGCCTGCTTCCATGTATAAGCTTTTTTTCACCATAAGCAATGCCCCCGTAACTGCGCTGACATTTTGAATACACATTAGCCTGTTGTAATAGCCAGGTACATCACGTTTGAAATGCCTATGTGAATGGCCTGCAAAACCCGCAATCCCAATTATAATTCCTGCATGTTGAATAGTATTATTATCATAATATAACTTTGCCCCTACTGCACCAACTTCTCTTCTCTGAGAGTGCTCAAGCAAAGCTTCAATCCAGTCAGAGTTTATTATCTTAACATCATTGTTCATCAATACAATATGTTCACCATTAGCCAGCCCGACTGCGTAATTATTAATTTTTGAAAAATTGAAAGGAATATTATATTCATAAAATTTGATGCGGTCATCAGTTTGTTGAAATTCGTTAATTATTCTAAAGGTTTTTTTCATTTCACTGTTGTTGTTAATGCCGATTATTTCGTAATTCTGATAGCTCGTTTTACTTAAAATTGTTCCGATACAACTTTTAAGGAGATTTGGCTCATCTTTAAATGGGATGATTATGCTGATCAAAGGTTGATAATTTAATTTTCTTTTTACTTGATAAAAAAATCTCATGTGAGTTAATGATACCTTGCCCGCTATTTTCCTTCGTTCCAATGCTGCTTCCAATGCCATTTTGCCTGCATTGTCAGCGTAAGGTTTTATCTCTGGATTTAAACTTGTTGAAGTAGCAACATTCCGCCAATTGTATAAGACTTTAGGAATATGACAAATTTTTTTTGTTTTTTCAGTAAGCCTTAGTATTAGATCATAGTCTTGGGCACCCTCATATTTTGAAGAAAAACCACCTGCATCAAGAAGCATCGATTTTCGAACTACCAGGAGGTGTGTGATATAATTATGGGAAAATAACAAATCAGGTGAAAAATCAGGCTTATAAATAAAACTAATATGTTTTCCATTTTTCCTGATTAAGCGCTCATCAGAATAAATTATATCGGCATTATTTTGGTTAATAACATTAACAACTTCATACAAAGCATCTTTTGTAAGTTCATCATCATGATCCAGGAAACAGATAAATTCCCCTGTTGCTAAAGATATTCCCGCATTAGAGGCTTTTGCAATGCCTTGATTTTTTTTTAGAAACTTTACTTTAACTCTCGGGTCCTTTTTTGCATATTTTCCCAAGATAGTTTTAATATTGTGTTTGGTGCTTCCATCATCAACCAAACACAATTCCCAGTTATTATAACCCTGTTTCAGGACAGAAAAAATACATTTTTGAAGACAAATTTTATCAGCGTTATAAACCGGTGTAATAATACTTATTTTTGGCTTTTTGTGAAGCTTTTCTATCAATTGGCTTGGATTTATTCCCTCTTTGGAGCCTACCTCAATATAGTGTGCCAGAGGATTGATATCAGATTCCACAATTTTTGGATTCTGACTAATATAATATGCCGAATCGAATAATGGGTTGGGATTCCTGCCTTCGCTTGCCCCAATATCTATATAGTGTGTCAGAGGATTTATGTTTCTAATATTTACATCTGGATTTTGTTCAAGATAATATTTCAGATCGAACAAACCAGATTTCTTAATCAATTTATATTGCGGATCAAAATGTTTTAAAAATGTTTTAAATTCATTTTTCAATATCCTATAATAATTAGATATGATGGAGGCGGACGTTTCAATGTTTACATTATGTTTTAATATTTCTATTTGCATATATAGTTGATTTATTCTTGCTTCATTGGCTCTCTGCCTGCTGAGCAACATATCTTGCTCATGGATTAACTCTCCAATAAATTTTGGAATATAATTAATACATTGTTCACCAATTGCGATATATATTAAATTAATTATTACTTTCTTTATTTTCTGGTTAAATATATTTAGATCGATCTGAGGATCTTTGGCTGTAAATATTAAATCATTATTTTTTTGACATAACGCATTAGTTTGATAATTGCCCAACTTATAAGAAGAATTATCCTCACGAACAATAGCTATACTGCTAACGTGTAATACGGAATAACCATTGATCGGGACAAAGCGAAGCATATTCACGATTAAAGGATTAAACATGAATTCAACTTTATTACAGTTGCTATCAATGGCCTGAGTAATAGTCTGTTCTTCGTTAAATCCTAATCCAGTATCAATATAAAGTTTTGTAACTATTTCTTTCATCTCTATAGTGTAATAGTTCAGCTAATTTTAACCAGTATAAACAGAATTTATATAATAATCAGGCCCGCTCGTAGATATCTAAGAGTTTTTTAAGGAATATCAAAAGGTTATTAGAGATTTCATCATTTATTACATTAAAAATTATTCTAATAATTCTCTAGTATATTTAGAAATCAATCTAAATGGCGCCATAAGCTTCCATGATCTTGAGTTCATAAGATTCTTAGAGAAGAGTCTTTCGGCTTCCAGTTGCTGTGCACAGATGGCTATTTCTTTCTTCAAAGCTTCCTCTGCAATCATGTAGCCATTCGACTTTGGCCAGTCCATCTCAACTTCAAACTGAAGAAACCCTTTTTTTGAATCTCCCTTTATTGTCTCTTGAAATTCAAATACAAGCTGGGGATCATCGCTGGTAGATAGAAAAACCTCTCCTAAAGTTGCTCTTGCTTTACAAAAATGTACTCCCTCCATTTGCGAATATCTTGCAATGTCTTGTGCTCCTTGCAACTGCCACAATAATTCTTCTTTTGTTCCTTTTAAATCAATTCGTTTCAAACTCACTTTGAATAGCTGAAAAAATCCTGGGCGATCTGCCGGGTCAAGCCGCAGGTATCGAAAACTGACAATCGAATAAGGTAACCTGAAAATCAACACCTGGCGCTCGCGCTCAAAAAAACCTGACACCGTCATGCTTCTTTTTCCACTAAACTCCTGGTTGTCTCCAGCCCAATAAAGCTGGCTTAAGAAAGCATTAGTTTGAAATATCCATTTGCCATAATGAAGGGGACCCATGAGCATACTTTCAACACAACCTTGTCCTCCCTGAAAACATATTTCTCTTTGCACTCGATCTTCAAGCTCAATGAACTTAGCCAATTCTTGTTTCAATTCAAGGGAGCATAAATTGAAACCATATTCAATACATTCCTTCACAGTCGAAAACTCATTTTCATCATAGATGCGATTTATCAACATTCCGTTATAATTAAAGAACCACATAAGCCCTCTAAACAACACATATTCCGGAATTATTTTGGCATTAATGCTCCACTCGCTATCAATAACTTTATATGAACCTGTAGCATCCACTATTATGTTAGATGGCATGAGATCGTATGCATCAGATGTTTCTTCATGATTGCTAAAGTAGTCATTGATAAAAGCATAATATTCCTTTACCAACTTCTCAAAATTAAAAATACTTTTAAACAAAGAATGAATCCAAAGGGAAGAAAGCAAAGGCCCTTTAATGTATATATCTTTTGAGAGCTTATGTCTGATTAATCCAGCATTCCTGTCCTCTTTAGCGCTCACCACCCTTTTTTTAATAATGTAGTCTTTATTCCGTGGTTTAACCGTTAGTGTTCGATAAACAGGTTTTCTAATATTATCTGAAAAATGCACAAAATCATAAGGTACAACCTGGTTCAGCCGTTTCTCTGAGTCTGAAATAGCTATAAAAAACGAATTTGCAAAATCTTCCAAATAGCCAGACTTGTGAATAGATTCCAAAAGCAGAAATTCATCAATATTTGCATGCCACGTCTTCGTATAATCTCTCGATGATACTCGATACAGCGCTGAGTGCGCATATTCATCACTCTTGATATACGTATCAGATAATATTATTTTGGGCATTTTATAGTCAGGAAATGGGTATAAAAACCGAAAGTATTTCATATCGGTCATTTCTAAAATATGTCCCCATTTCTTTTTATCATATGTTCTAATACCTTCATCTTGTGGATATCCATATAAGCCGACATAAGGTTGGCCATAATGATCTTCTGATGCTCCCATCCAATATTTGAGCCCCATCCTGTTTTCTATGGCAATAAATAATACTCCATCCTTTTTAAGTGCTGACCTGGCATTGGACAAAAGATTAGTCACTGCATTTTTGTCATCTACCGCACCAGGAAAATATCTCTTTGCATATTCAACCACACCAATCAGTAAAATGGCATCGTATGCCGCTTCTGGAAATATCAGTTCATTGAAGTTCGCATTAATAATATTAACATTTTCAAGATTCCGGCATCGAAGCCTGCTAATTTCAGCTCTTCGGGGACTTCCTTCAACTGCATCTATATAGATATTCATTTCTCCTATATAGCGTGTAATTGCCCCACAACCACTCCCCAATTCCAGTACATTTTTGATACCATCAAGTTTCAATCCTCTAAGCAAGTTTGCACGTTTAGAACTAAGGTGATATTCGGACGGCCAATCAATAATCTTTTCATCCAATTCTACAGATTGGGAAGTCAAGTCTTGGGCATTCATAATAACATCATTCAAATACTCCTCTGCTGTTTCACCATCTGAGTAATCAAAACTACCTTTCGGCTCTACAGTCCAAACACTGGAATCCGTTCTTACCAGGTTATTACATTTCAATAATGGAAATTCCATTAATTAACACCTTGTTATACCCTGCTTATTGTTATTTCTGAGCCCATGTCAAAAAAACCAACGCTATGGCGCTTAGATATAACGTCAAACGATAAATAGTCATATTTTCGCTCATAAACCACATATTCACCATTTTCATATCCTGCACAACCCAATGAAAGCAGATACCCGCCTGAATTTAATAGTAGTTTGTGTTTAAATATAGCCAGCAAAACTTCATTTTTATGTAACGTCCCGGTATTAATATTCTGGAAAAATGTATTTGTTCCGGAAATATCAAATCCTTTAACATCTTTAATCGTATATGCGATTATAGGATTATAAATTGTATCATTAAATCTGACTTTTAGCCGAAATTCATACGATTGCCCATGTACCAGGGTTTGAAGGGCACTCCCATCTAAATCAAAAATACCTGCTTCTATAAGCTCTGTCTTGCCATTTCCGTAACAGTTCATATTTGGGTTGAGCCGAAAAAGACCTTCCCATTGTTTATCCCTGATAATCTCCTCCTGCCCATCTACAGGTCGAACAGTTTCAGCAGAAATCCGTTCCGGACAGTTAACAATTAGACGGTTGTATTCATCAACCACATCCTTAGGAGATCCTGAAGTATGAATCTTGCCATTTTCCAGTAAATAGGCAGATGAACAATAACGCGTAATTAGATCCATTGCGTGAGTTACAAATAGAATGGTTATGCCTTTTTCCTGAAATTCTTTGAATTTTGCGAAACATTTTGACTGAAAAAGTGTATCCCCTACTGAAAGTGCTTCATCTACAACAAGAATATCTGGATTTACATTTATCGCTATAGCAAAAGCCAGCCTTATATACATTCCGCTGGAATAGGTTTTTACAGGCTGGCCAATAAAATCACCTATCTCTGCAAATGCTACAATATCGTCAAACCGAGCCTTTATTTCTTCATGTGTCAAACCGAGGATTGCACAATTCATATAAACATTTTGGCGTCCTGTAAATTCAGGATTAAACCCAGCCCCAAGTTCGAGAAGAGCAGATATTCTTCCATCGATTTCAACACGTCCTGATGCTGGCTGCAAAATGCCACATATAATCTGTAACAGTGTTGATTTTCCACTGCCGTTTCGACCTATTATACCAACCGTTTCTCCCCTTTTTACATATAAAGACACGTCTGTCAGAGCATTAAATGAATGATGGTACTTTTTTCTTAATGGATGGAAAGTTTCTTTAACTCTATCAGCATGACTGTTGTAAAGTCTGTAAGTCTTGGTTAAGTGCTTTAAATTTATAACTATATCATCAACCATAACATATAATATTGTTTTTAAAATTCAATTAGCCAATTAGCCATTGAATATTTCTAAAATTTATAACACATCAGCAAATTGTGGTTTCAATTTCTTAAATGTCAATGTGCCGACTACAAAAATTATGCTTGTCAATACCCAAAAATATAAAGTCTGATATGGATGACTCCAAAAGGGATTAAAATAAATAAATGACTCTCTGTATCCCTGAACGATGTAAAACATAGGATTAAGCTTAAGTATAGTCTGTATTTTTTGGGGCATAATGTTAATATCCCAAAATATTGGAGTCGCCCAAAAACCTATCTGCAATACCACACCAACAATTTGTCCAACATCTCTGATAAAAACATTCAATGCAGAAACTATCCAGCCAAATCCAAGGGCAAGTACACACATACATAAAAGATAATAAAGGAACTGAAAGTAATAAAGGCTGCAAGGCATATTCTGGAACCAAATCAATCCAATAAGAACAATTAAAAATACCATATGAGTAATCAAACATGAAACTATTATTACTATAGGTAATATTTGCGAATGAAATTGCGTTTTTTTAATCAGATGGGCATTTGCTACAATTATGTTTGCAGAGCCATTAACAATGTCAGAAAAAACAAACCAGGAGGCCATACCGGCTGTCAACCAGACAACAAATGGAACATCATTCGTTGGCTGAACCTTGAATCCAACACTAAAGACGACCCAAAAGACAAAAATCATAACTATCGGATTTATAAATGTCCAAATAAAACCCAACAGCGAGCCAACATATTTAGTTGCCACCTCTCTTTTTGCCATGGAAACAATCAGATGTTTTTGCAAAAATATCAGTTTAATGAAATAGATAAAACTTTTTATCATTTTACAATAATCCTTATATCGTCAAATCCATTTTTTCCTGTCAAAAAAAGCGAAAAGCATAGCCGCAAATGACAGAGTGAAAACAATAATAAACTTTTTATAAGCGTGATCAAAAAATGCAGCAAAATTGTATTTCATTGTATGGAACATCGGATAGGGAAGATCTAAGTAAAGCATTGGATCGTTTGCATTCACTTGAGTTTTTACAACTAATATATCATCTTCAATGCCAATGCTGCTGATCTGATGCAATGGCTTTATAGTTTGTAAATCAATAGTTCGAATTAGGCGATTAAATTTATCAAACAGTTGAATTTCCTTCAAAGAAAAACTACCCTCTGTATTAACCGGATCAAATCGTATATATTGAACAGGTTTATTAGGGAAATAGAATTTAAGAACCTGGAATCCTTCACTTCTATATACCCTACACCTTGTTGAGTCTTTTTCATTTAATCCATTACCCAAATCGTAATATAGCTGTGCAACTGAATCAACCGATGATTTCATATTAACATTTAGAAATAATTGCGTTACCTTGCACTCCTGAAAGGCATCAACAATTACAAAAACAAGCGCAATAAAAATAGCGACAAGTATGCTATTCCCTGCTTTGGCTATTGTCGCAGAATGAAAAGATAATAATTTCATTTAACCCAATTTTAGACATCACTCTTGGCAAAGATTCATTACTTCGTTCTCTGGAATGATACGTATCTTCTTTTTTTGGATTTCAATTTTCACGTTTCCGTGAAAGCCATTAACAAAAACAGGAATTTGATTCTTTTTAAACCACTCCCTGATTCTTAAACTTCGTTTGCTGCACCATAAGTGGCTTGGAGCTGGAACTAAAGCATATTCTGGATCAACAGCTTGAAAAAAACTGTTGGGAGCAGCACCTTCTGTACCATGATGTGGCATCTTCAGTATTTCGGCCTGGATATCATGTGCATTTTCTGCAAGATATCCGCCAATTGGCCTGTTTAAATCTCCTGTAAAAAGGACTTTGTGGCCGAATTGTTCCAGCATCATAATTAGAGATAAATCATTGATATCGGTTTTACCCACGGGTGTATGGATCCCGTCAAAAACATAAAGAATTTTAATAGTCGCCTCATTACCTAAATCAAAAACCAACCCAGGTTTTGCTAACTTTATTTTAACACCATGTTTTTTAAGTTTTTGGTGATATTCGAGGATATGCTGGTAATTACATCCCCAAGGGATTTCACGGTCACATAATGCTTTATCAGGAATATTAAAATAAATTTCATTTATTAGAATTCCAGCATCTAAAATTGGTAACAGCCCTTCATAATGATCCTTATGCGGATGTGAAATAAAAACAATATCAATTTTTTTAATCTTCTTTTTTTTAAGAAAAGGAACCAATTTCTCTTTCGCAGGCCCTAAACTTCCAGCATCAATTAAAACAGTTTTTCCGTTCCCAACTTCAATTAGATGTGCATCTCCCTGTTGACGGGTAGCGTTAACATTTACCATAGTATATACCAAATCTGCGGAGAGAGCAGCTCCCCATTTCAAATAAATAAAAACTCCGAAACAAAAAATTATAATCGACAATGCTGTGTATTGGACTCTTCGTTTCATCCGACTTCTCCCTTCAACTTTCTAAAAGTAAACCTCACAATTTTTAGGAGGATTTTCTTTTAAAATATCTTTCAATTCTTCACCACTAATGCCATTATATTGATAATAAAGCGAGGTGTTCGCAGAATCAGGTCGCCAGTGACGAGTTTCCCTCGGTACCCAGGATGGAGTAAACCCATGAAGATTTATCATGCATCGGTATTTCTGAGCGGTTTTACTATTATCCATTGCTTCAATTTTTATAACTGATCTACGATATCGGGCAGATGGGTAATTAAATACGTTCTTTAATACGTTGCTCGTTAGGGCATCAGAATAGATGGGTTTTCGATCTTTTTTCATGAGGTTGTAAATCATGGGTTTCCATTCATTCCACCATGGTCTTGTATTAAGTAATATAAAATCTAACTTGCCGTAAACCGGACCGGAACGAATACCAGTAATAAGGATTATTATCATTAAACAACCTGCAAAATATAAAGTTTTGAATGACCGAACTGTAAAAGTCCGCGCACAACGCTCTCCAAAACTATACAGAAAAAAAGCTATGGGGATCCAGAACATTGAAGAATAACAAAGGCGATAATAAGTTGCTATCTTATTATTTGACACCCAGATAAAATTAAAAAGGGGAATAGCATAACCCACAAAAGGCAAAATGCCTAAAATGAAAATTTTGATCTTCTTTGTATTATTAATTTGAATTAAATTTGGCCAAAATAAAGGGATAGAAATGATTATGGGAATAACGGACATTATACCTAAAGTATCATTAATTCGGTAAGACCAAATTTTCCCTATCAAATGAAAACCTTGCCAACAAAAAACCGCTTGCTGATTATTCTTCCACAAATTTCTTTCAAATCCTTGCGAGAGAAACCTTTGAAAAAACTCGAATTGAGGCAGCACAAAAAGAAATACAAACAATATTAAAAAATAACCTATCTTTAACCAAATTTGAAAATGCGTCAACCAATGCCAGATTCTCTCATGAAGGTTGCAAAACAACCAGATCGAGACTATAAATCCCATAAAAACAGCTTCCTGCATATGATTGACTATTAGGATAGGTAAGCTTATTAAAGCCAATAATAGGCCATAAAATAGATCTTTCCAGTTTTTTTTAAAAAAATAAGTCGCTGTCCATAACCAATATAATAACAAAGAGGTAAAACTTGGGGCCAGACTATAGTAACTGAAATAACTAAATCGGTTGGTGCCAAAAAATAAAAAAGCAATCAGACAGCTCAAAAATGCCCAACGATCAGGAAGGCCAACAGATTTAGATAAAATAAATAATCCTACCGTTAATATTCCCCAATAGACACCATGTAGCAAATCAATTCTTCTTAAGGTAATTTCAGGACTGGTAGATTTTTCTGAAGAACAAAGAAAGTTAGTGGACATGCTGAAGTGCCATAATCCTCTATTCTTTTTAGAAAGTCGATTTGAACTTTTGTCACAATATGAGTATGTTCTTTTTAGATGATCTATCGGATCTCCTGGAGGTTCAAGATACGGACCTAAAAAATAACCAATACAAAAGAATATTAAAAAGATAAGCAAACTTTGCTTAATAAATTGTTTACTTAAATAAATAAGCGTGATGAATATTGTTATCCATCCTAGCACTCCTAAAAAAAAAGTAGAAAAAACAAGACCATCCCAAAAGCGATATAAATGATTTAAGGAAATAAGAGCTAAAAAAGACCATAAAATAAATATTAAAGATTTAATGGGAAGCATTACCCAAAATTCCTCATAACTTCTAACTCCCTTAATTTTCACAGTATTACCACTCAAGTTTCACCTGCTTCCCGACTCACACTACTGCTTCATCATCCGACATCGAATACTCGGGCACAATCTCTTTCATCTTCTTCTTAATAGCTTTTGCATCGTGTGCGTCCGCCAGCGCCTTCAATTCCCTTATTTTTTCTTCAAGACCACTTAAGCTGTTAAGTTCTACCTCTTCAGAAGTTCGGCCTTCCGTCGAAACGCTGTTCTTCAAAACAAGAATCTTCTCATGTTCGGTCTTTACAATACCTTCACCCTTTGTAATCAACTCCTCGTAAAGTTTCTCACCCGGCCTGAGACCTATAAATTTTATCTCAATATCTGTATCAGGTTCTTTGCCGGAAAGACGGATCATGTCCCTGGCCATATCGACTATTTTGACTGACGTCCCCATTTCAAGAATGAAAATCTCACCTCCCTCGCCCATGGTAAATGCCTGAAGTATAAGCTGGGCAGCTTCTTCAATAGTCATAAAAAAACGGGTTATCTCTGGATGCGTAACAGTTACAGGGCCGCCCTTTTCGATTTGATGGCGAAACAGTGGGATTACCGACCCAGACGAACCGATCACATTTCCAAAACGCACTGCCATAAACTTAGTCGGACCTGATAGATGAGATTGCACAATCTTTTCAGTAACGCGCTTTGACGCCCCCATTATATTGGTAGGCCGTACTGCTTTATCTGTAGAAACAAGTACAAATCGACCGACCTTATGAGCGATTGCCGCTTTGACGAGAGTATTTGTCCCGACAATATTAGAATATACCGCCTCCCATGGATTTCTTTCCACTAATGGAACATGCTTATAGGCAGCCGCGTGAAAGACTACATCCGGCTTGTATTTTCGGAAGACCTCATCAACCAATCCCTTATCCTGTATCCGACCGAGCACAGTCCGATATTTTAAGTAGGTAACTACGTGCTTGAGTTCCATCTGAATCGAATATAGATTGCTTTCGCCTGCATCGAACAAAACCACAAGGGATGGCTCATACTTGCAGATCTGCCGGCACAGTTCAGAACCTATCGAACCACCTGCACCTGTAATTAACACACGCTTGTCTTTCAAAAATTCCGAAATCTTATCATTTTCAAGCTGGACAGGATGCCTTCCAAGAAGATCTTTGTATGAAATATCTCGGATTGCCTTGATACTGATTTTGCCGTCGATAATTTCCCCCATCCCTGGAAGTGTCTTATAGGAAATCCTTGTCAAATCACAGATCTCCACAATACGCCGCATCTCTTTTCCAACCGCAGAAGGCACTGCAATCAACATCTCATCCACATCTTCGTTTTTTACAATCTCTTTAAGCTCATCGATGCTGCCAAGAACCTTTATCCCATGGATCTGTTTGCCCGCCTTATTTTTATCGTCATCAACAAAGCCAACGACCCTGTATTTCATCTTCGGGTTGTCATAAATCTCACGAACAACCTTTTCCCCTGCGTCGCCAGCGCCGATTATGATCATTTTCTTATGTTCGTTGCTGTTGATGCCATTCTTATTAAGAGAAAAGCTAGTAGTAGATAAAAGGAGTCGGATGACAAGCCTGGTTCCGGCTATTAATATCAAGGAGAAAAGAGCGTCAATGATAAATACGGACCGCGAAAACCCCTGAAATCTGCTGAACATGAGGATCACAGTAATAATAAACAAAGAACTCACCACTACCGCCTTGATCACATTAAGTAGATCAACGATACCGGTATAACGCCACATACCGCGGTAGAGGTTAAAGAAGTAAAATACCGATAGTTTGCACAGCACGACAGGGACAATCGTCTGCTTGATAACCAGCAGCTCATTTGCCCCAATATGAGCTTCAAACCGCACGACATAGGCCAAAAGGTAAGAAATGGCCAACAGCACCATATCAGCCAGAATTAAGACAAATAAATTTTTACTTATCAGTATCTTTTTCATCTATTTTAAAAACATCCTTTTGGTCTCACCCCTTGGGTAGATCCGTTTCGGCTTTCCTCCGATCCTGCTTCCAGATGAGAAACATCGCTGCAGCCAGTACATGGCTCAGGAGAAGCAAACCAAAAAAAGAAACGACCATATCCAATAACCTTTTCATACAACTACCCAAAAACATGCACAGATTACGCAGATTTCACAGATTAATATCCACAGATTTCACGAATTATCACTAATTATTGGATTGATTACGGGAAAGCCTTCAAAAGCTTTGTTGATTCCAATTTCTCGGCATTTGCAAATTCAGCAACTTCGTAAAGCCCTCTCTTAATGTCCGGAGAGAATAACTTTCTCAAAGACATAAAATTCTCTTCGTCAATTTCATAAAATTAGCCACAAAAAAGCGCAAAAGACACAAAATTTCAAATTATTTTTCTTGTGATTTTTGTGCCTCTTTGCGGCTAGATCTTTCTTTGAATGACTCTCATAACCTCTTCCAAACAAGTCTCCGCAGATGGTTGCATATTTTTTTGCCGACCTATATGTTTGTGGTGTGGAAAGTTGTTCAATTGTGTATGATGCGGCGCATTATCACAGCCAACCTTCAGTTCATTGGTAGGATTGAGCCAATAGTAACTATATCGTTTAAGAATCTTTCCGGCCCATTGTTCAGTAACGCGCAGGTTAGTGCCATCCTTTAGATGCAAAACCACTCGCAATGTTTCTCCATCAATCTCAACAGGAACGATGCGCTCAACCGTTGCATCGAATTTTTCCTCTATCTCCAGTAAACGCTCAGAAGCCAACATAGTTTACCATTGAACTCCATAGGCGGCTATCGTCTCCAAGTCTATGACCTGCTTTCTTGCCTTTTCAAGCGCCTCCGTCCAGTGATGCCACATGATATAGTCTTCGTGCATTTCATGGTCAGCATCATCCGGCAATCCTTTTGTATCCAGCTCAGCCAGGGACATACGGTACTTTTCCTCAAAGAATCGGACTTTGCTTTCAGCCAGAAAAAGCCGTTTCTTCCATTCAGAAAGACGTAATGCAACTCCATGGCTGATGACAGATACCTTCTCTTCAGCTGGTAATGATGAAAATTTGCTTTCAATGCTCTCATTTGCGACAGTTCGCATATTAAAAACCTCCCATTGCAAAACGTTCATTATTCAATGACCATTTTTGTCCGGCAGACAAATGTCCGCGTGTGTCTGTGGCTAAATCTTATCCCAAACTCGCTACACAATAAATCACCTTTTACCCGATGGCTCTCAACAAATCCATTCAATATCTCTTCCCGCTGCTCTTTGATAAAAGAATTTTTCCACATCCTTGTCTAAATAAACAGGGATCTCCAGTTCGTCTATCGAGCGATATTTCCCTGCTCTGCCGTTGAAAAATCATATTCCGCCTTCATAAGATCACCATCCACAGGTTTCACAGATCAAAAAACGTTATATTTATCCACGATTTTCACTAATTATATCCACAGATTACGCAGATTATCGCAGATTAATATCCGAATACCAAACGTTTATGCTCAAGTGACTTTGATCCAAAGTTTATCAACAGACCGACCTTCAGCTCAGTTGCTTTAAGATATTGCCTGTTCGAGAAAACCACATCCCAGCTCCTTATGTACCTCTAAGGCCACGCCTATAATCTTGTACGTTCTTTGTTTTTCATTATTTAATCTACGTCAATCTGCGTAATCTGCGGATCATTTTTGCCCCTAAATCTGCGCCTGCCCCACTTGCTTTGTGAAATTTCGAAGAACCTGTTTCACTGGGGTAGCTCCAGAAGACGGTACAGGGGTAACTCCAGAAGATGGTATAGGGGGGTTGGTTGGTTTAATCGCCGGATAACTCCCTGGCCTTGCGAACAGCTTTTAGATAAACTTCTTCTTTGAGATAGAATCCAGACTGAACAATATCCTCGAGGGCAGACAGAAATTGATCAAAGTTAAGTAAGTTATTTTTGACAGCCTTCAAGATCAACCACAGAGTGCCGACAGGTTTGAGGTCTGCCATTTCAGAAGCAGCTCTGGCCTTGGCGTCATCAATGAGCACCACCTCAATCCCTTTTTCTTTGGATAGGGAGATAACCTCTGCCTCGCCAGGGTGGATTGTAATCTCAACAGGATAGATAATCTTGACACCTTGAACTATCATCCACCCTTGTTTGATAGCTCTTTCAACACGATAAGCATCTTTTTCTCCCAGACGCTTGCCTTCAATGACTACTTCCAGGTAGACAGCTTCAGGGATAAATACCTGCTTGACTATGCTCTGGAGAAGGCTCAGTTGATTTGCCTTAGCTAAATAGATGAGTGGCGTGGCGTTGGAAACGACCCTATCCATTGAGCGCCCTCAAGTCCTTTTCGAATTCTTTCAAGTCATAGAAAGTATGGATGTGGGCGCGTTTTACTTCCCGAATCATTTCCCAGAGCGACAGATTACAGCGCTGAGCTGCCTCCCAGAGGGTTATTGTGCCGGTCTTATAGTCTTCCAGAGAATCACGTATAGTATGTTCTTTTAAGGCACAGAGAAAAAAGGAACGTAACAAGGCCGAACGGTCAATACCTTTTCGCGCGGCCATTTCATCGATTTTTTTAACATACCCATCGTCTAAACGCGTTGTTACGGTCTTAGCCATGATGTTCACCTCGCCTCAACGTTCTGTATGTAATTGCATTAATTGCATACAGGCTACCCGCCATCCCCTGATAAGTCAAGTGAAAAAACTTCCTTCTACCAATCTAATCATCCATCCGTCCAGCTTTTAACATCTATACCAAAGCAACCAATAAAGCAATGTCCCCTCATTTGTCCCTTAACCATAGGTTCTCATCTAATATTGGTATTTATTATAGTCGACAATAGCAATCAGATTGTTGAGTTTATGATGAGCGGCAAATAAAACAGCTTCCCAGTTCGATCCTTCATCTTAAAATCCTTATCCCCCCATTCTTGCGCTTTTTTGCGGCTAATTACTTATTCACCATTCCACGGATTGCCCGAACAATATCTTTGGTCGTTGGATAATATAGCTTCTCCAGAGCTGAACTGGCGGGCGCCGGAAGATCAGGTAATGTCACCCTGACAAATGGCGCTTTGAGAGAGTCAAAAGCCTCCTCAAAAACAAAAGCAGATATTTCTGCGGCCAGGCCATAAGTCTTCCATCCAGAATCAGCCACAGCCAATCTACCGGTCTTTTTGACGGATTCCAACACAAGGTCTTTATCAAGAGGTTTAATTGTTCGAAGATCTATTACTTCCACCTCGATATTTTCTTGGGCCAATTCTGCTGCGGCCTCCAATGCATGGCGCATAATAAATGATACCGCTACCAGAGTCACATCATTGCCTTCTCTACGGATTGCACCTTTTCCTATAGGAACTTCATATATCTCTTCAGGGACAACCCCTTCAGTGCTATGCAACCAGCGATCATCAATATATACTACAGGATTATCATCTTTTATAGCCGAAATCATCAACCCTTTTGCATCATAAGGCGTTGAGGGCATCACGACTTTAAGCCCCGGAATATGACCCAAAATGGTATGGAGCGCCTGAGAATGCTGGGCAGCCTGTTCTCCGCCCCTGTTAATTATTCCCCAAAATACAATTGGCACGGACAATTTCCCACCATTCATGTAGTACCAGTTGGCGGCCTGGTTAATAATCGGGTCGAGCGCATACATCATAAAATCCATGCGGGGATGCACCACCACAGACCGCATTCCTGACATGGCAGCGCCAACCGCAGCGCCGGTCACCGCATTTTCAGAAACAGGGGTGTCAATGACCCTGTCCGGGCCGAACCGCTCCAGAAGCCCCCTGGCAGTATTACCGACATACCAGGGGCTTTTAACCCCCTGGCCGATTAAAAAAACAGATTCATCCTCTCCCATCATCTGATGAAAAGCTTCATTTGCCGCCAGACTGTATTGAAGTTTTCTATTATTTAAAGACATAGGCATTCAACTCGCTTTCTTCGGGGTAAGAACTATTATCAGCAAAGACATGCGCCTCACGGACTTCTTGATCAATTTCCCTCTTTATTTCAGAAACCTCTGATTCACTCAATACATCGTTATCCAAAAGGTATCTTTCAAAATTGATAATCGGATCTTTCTTCTTCCACATATCAATTTCTTCTTGAGGTCGGATATCGGTATGCGTACCCTGAATGTTATCATCCGGTCCCACATGTCCCCGAAGCCGGTAGGTTATGGCTTCGATAAAAAAAGGCCCGCTTCCGTCCCTGCAGGCGGCCACAGCCTCTTTTGCCGTCTCAAAGACCTTCAGCACATTGTTTCCATCCACACGAACATTCGGTATATTAAAAGGCTTTGCTATATCGGCGATGTCACACTCAGGCCGGCATTCCGCAACAGGCATATGTGTTGCATAAAAATTGTTTTCACAAACAAAGATAATGGGCAGTTTCTTCAGAGATGCAAGGTTCATGCATTCAAACAAGACTCCCTCATTGGTTGCTCCATCGCCGAAAAAACTAACGGAAACCCGTTTTTCTCTACGTATATGAGATGCCAGCGCAGCGCCAACAGCCAGTGAAATCGTTCCCGCCACAATTGGAGCAGCGCCCATCATCCCATTTTCAGGATCGATCAAGTGCATGGAACCGCCTCTTCCTCTGGAACAACCAGTCTCCTTTCCGTAAATTTCCGCAACCAGCACATCGATCCGGCCGCCTTTGGCAAGAAAGTGCCCATGAGAACGGTGGTTGCCAAAAATATAATCCGTTTCGTTCAAAGAAGCGCAAATCCCGGCAGCAACAGCCTCTTCACCGGAGCATAGATGAACCGGGCACCGAACATCTCCATTAAGAATCGGATCTACAAGACTTTCTTCACAAACCCGGATTCTTAACATTGTCCTGTATAACTGCCGCAAAAAATCTTTAGAATATTTTTTCATAAGATATCCATCCACAGATTAAAAAACATTAATTTATCCACGAATTTCACGAATTATCACCAATTATTGGATTGATTACGGGGAAGCCTTCAAGGGCTATAATTTTACAAAATATTTACTCAAACCCTTTCCTCTCTGCCTTTGATAATAGTATCTGCCAGATTCCCTTTTATTCCGCCAAGTTGTTGACGAACAGCATCCAGAGTTATCTCAGGGTCTGCGTCCGCTGTAATGAATTCTATCAATGGATTTCTTCTTAGACCTTTTTTCTCCTTCAATTTTAGAAATTCGATAAAATCCAGCACCTGTGAAACCTGTTCTTTATTAAGCGTTTTAGACTTTTTGTATATCTCCTCTGATGGATTATCTCTTGGCAGTGTTGTTCCCATTTGAACCCCCTTTCCCATTTAATTTATCCACGAATTTCACGAAGTAGCACCAATTATATCCACAGATTACGCAAATTACCGCAGATTAATATCCGAATACCAAACGCTTATGCTCAAGTGACTTTGAACCAAAGTTTATCAACAGACCGACTTTCAGCTCAGTTGCTTTCAGGCTGATAAGTTTTACAGGGTGGTTCCTTTATCAACCCAGGGCAATTACAGGCACTGAAATAATCTCTTGGGGAACTAACGTATCTTCCTTCCGCATCATTTTCCCTATTTTTTCGGCCCATTTCCCCGGGATATATTGCTCTCCACATTGATGGCATTGGTTTACAGGAATACTCTTAAAAATTATCAGGCTACCGTCCTTTTTTGTCATTCTAACAGAGCCGACTGTTTGAATAACCTCGCCCCCACACTCAAAGCACCTCATTTAACTACCCTCCTCGTCTTTGGGTTAACCCATTCTGCCGGATCCGGTTCGTATACCGTAACTATCCATAGTATATCATAGGCCATACCACATAGCACATAGCACATGAATATCTCTTCCAATCCGAGTCTTTCCACAAACAAGACAGCTATGCCCTCTCTTATCCTCTGGGTAATCCTCTATGATCTCTCCGTTCAGAAGCGCCTCTTTGACCTCAAGCGGATCAATTCCTCGAATAGAAGCTCTTTCCACTGCATGAAGTTTGAGCTGATAATTTCCCTTTTCTACCTGTTCTTTGATCCATTGCATCTTCATCGATTTATTATTTCTTCCTATCGTTTTTGCGTGGGTCTGTGGCTAATTTAACGGCTTTACGTCGTGATGCTATTAATCTGCGCAATCTGCGCCCGCCTGTGCGTGACCGCACGCAGACAGGTAATCTGCGTTTTTTTGAAACTATTGAATCGATCAGTTCCATATCATCTTGATCCAAAGACCATCCTATAGAACCAACATTTTCAGATACCTGCTTTTTGTTTTTTACTCCAGTAATTGCGGATGTTATATTGGGATTTTCAAGTACCCAACGGATAGCAACCTGTGCGGATGATTTCCCGTATTTTCTTCCTATTTCACTCAACTTTTCTGCAATCAAAATGTTCTTATTATATTGTGCTCCCTGAAAATCAGAGTCATTGATCCGAGTATCATTTTCGCCGAATCGACTACCTTTATTATACTTTGCAGAAAGAACCCCACGACCGATAACACCATAAGCAAAAACACTCATATTCAGTTCTTCCGAAGAATATTTAATGATGTTTTCATTCTGTCGTTTGGACAGATTATATAGGCATTGATATGATTCAACCCTATGTATCTTAGATGCTCTGAGAAGCAAATCCTTTGAAAAATTGCAACAGCCGATATGAAGTATTTTCCCTGCATCTCGACATTTCAAAAGTGCTTCCATTACGTCTTCAATCGGAGTCTTCCCATCATCCCAATGTATTTGATAGAAAGGTATGCAATCTATTTTTAAACGCCCCAGACTCCCCTCCATGGCCTCAACAAGCCGCTTAGTGCTGCAATCCTTGAAAGTTTTGCCATTTTGATTCCAGGCCACACCAAATTTAGTTGCTATAACCACTTTATACCTTTGCGGACCTAACGCTTTGCTTAATATCTCCTCAGAATGTCCAAACCCATAAACATCGGCAGTGTCAAAAAAATTAACACCCAGATCCAATGCTTCTTGTATTGCCCTGATTGATTCTCGATCATCAACATTGCCATAACCATGGCCACCTATTGCCCAACAGCCGAAACCTATACGTGAAATCGTAAGATCGGTTAAGCCTAATTTTTTATATTCCATTTTGACCTAATTTTGAGCATTTGAAAGAAAGTCATAGCAAGTATTTTCATGTCTATCCGGAATGAGTTTTCCTTAGCATATTTGATGCGCAGCCTGTTTTTTTCCGGTTCGATTTCACGCAAATACTTTTCATCTACATTCTCATCCCCCAAGATAGCATCCAGATTAATAAAATGAATTGAGGCGTAATCGGTCAACCCCGGCTTTACAGTCAAAATAAGCATTTCATCGCCCGAGTAGAGTTTAGTGTACTTTTCTACTTGAGGCCGAGGACCAACAAAACTCATATCACCAATCAAGATATTGATCAGTTGCGGGAATTCATCGAGTTTGTATTTTCGAAGAAATTTTCCTACAGGAGTGAGCCGTGGGTCATTCAAGGCTGTGGATGGGCCGCCGATCTTTTCCGCATCAATCACCATTGTGCGAAACTTGAATATCCTAAAAGGCTTGCCGCCCAAACCAGTGCGCCACCCGCGGTAAAAAACCGGCCCAGAAGAATCCAACCTTATGGCTATTGCAGTAATGGCAAAAAAGGGGAGTAAAAAAGGGAAAGCGATCAAACAAGTGGTAATATCAAAAAGCCTCTTTAACATTCGGCATCAATTCCATTTCTCAAAATACACAGGGCCGCATCACAATAAATTTTCTGGTATGTATATAATTGCATTTCTCATCAACTCACTTTTTCGGCTTGCCCATAGTAAAAATCATGATCCAGCCATATTTGCCGATTCTTTCGCTTCTAAGCAATATGCTGTCAGCTTTGTTAAGTAAAGCGCGCAACGGTTTAAAAAAAGGCATTTTTCTTAGCGGTACAGCAGCCAACACTGCTAAATGAAAAAATTTTACATTTATTTCGTGAAAATATTTTCTGGCAATTGCCAAATCCTCAACACCGAGAATATGCTCAAACTCCCATTGTGTACGCAGATGGGGTGTCTTTTTTCGGTACCAGTGGATAATGGGATTATGTCGTAACGCTTCAACACAGATCATTTCACCGTCAGGTTTGAGTACACGGTTCAATTCAATCATTGCCTTATCCAAGTCCACATGATGGAGCACACCGTATTCAATGCCAAGATCAAAAGTGTTATCTGCAAATGTCATACTCTCGCCGTCCATTACTTCAAACTTACAATGGCCATCAACCCCGGCCTGCTTTGCATTAAGATTGGCATTTGCAACGCCTTCCGGCGAGATATCTATCCCTATGACTTCTACACCGCACTGTGCTGCATAGATGCCATTTTCACCATTGCCACATCCAAAGTCGAGTACTCTGACACCAGGCTTACACCTTTCCTTTAACCAATCGTATTGGTATTTTTCACTAGAATGGGTGATAGAGTAATATTTGATGTTTGAAAAATGGTAATTAAAAGCCTTTTGATCCCGAATCATAGAATCAAGATTGTTCGCTTTTTCAGACTTGTGCGTATCACTATGACGTTCAAAGCCTTGAAGGATGCTTCTCCTTCTCTGCGAGTGTTCAATTTCTTTGAGTTTTCGTTCTTCAAGTTTCATGGACTTTCCTTATCTCTTTTCAGCAATTTCATTAACGAAGGGTTTAGACATACATGGAACTATTTTTCTACAATTTTTGATAGTATATTCTCAAGTTTTTTGGCAAGAAGACTGACATCAAAGTGTGTTTCAGCATATTTTCTACCATTTTCCCCCATAATACGTCGTTTCTCAGGCGACATCGAAAGAATAATCTTAATAGCCACAACCATTGCTTCCGGATCATCCGGAGGAATTGAGATACCGGCATCTGCATCAGCGACAGGGTTATTTGGTGCGTTAGCCGCAAATATTATTGGACGTCCTGAAGCGAGATAGTCAAAAACCTTATTTGAATTTATGCCGAACTGATAAACCGGCGTATCTTTTACACTAGCAACAAGAACATCAGCTTCTTCCTGTGCCTGCGCAACTTTCGATTTTGGAATAGAGCCACGGAATTCAATATTTTTTATCTGGTAGGTATTTGCTGTATCTATATAGTATTTTTTTTGCTTGTCGGCACCGATAAAAACAAAATGAACTATCCCATTTTTTTCTTCTTGCATACATTTTGCTGCTTCGATAATTGTGTCAATTCCATGTGTTGCAGAGGCCCCTCCAACATACATCACAATAAGCTTATCCGCCTTTCCACCAGAATATGGTTTGCAATCAGAAAAACGTTTAAGATTCACCCCATTCGGAATCCAAACAACTCCCTTTGATGGTATTCCATATTTGCAAATATGCTTATATGCAAAAGGTAGAACTGCAATAATCTTGTTAGCATTTCGGTAAAGAAAAACTTCAATTTTCCGAAATAACCATGTTACCGGACTCCTTTTAGATAAGACACCAAGATCAATCAGTGCTTGAGGCCAAATATCTCTAACTTCAAAACAGAAGGAACACCTTTTACTCATAGAAAGCATATATGCCGACAAACCAGTAAACAAAGGAACAGATGGTCCGAATATGATATCCGGTTTTTCCTTTATTGATCTGCCTATCCAATAGGCACGCCAAGCATTGCTCAGCATGTTAACTCCTCGTCGCAAGCCGTTATCTTTATAAGGAAAGGTTTTCAACCAAATTACACGAACCTTTTCGAACCATTCTTCCCGCCACTTCTCACCCTTCTCAAGTCTTTCTTTATGCGTGAAGTGGTTGTAGCTTGAAGTAAAAAAGGTTACTTCGTGCCCTAAATTTGCCAGTTCTGTAGCATAATCATACGTCCTGGATGATTGGCCCTCGGGTGCATCGTAAGCGGATATATACCAAATATTCATATCACTACCTTCCTTATTCATTTCCTCACGCCAAGGCGCCAAGATTACAAACCGTTAACAACACGTGAAATACCATCTTTGAGAAGAGCCGATCCAAAATTAATCAGCAAACCCAAGCGCATGTCAGCCAGCCTGAGATAAGTAAGCAGTTGCTTCTTGTGGACGGGTTGGATATTTTCAATCGATTTAAGTTCCACGATCCTGACCCTAAAGCGCGGTGAACCTTGATTGCCGCATCAACAACTATTTTTGTAATTTCATTTTCAGTCATAATTTTTTCTTTACCTTAGCGTCTTTGCGCCTTTGCGTGAGACCTCTTCTCCCCCTCACACCTATCTCACATTCTCACACGATACGGTAAAAACCATTCTTCGGCGCGCCGACAAACTCGACCAGGCCCTTCCTTTTTAAATATGCAATATCCCGTTTTGCGGTTTTTTCGGAAATGCTCCAATAGGCGGCCAGGTCGGATGCTCTGATCTGCTTACTCGCTACGAGTTGCTCCAGAAACCATCTTTACCGATCACTTTTACAGGGACACTTACAGGGACATCAGTGCGTGGATGTTCGATCACTGCGGCATGCGGAACAAGCAATCCCAGGGACTCCAGCTTTTTTTCATCGATTTGTTGATTGGCAAAGGCTATCAGGGTTTTGAGAATTGGCTTGAGTGAGGAAATATCGCGCTTAAATTCCAGCGTCTTTCCTTCAGGTTGCTTAAGGATCTCCTGTATTTTCATCTCAACCTCTTAGTCTGTTTTTCTCCCAGCCAACAGCATTCCGCCCCCTCACCTTACCATTTCATGATAACCTATCTGCGTTCATCTGCGTTCATCTGCGGCTGAATTTAATCTTTTGCCACGGATCTACGCTGATTATCACTGATCTTTTCATAAAAACTAAAACTATCTGTATTCTTTTTGTATTTAAACCCTATCTGCGGCCATCCAAGGCATCGAGATTTTCATAACCAAACTTTTTCATCTCATCCTTTCCAGCTTTGAGCTTTCAGCTTCTACGCTCACACATAGCCTTCCTTTTTCATATCCTCGATGATACTTTTAACTGTTTTTCCCTTAAATATCTTTTTGCGCAGTTTAGTATAGTTGCCTTCGCCGCGATCATAATCCAAAATAAATTTTAAAGCACCAGCAGGGCCTAATTTTTCTGTCAAGGCTTCCCAGCCTGCTCTTCTAACCTCAGCAGAAGTCAGTTCATTCAATGGCATATTCATGTCTTAAATACCTCCCTCGATACGAAATCAATTACATTGTAAAATGCAATCCTAATATTATCAATCCGTTTCAGCTTTTTAATGAGATTGTCATCACACGTTACAAAAAAATCGGCTTTTGCTTTTTCAGCACATGCGATATACACGGCATCCATGCCCATCAGACCACATTTCTCAAACTCCAGAGATCTATTCAAAATGCCTTCATCACAGGATATGTAATCTGTAGAATATCCCAACAAGCCTGATATCTTCAACATGTTTTCGATATTTGGATTCTTGCTGTTTTCATATTCCAACGCAAACGAATTGATCATACCAAACCGACCTTTTGATATCATCAACAACATCATAATGAAAATCTGAGTTTCAAGCATTATCCTTGGCTGACTCTGATCATCAAACGGCCTATTATAGACGCACATATCAAGATATAATCTCAACTTCTTCCACCTTTCAGCTTTGAACTTTCACCTTTTAGCTCATACCCTTCCTCCTGCAATTCTTCTATATTGCGCCTCATCGTTTTCATGCCGCCAATGGCCGTTTCCCATTCCATTGCATCCGATTCGACATCCCAGCCATATCCTTTTTCACGAACAATCCTGTGGGATATAAAATCATCAAACGACATTTCATATTTTTGTGTCAGCAAAACGTCAACACGGCGATATTGGCTAAGGCGACGCAGGTATTCTGCTCTGTGCAAATGACGTACCTTTGAATCCATATCCTTGCCACCAAGCGGAACTTCTTCCAAAAGTTCTTGTGTGCGTTTCAAAATTGCTATGTTTTCCATCACGATCACCTCAGATATAAATATCTGCGTTCATCTGTGCGAATCTGTGGCTGAATTTAATCTTTTGCCACGGATCTACGCTGATTATCACTGATCATTTTTCTTTTATTATCAAATACAAATCTTTTGAATTCCGGTTTTCTGCCGAAATTTAATAATAAGCCAACTTCAATATTTGTTGCCTTCAAGTAATTGATTAATTGAGCTTCATGTGCAGGGGGCAAGTGTTGAATTCCATTTTAAATGAACAGCTATTTCCTGATTATTTTGATCGGAATTTCTCAGGCCCTGAATGGTTACATGGTAATCAGTGTTGTCAAGACCAGGCTATTCAGGCGGTTACAATGCCCGTATTCTTGACAACACTGATTACCATGTTCATATAAACAATGAAGAAGCGTTAAAAGGTACAATAGGTCGGTTTCACAATATTTTGAACGAGAGGTAATGCCGAATATAATCAATGTGCTATACATATTCCCGCATTATTTTGATTTTTTCAAAAGCATCTCAGGTGGATTCTATCTCAAATTATTCTGTTAAGTTTATATGGCATAAACTCACGTATTTCTATGCTAAGGTAAATATTTCAAAGATTAAATAATTTGGGAAATCAGCATGTCGATTTATTTAATCCGATAAAAAATGCCGGTTTTCTGCTAGAATAATCTGAAAATCTACAGCCCCAAGGGTACGAACTGCTTTTAGTTCAACGATTACTTTTTCGTTTACAATCAAATCTGCCTTAAAATCTCCGATTACTTTACCTCGAAAAAATACAGAAATATCTTTCTGCCTCTCCACACATAGTCTATATCCAGTTAGGACAATATATAAGGCATTTTCATAAACAGATTCCAGAAATCCATCACCAAGCTCATTATAAACTTCATAAAAGCTTTTTTGTATTTAAACCTATCTGCGTTCATCTGTGTAAATCTGTGGCTGAATCTGTGAGAATTTTCAGATAAGTTCCTGATACAAATCGAGCAATTTTCGCTCTTCATTCTGCCAGTTGTAAACTTCTTCAACCGCCCTCCTGCTATTTGCGCCCATGGCAGCCGCAAGTTCATTGTCAGTAAGCAGCCTGTTTACCGCCCTTGCAATCTCTTCCAAATTAAGAGGATCAACACAAATGCCGCAGCCCGCGCCTTCAACAATCTCTTTCCAGAGTGGAAAATCGGATGCAATAACCGGAATTTCGGCAGACATAAATGTTATAACTCAGTCCCTCTCTTGAAAAGCGCCATACATTACCTTAAAGCATAGAATGGTAAATGTTTACTATTTCCGTACATAGTCTATCAAGAGATATTTCGTGAATTTTATTATGTCCATTTGATCTTCTATTCAATTTAAAAATTTCATTAATGGCGCGCCCAATTTCGGCAGGATCTCTTTTTACAATTTTTGATGGCCACACACCAGCCAAACGTTCTCTCACATCTCCAACATCCACAGAAACGACGGGGCAATTACATGATATCGCCTCTTTGACCACATTAGGCGAACCTTCATGATCACTTGTCAATAACAAGCAGTCAGCAGCATTATAATAAAAAGGCATATCATCGGGATCTATGTTTTCATAAAGTTTAACGAGACAGGTATTTGGAAAATGCGAATTGACAAATTTAAGAGACTGTTCCGCTAAATCTAGTCGTTTCACTAATGGTGATTTTCCCACATTAAAAAGAATAATTCTATCAGTTAAGCTCAACCCCAATCGTTCCCTGGCATATTTTATCGGTAAAGGTTTAAAAATAGATAAATCGATTCCTGAAGGAATAATGCTTACTTCATCATTTCTCCACCAAAGACGCTTTTTTAACCCTTGACTAACACATATAATATGTTTGGCACGAAGCGTTGACAATTGAGATAATACCTGTTTAAGCCCTTTCCTAAAAGCATTTTCGCTCGTCACTGGATTGAGATCACTGCCACGAAAGGTGATAACTAATGGTTTCTTTGCCCCTAATGCACAAAAAAAAGATGTCACTGTTCCATAATGAGCATGAACAACATCCGGTTTAAACATTGCTATTTTTTGCCGAAAAGCAATCATGTCAGAAAACAACATCTTCAACGAGGTACGTGACTTTAACATAAAGAAACCAACATCGATTGAAGATTCCTTCAAATAATTCATCTGCCTATGTGCGAATATCATTGAAACTTTATTTCCTCCATCGGGAATAACAGCAAGAACTCTAATTTTTTCCACAACTCTCTCCATGCTAACTAATTGATTTTTTAACTTATCATTACTCGATTAATAATTTGAACAAATCACCTTTATATTCAATTGATAGCCCATATATTCTATGCTGCTTTATTAGTATCCTTTTCGCACCCGTTGCGAGACACCCTCATTAAAAAATCAGGATGTAATATGCCCAAGTCAATAAAAATTACGATTAAAATCAAGGGCGAAGTATAAAGAATCAAAGATTTCATTAAACCCGCAACCGGGCCACGGTGCATTAAAATGAGAAGATAATATCCTAAGATATAGTAAAGACATTGCCAGAGCCCTTGAGGAAAATTCCAAAGCACCTTGCTCAAAACTTTCCAAAAATACCCCCACAGCAAACCCAATAACAAATATTGAATAACAGGCCCCATCCACGAAAAGTTTAAATATGCCTCCGCAAGGGGAGAATATCCCATTCCTTGTCCTGGTGACCAGTTAACAATGTTATCCACAGCAAACTGTTCTGATAAGTCCAGCGGCCTTTCTTTCCACAGAAATCTCGGAATTACGAGATAAAAAATGTGCAAATAAGTTTGTCCGTACTGTAAGTCCGAACAGTTGTTTAATATATGCTGTAATGACACAAAAGGACCTAAAGGATCAATATATCTTAATCCGAACTGCTTTATCGCTATACTAAAAGCAGTAAAAATATTAAGTCCTCCTCGATAAAATGAAAATACTTTAATCAAATAAATTAGAACAACACAGCCTATAATTATATAAACAAAGGATACAAAACCTTTCTTTCTGATGAAGCAGGAAGACGATGCTGCAACAGCTAACAACCCAAATAAAATAACATTTTTATCCGATGTATATATGCCCCATGAGAAAATTAATACAATAAATCCCATTCCCAAAATTTTATTCAAGCTTTTCCCTCTGAAAATTACTGTTGATGCGATTACAACACCATACAACACAACAAAATCACATAACAGTGAAAAGGCTGGATTGCTATAACGTACCCCATAGGCTGCTTCATATGTACTCACAGCAAATATGTTTTTATAGAAAAAGATTAGTAAAGATATTAAAGACCATATACATATTAGTTTTAGACTGTAAGGTATTCTTGGAAAACGATTTCGCAATCCACGACTCATTTTGAGGGGATTAAAGGATGACAAATAATACCCCAGCGAAAATGCCAGGAACGCCATTGCCCCCATCATGATAATCTGGCTTAATTGCGCTGTTGATAATGATAAAATTATACTACCCTTTTCAAACTCCTCAATAGACAGAACGTACAATTCAAAAGGGATTCCGATATAGTAAATATAACAGCCGATACCAAATACAGCTAAAGTAGAATAGTACCCTTCTTGTCTGGAAAACAATTTGACAACTATGATAAAAATAACAAAATATAAAAGTGTCAAGACGAGAGGCAAGATTTATTCCTTTTGAAAATAGTACGTACTACAAATAAGCTTAGTATTCCTAGAACATAAATAGATATCACAAATATTCCAACGATATAAATGTAATTCATTTTAAATAACACAACCAATAAGACCCCTATTATAAAAAGAAAAAGAGATATAACTATATTTATAGCATTAATTGGCCTTACGTAGGAAGCATCTATAATACTTCTTAGTAGTATGTAAACCGCATAAGGAACAATTCCAATGGCAATGACTCTAACAATCATTATTGTTTCAAAGAAATTTTCTTTCAAATAGATCTCAATGAGTTGATCAGTAAATATTTCAAGTATCATAACGCCCAGTGTTGTTAAACAAATTGCAAATATTAACATCCTTTTTAAATCATATTTCAATCCTTCATAGTCCGCTCTCGCAATCATATGGCTTGCTTTAGGCAAAAGAATCGTACTTATTGGCGCAAAGAAATATCCGCCCATATTGAAAACCA
Organism: Deltaproteobacteria bacterium; assembly: GCA_030272815.1. Taxonomy (GTDB): domain Bacteria; phylum Desulfobacterota; class Desulfobacteria; order Desulfobacterales; family ETH-SRB1; genus B13-G4. Next base: position 109,154 of record JAJSZT010000005.1, read on the forward strand.
CGGTTCCAAAGGCTACGAATCCAGCTTCTCTTACCCCTGTCATATGTGCTGTCAGAATTGCCGGCAAGGCAAGCAAGGTAGATAAAGCAAAATCTCCAGGAACTCGCATAATACTATAGCCTATAATCTCTTTTGCATATGTAATCATCTTCCTTGGATCACATTCTCTTGATCTGACAGGCAAAAAAAGAGAAAATATTAATGAAATTAGTATCCAAATAATACCCGTGACAGTCAAAACAGATGATAGTGTTTTACCAAACAAAAAGAATACTGCAGGTGGTATAATACCCATATTTATAGCTTGTAATAAATTTGCCCTCATCATCATTAACCTGCCTCGGAAGTAACTATAGCATAAGGCATGAAGGATATTACCTATGATCATACAAGTTATGGGTAATATTAAATAGGAATAGTCTGAACTTCCAAAAAAAATATATGAAAAGGTTCCATTAAACAGGTTAAAAAAAATAAAAAAAATAAAAACAACTGGAGCAAGTATGAATAGGGCACTTATAAAATATGCATCGGGATTTTTTTGATCTGGATTGGCGTATCCATACGCGATATATCTTGGTATCCCCACGCCTAAACCCATAAGAAGGGCTGATTGTATGAGAGATATTGTTCTCCTGCTTAGGGCATATCCAGAAAATCCATCAGTACCAAGAAACTCTGCCGCCAACTTATAAACCAGAAATACACTTGCTAAAACCATAAACTGTACAATAATAGTAAGTATATAATCCTTCTTCAATGAAGCATCAGAAACTTCCATAACTCACATTCCGCACCTTGTGATTCATGGTTTTAGAATTATAAAATAGCATTTAAAATCAA